>JAHDWG010000023.1 GCA_023384495.1 Caldilineaceae bacterium
GCTCATCGCCGTCATAAGCTGGCTGCTTGATACTTTTTTACCGGAAACTAGAGTTTGAGATACAACCGTTATTCGGATGGATTCTTCGCACAAAAAAAACGAGAGCGGGGTTGTCGCCATCCGCTCTCGTTGAGTTCAGTCTGAACCGGAAGTTATCCAGGCGTCATCCGTCCCCCTGCGCAAGATGGCGACAAGCGGCTAAACCAAAAATAAAAATAACCAAAAGAAAACCCGCGCTCATATGAGCGCGGGCTGGATCGAAACGCAGGGCAAACCAGAATAGACTGCCGAGCAATGCTGCTCGCAGCCATCTGCAAATGCTTCAACACACGTTTGTAGCGGTTCACAACTTGCCTACCAGTTAGCTTGGTTGTAGCGCCTATCCGAATAAATCTGCGACCAACTCCATTCGGCGTGTAGCTGTTGGGACTCGCAACCCTTATTCGGATGGGTTCTCAGGTCAGGATCGCTTGAATGCCGATACGATAGCATGGGCGGTCATCCTTGTCAAACCGCGGGAGGATTGTAGAACACATTGAGGTTGTGCTCGAACCGCTAAGCAGCCACCTACCTGATTTTTGCCAAGCGCGATTGCCTGTTACAATCTATCTGCCGTACACTTACGATCTAATGACGAAGTGGCATTTCTGTTAGAGGTCACTGGCTTCAAAGTAACCACGCGAACGATATTTCTGATTTTGCGCTAAACCACCCTATCCAGTAAGGCAATCCATTTATGACTATATCGACCAAAGTGGCGCGCGTTCTGATCGTAGATGACGATCCGCTCGCCCGCGAGACGCTCGAAGCACTGCTGCGACGCGAGGGCTATAACCTGCTCTTTGCCGCCAGCGGGGCTGATGCGATAGAAAACCTGGGCCAATTGACGCCTGACATCATCCTTATGGATGTGATGATGCCGGGTATGAATGGCTTTGAAACTTGCCGTCGCATTAAACAAATGGCCGATTTTCGCCATATTCCGATCATCTTGGTCACAGCGCTTGACAGCACTGCCGACTTTGTAGCGGGGCTTGATTCCGGCGCCGACGAGTTTATCACCAAGCCCTTTAGCTCGCCTGAACTCCGCGCACGCATCCGCTCGATGCTGCGCGTCAAGCGTCAGTATGACGAGTTGCAGTATACCCTCCAGACGCGCGATCTGCTCTCCAACATGATCGTCCATGATATGCGCAACCCGCTGGCGGCGGTGATGTTGTACATTCAACTGCTCAAGCGACGCGGCAATCTCCAGCCCGAACAAGAGCGTTATCTGGATATGATCTTTAACGAGGCGCACCATGTAAGCTCGTTTCTTGAGGATATCCTGCTCCTCAATAAGCTCGACAAGGAACCAATCCCGCTGGCTCGTGGGCCGCTCGACGTGGAGCGCATTGTCAACGGCATCCGTCAAAAGATCGCTGGTCTGCTCAGCGCGCGCAGTGTCCAACTCAAAATCATCGAACCATCGACCAAATCAACCGCAATCGAGGTGGACGGTGTGTTGTTTCAGCGCGCGCTCGAAAATCTCATGGCCCATGCCATCAAGTCCACCCCTGCGCAATCGACCGTGGAACTGGCCTTTCTCGACCGCAGCAGCGCGCCTGAACTGCCTGACAACGTCAAGCTTCGGATCGCCGTGACCAATGCCGCCGCCCACTTGCGTGAGGATGATCAAGAGCGCATCTTCGACAAGTTTGCCGTATTGACGATGAAAGAAGAGGGGCAGCCCCATGTCGGGCTTGGGCTTGCCTACTGCCGCATGGTCGTGGAGGCGCACGGCGGTCGCATTTCCGTCTCCAATGTAACGCCCCAGGGCCTCCAATTCGCAATCGACCTTCCATAATCGCGGGCCATCATCGCGGGCCACACCACAACCTTGGTGGGTTGCCGTGTGCGCCCTTCTTACCTCATCACCGAATTCACACTCATGACTGTAGCCACCCAAACCAACCTCCATCCCCTGCGGCGACTCTGGGAGTACGCCGGCCACCATCGCCCTTCGGTGCTCTGGGCAAGTTTTTGCTCGGTAATGAACAAACTTTTCGACCTGGCGCCCGAAGCGTTGATCGGGGCTGCGGTCGATGTGATTGTCCGCCGGCAGGATTCGTTTATCGCCAGCTTCGGTATCCCCGATGTGCGCACCCAGTTTGTGGTGCTGGCCATTGCCACAGGCGTAATCTGGGCCTTAGAGTCGCTCTTTGAATACCTGTATCGCACGGCGTGGCGAAATCTGGCGCAAACCCTGCAGCACGAACTGCGGCTCAACGCCTATGCCCATGTGCAAGACCTTGAGCTGGCCTACTTTGAAGACCGCAGCACGGGCGGCTTGATGGCTATCCTCAACGACGATATCAACCAACTGGAGCGCTTTTTGGATGATGGCGCCAACCAGATCATTCAAGTGATCGTCACGACCGTCGTAATCGGCGCCATCTATCTGGGGTTGGCCCCGTCGGTGGGGTGGATGGCGCTGGTCCCCATGCCCTTTATCGTGTGGGCGTCGGTCTGGTTTCAAGGCTTTTTGGCGCCCCGCTATGCCACTGTGCGCGAACAGGTGGGTCTACTCAACAGCCAACTGGCCAACAACCTGGGCGGCATTGCAACGATCAAGAGCTTCACCGCCGAAAAGTTCGAGATCGAACGCATCCGTCACGAAAGTGATGAATATCGCCTGCGCAATGCGGCGGCGATCAAGCTGAGCTCAGCCTTTGTGCCCCTGATCCGCATGATCATCGTGGCCGGCTTTATTGCCATGCTCTTCTTTGGCGGCCTCATGGCGTTGGAGGGGCGGCTCAATGTCGGCGCCTACAGCATTATGGTCTACATTACCCAACGCCTGCTCTGGCCGCTGACCATGCTCGGCAGCACCTTTGACCTCTATCAACGCGCGATGGCGTCGACCGCGCGTGTCTTCAGCCTGTTGGACACGCAGCCGCAGATCACCAGCGGCGGCCAGTCGTTGCCCCTGGCGACTGTGCGGGGGGAGGTGGTCTTCGACCAGGTCACCTTTGACTACGGCATGAGGTCCGCCGACGATGAGCTACACTCGTTCGAGCGCCGCGCCGTGATCCGCGGCCTCTCGCTCCACATCCCCGCCGGCGAGACGGCAGCCATCGTCGGCGCCACGGGCGCGGGCAAGAGCACGGTAATCAAGCTGCTGCTGCGCTTCTATGATGTGCAAGGGGGGTGCGTGCTGCTCGACGGCCACGACATTCGCAACCTCAAGACCGAAGACCTGCGCCGCGCGATTGGTTTTGTCAGCCAAGATGTCTTCCTGTTCCATGGCACTGTGCGCGAGAACATTGCCTATGGCAAGCGCGACGCCACACGGGACGAAGTCATCGACGCCGCCAAGGTGGCCGAGGCGCACGACTTTATCATGCAATTGCCGAATGGCTACGACACGGTGGTGGGCGAGCGGGGGCAAAAGCTCTCTGGCGGGCAGCGGCAGCGCGTCTCGATTGCCCGCGCCGTGCTCAAAGACCCGCCCGTGCTGATCCTCGACGAAGCCACCTCCGCTGTAGACAACGAGACCGAGGCCGCCATCCAGCGTTCGCTCGAACGCATCGCGGTGGGGCGCACCACCATCGTGATTGCGCACCGCCTCTCTACCGTGCGCAACGCCGACCGCATCTTTGTGCTTGACAGCGGCCAGTTGCGCGAACAGGGCAAACATGAAGCGTTGGTGGCAGCCGGGGGCATCTACGCCGCGCTGTGGAATGTGCAGACCGGCTTCCGGGCGCGCACGGTGACGGGCAACGGGCAACCCGCGCCGCCGCCAGCCGCCGCCAAGGATGGCGCCGCTATCCGTGATAACAAGCCAGGTTAGGTCGAATGGTTCATGGGGTAGGTGCGATTGGATTGCAAAGTCACTTTGTTACAGATGCACTAGCCCAGCCCTTCGAGGATCCGTTTCAGGTTTTCGCCCTCTTCCTTCATGTGTTGGCGCACTGCGTTGAATTCGCGCGCATTGAGCCTGGCCCCAATCGGCCCCGTGCGGATGTGGATCTCGGCCACAAAGCGGCACTGCTCCCCTTGCGGTTCAATCGCAAAGAGCAGCCGCGGCATGAGCAGACGGATCAGGCGGTTCGTCACCGCAAACTCGATGTGGCGGTTCGGCTCGATGCGAGTGAAGCGCACCCGTTTCTTGAGCAGTTGTCCACCGATGCGCTCCTCGAAATAGAACTCGACGCCCTCGCGCAGCCCGCGCCCCTCTTCCCATCGAAAGAGCAGATGGTCGGGGTGCCAACGAAGATAATTTTCGTCCATGTGCTCAAAAAAGGCGAAGATGCGGTCGGGCGTCGTGTGGATAAGAATCTCGTCACGCAGAATCACGGTTCACCTCGCTTCATGCAGTCATGGTGGGGTTTGCCAAAGAACAACGACCGGATGCAATCTTGCGCTTGTCTATGTTCAACGTGGCCCAATGCCCTGGGCATGAAGAAAGTCACGCAGCCAGACCCGGCCCCGGCTCAGCCGTGACTTGACCGTGCCCACGGGAATGCCCAAAATCTCCGCCGCTTCTTCGTATTTGTAACCCTGGACATCACAGAGCACGACCACCATGCGCTGGTCTGCCGGCATCATGCGCAGCCCACGTTCGAGCCAGGCGTGAACCTCCATCCGCTCGGCATGGCTGTCGGGACGCTCGGCAGGGTCGATCAACAACGCCGTGTTCTCATCGGCGAGGGTGAATGCGTCGAGGCTAGCGGTGCGCCGGTTGCGTCGTTCGCGCAACAGATCATAACAGGTGTTGGTGACGATGCGTAAAAACCAATGTTTGAAGCGGCCACTCCGAAAAGAGGGCAGCGCCCGGTATGCCTTGAGCAGTGATTCTTGCACCACATCGGCGGCGTTCTCTTCGTCGTGGAGGATGCGATAGGCTACGGCATAGGCCGGCCCTTCGACTTCACGCACAAGCTCGTTGAAGGCGTCAATATCACCCGCAAGCACACGAGCGATCACACGCATGGTCGCCCGGCAACGGGCATCGGGCGGCTCATCGCCGCTGGGGATCGCCGCAACGGAATCATCAACACTCCAATTGGGGGTCAGGGGGGTGGCTTGTGGGCCATACACCATGCTTGCATCCTCCCGGTTCGGTTTGGCGCACTTTGCTCATCTTTACTGTCATCGCCATTGAACCACGCAATCGGCGCGTGGCGGTGGCGTTGAGCGCCACACAACTGGTACAATGAGCGTCACAACCATATGGAGCCTGTACGCAACCGTCATTCGCATGGGTTCTTAGCGTTCGCGAGGGAGCACCCACCATGCCATACCCGTTATTGCACCGTTCCACCGGCGCCCGCGTTGCCTTTCAGGGCTACCTGGCCGACTATCTGCGCGGCGTCAGCGAGCAGTGGCTGAAAATCGCGCCGGACGCCAACCCGGCCATGCTCGAAATGTTTGCCGACCGCAACCGCCACCCGCTGCGCGACCTGGTTCCGTGGGCCGGTGAGTTTGCCGGCAAATATCTGACCGCAGCCACGCAGGTGTTGCGCCTCACCCATGATGAAGCGCTGCGCGCCCGGCTTGCCGAGTTCGTCAACCAACTGACTGCGCTGCAAGCCGAAGATGGCTACCTCGGCCCCTGGCCACATGGCTACGAGCTCAGCGGCAGAGCGCCACAGCTTCAGCACCCCACATGGGACGCCTGGGGGCACTATCACAACATGCTCGGGTTGCTGCTCTGGCATGAAGAGACGGGCGACGAGAAGGCGCTCGACGGCGCACGCCGTATCGGTGACCTCTTCTGCGCTCGCTTCTTGGGGGCGACGCGGCCTCGCCTGGTGGATACGGGGGCCACCGAGATGAACCTGGCGCCGGTTCACGCATTGGCGCTGCTGTATAAGGTCACCGGCGCTGGGCGCTACCTCGATCTCGCGCTTCAGCTTGTCGGCGAATTCGCCGCCGAAGATGAGGCCGGCCAGCCGCTAGCCGGTGACTATCTGCGGGCGGCGCTGGCGCGGCGCGAGTTTTTCGAGACGCCCAAGCCACGTTGGGAGAGCCTGCATCCCATTCTGGGGCTGGTTGAACTCTACTATCTGACGGGTGAAGAACGGTATCGCCAGGCCTTTGAGCACTGGTGGTGGAGCATTGTCAAGCTGGACCGGCACAACAACGGCGGCTTCTCATCGGGCGAGCAGGCGCAGGGTAATCCCTACCATCAGGGCGCGATTGAAACGTGCTGCACCATCGCCTGGATCGCGCTAAGCGTGGAGATGTTGCGGCTGACCGGCGACCCCGTTGTGGCCGACGAACTGGAGCTTTCAACCCTCAACTCGGTGGTCGGGCTACACTCGGCCACCGGGAGGTGGGCCACCTACAATACGCCCATGGATGGGGTGCGCAAGGCCAGCGCACACGATATTGTTTTTCAAGCCCGGGCCGGCTCGCCCGAGCTGAACTGTTGTAGCGTCAATGCAGCGCGCGGCTTTGGCATGATCAGCGATTGGGCGCTCATGCACGATGACGAAGGGCTGGTGCTAAACTGGTATGGGCCTGGGCGCATGTCGGCCACCTTGCCATCGGGCGCAGCCGTGCAGCTTGTGCAGATGACTGATTACCCACGCACGGGCGTGGTCCGCCTTCATGTGGAGATGGCCGAGCCGGAGGCGCTGACGCTCAAGCTGCGCATCCCCTTCTGGTCCACCGAAACGCAAGTGCGTGTCAACGGCGAACCAGTGAGCGGGGTGGCGCCCGGCGCCTATTTGCGGCTACGAAGAGAATGGGTGGCAACAGATCTGGTCGAAATCGACCTCGACTTTGCGCCCCACTTTTGGGTGGGGGAACAGGAGTGCGCCGGGTTGACGTCGGTCTATCGCGGGCCGGTATTGCTCACCTACGACCGTCGCTTCAACGATTTCGACCCCGACGACATCCCTACACTCGACGCCCGCACCCTGGCCGGCGAACTGGCCCCCTGGCAGGGTCGGCTCGAACCGGTGCTATTGTGGGCGGTGGATACAGCCGACGGACGCATACTCCACCTCTGCGACTTTGGCAGCGCCGGCGAGGGGGGGACGCCCTACCGCTCATGGCTGCCTGTGCAGGGCGTAGAGCCGACTCCCTTCAGCCGGGCGAATCCATTGCGCAGCGGGCGGCCCGGATGAAACTTCCTGTTGAAGAGTTCCCACGGGGTTTCTCCAACTCAATTGACCCCGGCCAGGTCTGGCTCTTTGTTGTCCATCTCGACGAACTTGCCGGTGACGGTGTAGATGATTCGCTCGCAGATGTTGGTGGTGCGGTCTGCGGCGCGCTCCAGATTGTGCGCCGCCCATGAGAGATAATTGGCGTGGTCGATAAGCTTGGGGTTGGCGACGATGATGTCGATCAGCTCGCGATTGATCGTGTTGTAGAGCGCATCGACCTCGTCATCCTGGTTGGGGATTTGGCGCGCCTGCTCCACATCCTGCGCCACAAACGCATCGAGCGAAGCGCGCAACATACGGACGACAATGTCGCACATCTGGGGCATATGCACCAGCGGCTTGACCAACGGCTCGCGCCCAATGTAGAGCGTAATACGCGCAATGCCCTTGGCGTAATCACCGATGCGCTCCAACTCGGAGGCGATCTCCAGGATGCCGGCAATCAGACGCATGTCGCGCGCCATGGGCTGCTGCGTGGCGATCAGCGTCAGACACGCATCCTCAATGGCGTAGCGCTTCTGGTTGATCAGCCGATCATCGGCGACCAACTGGCGCGCCTGGTCGAGATTCTGCGCCTTTAGGATTTCGATTGAACTGTGTAGCGCCTGACAAACCACACTGCCCATGAGCAATAGTTCGTCTTGTAGACGCCGCAATTCTTGCTGATAGTGCACTCGCATGGAACTCTCCGTCCCGGACGGGCGACCGGGCAGCGTGATGGATGATGGAGAAGCGCTGGCCTGACCGGCAGGCGGAAACGCTTGTTGCAAATATAGTAACACACTTTTCCGAATTTTGTCACGCACGCGCCGAAAGACCTTGAGCTGCTCGTCGAGGCGACCGCTGGCCAGGGCCGGGTCTTCAAAGCCAATATGCACCTTTTTCCCCTTGCCCAACCAGACGGGACAATTCTCGGCGGCATCGTCACAGACGGTGATCACTAGGTCAAAGTCCTGGCCCACAAACTCCTCGGTGGACTTGGAGCGGTGGCGCGAGAGGTCGATCCCAAGTTCGGCCATCACCTCAATCGCCAGCAGATGCACATAGCCCGAAGGTTTGGTGCCCGCCGACTGGGCATGCCACTGGTCGCCGAGAAAGTGGTTGATCAGCCCCTCCGCCATTTGGCTACGACAGGAGTTGCCCGTACAGAGGATGAGAACGCGTCGTTTGGTCATTGGGCTTCACTGCTCCTTTCGAGTCAGGCCAAATCCACCCACCGCCAGCGCAGCGCCGAGCAACGGCGCCACCATATAGAGCCACAGCGCCGCCAGATTGCCAGACACGAGCGCAGGCGCCAGTGAGCGCGCCGGGTTCATGGATGCGCCTGTAACTGGCCCGCCAAAGAGCGCATCGAGACAGACTGTGGCGCCGATGGCCAGCCCAGCGGTAATCCCGCGTTCTTTGGCGCCCGTCGCCACATGGATGATGACAAACATGAGAAAAAAGGTCAACACAATCTCCAACAAGAAGGCGGCCCAGATCGCCACAGATGGCGCCGGTATGGTGGCCCCAAGCGTAGCGTCGCCGGGGAATGCGCCCCGCAATGTGAGGCTGGCAAGCAACGCGCCGGCCACCTGGCTACCTACATACGGCGCCACCTCTCGCAGAGGGAAGCGCCCCGCCAGCCAAAAGCCAAACGTGACCGCGGGATTGAAATGCGCCCCTGAGGTTTCGCCAACTGCATAGATCATCACCATGACCACTAGCCCAAAGGTAAGCGCAATGCCTACGTGCGTCACCGCGCCCTCGCTGGCCGCATTGACGACAATCGCGCCAGTGCCGGCAAAGACCAGTGCAAAGGTCCCTACAAACTCCGCCCAATATCGATTCATAACCACCACAAGCTCATTAGATGACAGATGGATGTCGGATCAAACCACCTGTGTTTGATGCAACCATTGTTGATGTGAAAGCAGCAACTGCGCCTCTTAACCAAAGCGGCCCGTTATATACTCTTCAGTCTTTTTGTGTTGCGGGTTGGTGAAGAGCTGCTTGGTGGAGCCGAATTCCAACAAGTGGCCGGTGCGATGTTCGTCGACCATAAAGAAGGCGGTATAATCTGAGACGCGCGCGGCCTGCTGCATGTTGTGCGTCACGATGATGATGGTGTAACGCTCGGCCAGTTCCTTCATCAGGTCCTCGATCCGGAGTGTGGCGATGGGGTCTAGCGCCGAGCATGGCTCATCCATGAGGATGATGTCGGGGCGGGTGGCGATGGCGCGGGCAATGCAGAGCCGCTGCTGCTGGCCGCCGGAGAGGCTGTATGCGCTCTGGTTAAGCTTGTCCTTGACTTCATCCCACAGGGCGGCGGCGCGCAGCGATTGCTCGACCAGCTCGTCCATGTTGCCCCGAAAGCCGTTGACCCGCGCGCCCCAGGCAATATTCTCGTAGATCGACTTGGGGAAGGGGTTGGGCTTCTGAAAGACCATGCCGATCCGCCGTCGCACCTCAACTGGGTCAACCTGCGGGTCGTAAATGTTAAAATCTCGGAAACGCACCTCGCCACCCACGCGCGCCGATGACACCAGGTCGTTCATGCGGTTGAAACAGCGCAAGACGGTGCTTTTGCCACACCCCGACGGCCCGATCATCGCCGTGATCTTGTGCTCCTCAATGTTCATATTCACATCGCGCACGGCATGAAAGCCGCCGTAGTGGACGTTCAAATCAGCCGTTTCGATGATCATCTTGCCCAGATGAGTGGCTGACTCGGGTCGATCCGCCACAAATGTTGCAATTCCCATAGTAACAGACACTCCTTCAATCAAAGCTGCTTGCTAAACCGGTTGCGCAGCAGGATGGCGCTGGCGTTTAGCGACAGCAACAGAACCAGCAACACTACAATCGCCGCCGCCGCAATGTTGCGAAATTCGGGTTGGGGCCGCGAAGTCCACTGGTAGATCTGCACCGGCAAGGTGGTGAACTTCGAGAAAGGCCCGTTGGGGTCGAGCGCGACAAAGGTGGATGCGCCCACCACCACCAACGGCGCCGTCTCACCAATGGCGCGCGACATGGCGAGGATGTTGCCGGTGAGGATGCCGGGGATGGCGTTGGGCAACACGTGCGCCCAGATCACCTGCCAGCGCGTGGCGCCCAGCCCAAAACCCGCCTGGCGCAGCGAATCGGGCACGGCGCGGATCGCCTCGCGCGCATTGATGATGATCAGCGGCAGCACCAAGAGCGCGAGCGTCAGGCTGGCCGAGATGACTGTGCGCCCGTTGGCCGTGGTGGGGTCCACCGCGCCAAAGAGTTTGCCGCTGGTAAAAGGCTCAAAGGTGCGCACAAAGACGGCCAACCCCAACATGCCATAGATAATCGAAGGGACGCCGGCCAGGTTGTTGATGTTGGTTTCGATAAAGCGGTTGACCCGGTTGTCCTCGGCATACTCCTCCAGATAGATGGCGGCGCCCACCCCCACTGGCAGCGCAAGGAGGAGTGTAAAGAGGATCACCCACAGCGTGCCCATAATGGCCGGGCGGATGCCTGCGCTCTCGGCCCTGGCGTCTTGGGGCGAGGTGAGAAAGCGCATCGAGACCCAACTGCGCCACGTAAGCTCGCCATTGGGGATCAGAGCAACGGCGGCCTCGATCTGCGGGCGGCGCAGCAATGAATCGGTAAGTGACCATGAGCGCACCGCCGTCGGCTGCACCACGCGCTCCAACACCAGCTCATAGAGATTCTCGCGCGTGCGCTCGGCAAAGGGCTGGTCATTTTCAAAACGGCGCATAAGCCCGCTGGAGACATTGGCGGCCAAGACTTCGATCAGCGTTTCTTTGGGCAGTTCGCTCAGTTCGCGGGCGTAGACGCGCTCCACAAAGAAGTCGAGTGTGCCGCTGTCGCTGCCTGGGATATAGCGCACGATCGGCTCGTTGGGCCAGGCCGGGTTGACATCGGACCAGCGCTCCGCCGTCATAAAGACTTGACGAAGCGCATCGGCGCTCAGGTTGGTGACAAAGGTGTTCTCCCGGTGAACCACCACAGCCAGCGCGTCAAAACCCACCTCGAATTCCAGCGGCTCACGCTTGGCGCTGCGGCAGATCTCGATTTCGGCGCGGGTGATGGCGCGGCTGGCATTGGCAATGTCCACCCCCGCGTCGTTGCAGAAACGGGCAATCCCCGCCTTGGTGCCGATGTTGTCGATCTGGACTGCGCCGGCAAAGCCGGCGGCCTGAAATTGATCGGCGGCCTGCTTCGTCAGCGGATAGACCGTGGAGCTGCCGGCAACGACAATGTCACCATCCACAGCGCTTGGGTCTGCCAGGGGAATCACGGCGTTTTGCAGCGCGGCCTTGCCTTCGGCGATGTCGGCGTCGGTGGTCGGGAAATAGCCGACTTCGCCTGCAAGCGCTGGGGCATTGGTCAAGTAGTGATCGACAAATGCGGCGACTTGTGGCTTTTGTTGCAGAGTGGCCGCGGTCGAGTAGATATAGAGCGGGCGAGAAAGCGAGTATGAGCCGTCATCCAGTGTTGCCAAACTGGGCGTTACCCCATCCACTGCGACCAAATTGAGCTCGTCGGCGAGCGCTTGATAATAGGCATAACCGAAGAAGCCGACGGCATAAGGGTTTGCCATCACACCGGCGGCCAACTCGTTGTCGTCTTCGCTGGTGGTGATATTGAGCGCATCTAGCATATTTTGCTCTTCCACCGCCAGCACGATGGCGTCTGGGTCCACCTTGTTCTGCACAGCGACAAAGCCAAAGGCGCCATCAATAATGTTGTAAAGGAGCGCGATGAGGGCGACGATCCCAACCAGGGTAGACGCAACAAAAACAGTATACCAAAACTGGCCACGTCGCTGACGCTCGCTGACTTGCCTCTTTGCCACTTCGCCTTCGGGATAGCCGGTCGCTTCTGGCCTGCGTGTCTCCATCGCCATTATTGATACTCCTCTCGGAAGCGGGCCACGAGAATCCGGCTTAGGATGTTGAGGCCAAAGGTGATCACAAAGAGCACAAGCCCAATCGCAAAGATGCTGCTATAGTCGATGGTGTCATAACTCAAGTCGCCGCCACTGATGCGCACAATATGCCCGGTCATGGTCTCGGCGGCCACAAAGGGGTTGAGCGTGAAATTTGGCCCGGCGCCGGCGGCAATCGCCACCACCATCGTCTCGCCCACCGCGCGCGAGATGGCCACGATCACCGCCGCCGAGATGCCAGAGAGCGCCGCCGGCAACACCACCCGCAGCGCCGTCTCTAGCCTCGTGCCGCCCAGCCCATAGGCCGCCTCGCGCAGCGACATGGGCACCGCACGCAGGGCATCCTCGCTCATGGAGGTCACCAACGGCAAGATCAGAATCCCAATGACCAGTCCAGCCGATGCCGTGTTATAGATTTGCACAGTCTCGTAGCCAAAAATTGTGCGCAGGAAAGGGGTCATAAAGGTCAGCGCAAAGTAGCCGTAGACAACCGTAGGGATGCCGGCCAGCACCTCAAGGATCGGCTTGAGCGCGCCGCGCACCCGAGCACTGGCATACTCGCTCAGATAGATGGCGATGGCCAATCCAACCGGCAGGGCAAAGAGCATGGCAATGAAACTAGTGACCAGGGTGGCCGTCACCAAGGACCAGATGCCAAACTGCCCGATCACCGGCTGCCAGCGCGTGGTCAAAAAGAATTCACCCAGGGTGACCTCGTCGCTCCCAAAAAAGAGCCACGATTCCCGACCCAGCACATAGATAATGCCAATCGTAGTCAACACCGAAACCGCGCCACACACAAACAGAAAACCTTGGATTAGCGCTTCGCCGATGCGGATTTTTTTGTGCAAACCCAGGTCCCCTGGTCCACCGATTGTCACGTGCGCCGCCGCTGGCTGGTCTGCCCGGCCTGGGGCGGCGCCGGCAGACGGCAGCGTGGCGGTTTCAGCTCGCAGATCACTCACGGTCCACTCCCTTTGCTATGCTGCGTTTCCAAACATACGCTTTGATCAACTGGGTTCGCAGCGCGTTTGTTCGGGTACAGCAGCCGTCCTCGCGCCCACCGTTGAAAGCATGACACGTTGGGGCGCTTTGAGGCCCCAACGTGTACATTTCAGATGCAGTTTACGGGTTCAGTACTTGATTACTCGCCGAGTGCGGCAACCCAGTTCGCCTTGGCCTCGTCCAGCGCCGCCGCCGGCGCCGGGAAGTAGCCGACCCCACGAATCTCTTCGTTGACATAGGTCAGGTAAAAGTTGATGAAGGCGGCCACCTGCGGCTTGTCTTGCATGATCTGGGCGTCCGAATAGATGAAGATTGGGCGCGCCAGCGGATAGAGGCCAGCGTCTACGTTGTCAGTGGTGGCCTCGACATCATTCAGCGTGAGGATGTCCAGCCGGTCTGCATTCTCCTGGTAGTAGGCATAGCCAAAGTAGCCAATGGCGTTGACATCGCCTTCCACACCCTGCACCAGCACATTGTCATCTTCACTCAACTGCAGATTCGCCGCGCTCAGGTGCCGCTCTTCAGCCAGCTCTTTATAAGCCGGCGTCATCACCGCTTCGACAAAGTAGTCGAATGTACCGCTGTCGGTGCCGGGAATGAAGCGCAGGATCGGCGTGTCGGGCCAGCTTGGGTCCACATCAGACCAGTTCGTGGCTTCATCCGAGAAGATGACCGCCAGTTGCTCAAGAGTGACGCCCGCGTCAAGCCAATCATTGTTGGGGTTGACCACCACAGCTAATGCATCCGTGCCGATGCGGAACTCAATGGGTTCGCGACCAATGGCGCGGCAATTCTCGACCTCGCTGTCGCGAATCGCGCGGCTGGCGTTGGAAATATCCGATTCACCAGCCTTGCAGAAGCGCTCGAAGCCGGCGCCCGTGCCGATGCTGTCGATGGTGATGTTGCCGGCGTAGCCCTCGTCGCGAAAGCGGGCGGCCACGGCCTCGGTCAGCGGGAAGACGGTGGAGCTGCCGGCGGTGATGATGTCACCCGTCACCTCCAGCGGGTTGACTTCGGGCAGTTCGCTATCCACCATCGCGGCTGCTTCAGCGGCTGGGGCTTCGGCAGGGGGCGTTGTTGCCTGGGCGGCGGGGGCGGCGGGGGCGGCGGGCGCAGGGGCCGCACAGGCCGCTACCATCAGCCCGACGAGCACCAGCAACATCAGAGCATGACGACGCATACGAATTTCTCCTCTTTTTTCACTCATTTTGTTCATGTTGGACCATTGTTCCTGTTGGGCCGCCGATTCAACAGCGCAGTGTCGATGTCCGCATACATGCGCCGATTCGGCAATCAATGCCAGAATCAATGTCAGGTAACTGTGACGCATGAAAAGCATAAAGGGGTTCAGTTAACATTGCCGTCGCCCCGCTTTAACGACCCGTCAAGGAACTGTAAACATTTGGTTAAGACAGCATCGTTAACCATTTGTTAACATATACCCTCGTTTCCATAACACTTGCAAGGCATCTCCTAACATCCCCTTTACCAAACCATAATCGTTGTCTTGTATGGTGGAAGAGTGACGCATTCGGGCCTGCCACCAGCCCAGGGCGCCGCGCAGTGTGGTCTCCGTGTTGCACAACTTGACCTGTAGGAACTTGACGTGAAGGAAGAGAAGAATGGATATGGCCGCCGTACGTGGAGCGCAACCGTTGTACAAATTGCCAAAACAGATCGAGCGCGCCCTAAACGGCGCGCTCTTGCCAGGCCGGCGCATCCTCATTGAACAGGTCGCGGCGCAGCGCACACCGAAGCGCGTCTTGGTCATCGGCCAGTGGCGTGCGGCCGATCTCGATCATATGCGCGAGTCGTTTCCCCGCGCCCGGTTTACGCTGATCGCACCAACGGCTGAGCACGAGACGGCCGGCCACACATCCCCCACTGAAACCGACGCCACGCGCTGGCTGGCCGGCCCCTACAGCCAACCGGTGAAGACAACCCACCCCTTCGATGTCGCCTTCTTGGCCTATGGGCTTGGCCGCAGCCAAATGGATGTGGACGCCATCATTACCGCCCTTCAAACCGATCTACGCCCCGGTGGCCTTGTGGCGGTTGTCGATTTCCATGACGCGCCTTTGGCGCCCATGCAGGCATGGCTGCGTCGCTGTGCAATTGAAGCGAACGGCCACCTGCTGCCAACCCTAACCACCCACTTCAAGCGCAGCACCATTGCAGTCGAGGGTGCGCACGGCGGGCTGTGGCGCTATCTTCTGTTTCTCGGTGAAAACCGTTAATCCAGACAACAGCGAGCAAGCCATTCATGGGAAAAGCCGACCTGCACGTCCACACAATCTACAGCTACGATGGCACCGCCACGGTGGCCGCCACGCTAGAATATGTGAAACGTCATACCGACCTGACCACCATTGCAATCACCGACCACGACACCATTGACGGCGCGCTCGAAGCCGTTGCGCTGGCGCCCCGATATGGCATTGAGGTCATCCCCGGCATTGAGGTCACCACCGCCGAGGGGCATCTGCTCGCCCTCTTCGTACAAGCACCCATCCCCGCCGGACGTTCGCTTATCGAAACGGTCCATCTTGTGGCCGAACAGGGCGGAATCGCCATCGCCGCCCACCCAGGCGGCCCGTGGCGGTGGTGTCTACGCGAAGCGAACATCGCGGCGGCGCTGGCAGACGCGCAGATAGCCCAAACGCTAGTAGGGCTTGAGGCGTACAACGCCAGCCTGCCCAACCTGGCCCTCAATCAGCACGCCTGCGCCATGGGACAACGATTGCCACTGGCCATGGTCGGCGCCAGCGATGCCCATATGTTATGGATGATCGGGATGGCGGCTACCTGGTTTCCCGGTGAAGGCAGCCGTGATCTCCGCACAGCGCTCGCCCATCGCACAACCACCCTGAGCGTGTCGGCGCGGCCAGCGCACTTTCTTGCCAGTTATCTGAAACACCAACTGCTGCGGATGATGGGTTTGGCGCAATGGGCGCCCTCTACACCTGGCGCGCCGATTGCACTCCGGCGGTTGGCCGCGGTGCACCAGCCCTGATCTTGGTCGCCGGTCAACACGACGCCCCCACCCTGGACTGCCAGAGAGGCAAAATCAGGGGGTTTATGCGTTTCACAAGTGGGCCGAGGAACGAAGGTCCAACAAGCGAAGGGAATGGGCAATGGCGCAAACAGTGGATCGGCTCTATCGGATTGCCTTTTTTGTCGAGGGGATGCACGCCAGCGAGGTGGACACAAGCACCCGCCTTCAGGCCCAGGCCCTGCGTACTCTCGGCCATCAGGTGATCATCTTTAGCCCCTGGCAAGCAACTAGCACCCGTCTACAGCCGGCTGAAACGGTGCAGTTGGCGGCCATGAGCGTGAAGTTGAAATCACGCATTGACCTGAGCTATCCGCTCTCGTGGCAGTTGTTGCGTATTTTCAAAGCGCAACCCTTTGATCTGATCCACATCCACACCTCAACATCGGTCAATCTGCTGGCGTGGCAGATGGCCACACTCTACAAATTGCCTATCGTCTACACCTATCACACACTGTCCAAAGAATATCTCCACTATCTTGGCTTGTTTTCGGAGCAGATGACCACGCTCTTCACCCCAATGGTAGAGTTATATGATAAAATGATCTGCGACCGGGCGGCGCTTGTGATAACGCCATCAGCCAAGGCCGCCGCCTATCTTCGCAATCTAGGAATTCAACCCGAGATACGCACGGTGCCCAACGGTGTCGATGTGGCGCGCTTTCGTCCCGGACAGTCGACTTTGCTCCAGACCGAATTCGGTGTGCCGCGTGATGCTTTCGTCTTACTTTTTGTGGGCCGGCTCAATCAGGAAAAGCGCCCGCTGCTGGCCTATGAACTCTTTCGCCACGCGGCCCACGCCCACCCCCGTTTGCACCTGGTGATGGTGGGCGACGGCGCGCTGCGACCCGTATTGGCCCAGCGCGCCCACCATGACGGCCTTGCCCAGCGCGTCACCCTGACGGGAAAGGTAGACTACGCGCAGATGCCGGGCGTTTACAACGGCGCCCACCTATGGATCTCAACCTCGCAGAGCGAGGTCCACCCGATGGCCGCGCTAGAGGCCGCAGCCTGTGGGCTGCCAGCGGTTGCCTTTGCCGACCCGGCGCTGACAGGGATCGTCGAGCACGGCGTCAGTGGGTGGCTGGTGACGGAGAATGAAGCGTTTTTGGATGGCATTGCGCAACTTCTCGATTCGCCCGAGCGTTATGCTATGATGCAGAACGCTGCTATTGCGCAGGCCCAACGCTATCATATCGAGGCGAGCGCACGACGGATGGTCGACTGCTATCACGAGGTAATGGCTAGCAGGGCCGCGCGCATACCTGAAAATCGCAAACCGCGCCACCGTGGGCGACTGGATCTGCTACGAGAGTTTCGTCGATAGAGAAATGTGAAGGAAAGGCAAACCCCATGATGCAACCGGCGTCGGTATTCCGTACCGACCATGACGCCACCAACTCACCTACAACCCGAAGCCGCCGTGTGGCCTACTGGGTTTCACAGATTGCCAGCCCCCCCGTGTTGGGGGTGGCTGTGACCATGGTGGCGGCCGCGGCGCTGGCTACGCCAGCGGCGTGGCTATGGTCTGTCATCTATCTTGTGTTGGCGATCGGCGTGCCCTGCCTCTACATTGTCTGGCTTGTGTGGCGCGGCGAGCTGGCGGATGTACACCTACCCGTCCGCGAGCAGCGCATTCGCCCCATGCTCTGTGCGGTGGGCGCCGCCCTGGCCGCCTGGGTGGTGCTCAATCTGGCCGCGGCCCCGCGTTTGTTGCAATCCATTGCCGCCGTCAACAGCGTGCAATCTCTGCTCTTTGTCCTCATCACGTTGCGCTGGAAGATCAGCCTGCACACAGCCACGTCGGCAAACCTGACCGTGCTGGGGCTGGGCCTGATGGGCAGCCCCGCGCTGCCGCTGGTGGCGCTGACGCCGCTGGTGGCGTGGGCGCGCATTCAACTGCAACGGCACACACTAGGGCAAACCTTTGCAGGGGCCACGCTGGGCGCGACGCTGGTCATTGCAGCATTGTGGTATGTTGCTTAACATACTCTTAACTTGCCGTTGTGACTGCGTTAACAACAGCCAATTACACTGTGGATGGTTGCGCAGCATTCTGGGGAGCTGAACACTCGCAATCCATCCTCTTTTCCAATTACCTCGATCCCACCCTCCTTCACACAGGGGTGCGCCTTGTAGCCGGGCGCACCCCTGTGTATTTTTTGCACATGCGCGGGCTTGCTACACGGCGGTTGCCTTGAAAACACGCATGAGGGGCCGGCCAGGGCGGCAAAGCAACGCGCATTTTCGAGCAGAGCTGAGGATGAATGCAGCCCGGCAGACTTGCGCGCTTGCCCCTTTGCGTGGATACTCACAGCGTGTGTGAAGGTTGCCCGGCGTCGTGGGTTGCTCTCGGTTTGACGTTGCCGGCAAACATTTTTTGATGCAGGGGGCGGTCGTGAATCCAAAAGTGTTGGTCGTTGAAGATGAGCCGGCGCTGGCTGATGCGCTGGAGTACAGCCTGTCGCGCCAGGGGTATGAAGTGAGCGTTGCCGGCGATGGGGTCAAGGCGCTGGAGATGGCTCGTCAGACGATCCCCGATCTGGTAGTGCTCGACATCATGCTGCCTCATCTGGATGGCTATGAGGTCTGCCGCATCCTACGCCAGGAGACAAACGCGCCGATTATCATGTTGACGGCGCGCGCCGATGAGGTTGACAAGGTGGTGGGTCTCGAAGTTGGCGCCGATGACTACCTGACCAAACCCTTTAGTATGCGCGAACTGATTGCCCGCGTCAAGGCGCTGCTGCGCCGCGTCCGTCTCGACCGTGAAGAGATGGCGACGACCAGCACCCCCAATGGTCACCCCGATGTGCCCACCGAGCGTATGGTTTTTGGCGACCTGGTCATCGATCTGAGCCGTCGCGAGGTTTCATTTGGCGGGGGGGCGTTCCATCTCAAACCAAAAGAGTTCGACCTTCTGGTCTTTCTGGCGCGCAACCGGGGCATCGTGCTCAGCCGAGACCTGATCCTCGAACGGGTGTGGGGCTGGGACTACGACGGCGGCAGCCGCACGGTGGATGTTCACGTGCGCTGGCTGCGCGAAAAGATCGAAGCGGACCCCGCCAACCCCACACGCCTGGTCACTGTCCGCGGGATCGGATACCGGTTTGAGGGGTGAGCTTTGAAACCAAGATTTGACAGATTACAAGAATCATTGTATTCCAGTAGAGGTCACAGATGGTCGTCTTCGGAACCGACCTCGTCGAATAGAAGAAACACAGCCCAACCAAAATGCTTCACTCACCGCGCCTGCGGTGGCGCACCGCATTCTCCTATGCCGTCGTCATTGCCCTGATCCTCACGGGGTTGACCTATTATCTCTCTGCGCGGTTTGACATTCCGCCAGGGCAAGCTGCGCGCCCTGTGGCAGTGGCCGGCCTGTTGATTTCTGGGTTGATGGTCTTCCAGGCCGAGCGTGCGGCGGCCACCGTGCGCCGGCTTACGCTAGTGGCGCATCGCATTGCCCAAGGCGACCTGGATGCGCGCATCATTTCGTTGAGCAGCGGCGAGATCGGCCAGCTTGCCCGTGCGTTCAACCGTATGGCCGACCGGCTGCAAAAACAGATCGAGAAGCGCAACCGCGAGCGAGACCGGCTGGACACGGTGCTCCACGCGCTGAACGATGGCGTGCTGATCATCAACCGCCATGGCGAGGTTCGGCTGATCAACAGTGCGGCCGAACGCATCCTCCAGGTGACAGCCACCGTCGCACGCGACCGCACCTTTATCCAGGCGGTGCGCGACCACCGCATCGTCGAGGTTTTTCAGCGTTGCCTGCAGAGCGGGCATGAAGAGAACGCCATGTTGGAGCTTGAGGGCGGACGGATGCTGCGCGTGGCGGCGACGCCCTTTCTCCGTGGGCGGCAGCGCGGGCATGTTGTCATCCTACAAGATTTGACGCAGCTCTACCAGTTGCAGACTGTGCGCCGCGATTTCATCAGCAACATCTCTCACGAATTACGCACACCCGTCGCCTCGCTGCGCGCCCTGGTCGATACCCTGGCCGACGGCGCGATCGATGACCCGCCCGCCGCCCAACGCTTCCTTTCTCGTATGGATGTAGAAGTGGAGGCCATGGCGCAAATGGTGCAAGAGCTATTGGAGTTGGCGCACATTGAGTCAGGCCAAACACCGCTGCGGCTACGCGAGTTGCCCGCCACCGAGGTCGTTGGCCCAGGCGCTGAACGGCTTCGCCCCCAGGCCGAACGGGCGGCCATTTCATTGACCATCGACTCACCGGAAAAGCTGCCTTCGATTGTGGTAGACCCGGATCGCATCCAACAGGTCATGGCCAATCTCGTGCAAAACGCGATCAAGTTCACCCCTGCCGGGGGCGCTATCCACGTCCAGGTAGAGCATCACCCTGACCGAGGCGAATTGGTGGTTGCCGTGTGCGACACAGGCGCGGGCATTGCGCCCGATGATCTCTCGCGAATCTTTGAGCGCTTCTACAAGGCCGACCGCGCCCGCTCGGGGGAAGGCGCCGGCCTGGGATTGGCGATTGCCAAACACATTGTGCAGGCGCACGGTGGGCGGATCTGGGCCGAGAGCACTTATGGCAAAGGCAGCAACTTCTATTTCACCCTCCCCACCACGTCTCCGGCAGAGGTCCCCATCGCCCCCGCCGTATGATCCCTCCATTGATCCCAATCTGCTCGTCACAATTCCACGGGCATAGGAAAGATGGTATACTCTTTCCATGCGCAAACGTCTTCTTCACCGGTTGCAGCCGTTGTTGCTGCTGATTAGCCTGGCGCTTGTGGCGCTCTTGTTACACAATCAATGGACGGAACTTCAGGCCCACCCCTGGCGTTTGCACGGTGGGTGGCTCGTGGTTTCGGCGGCTGCCCTGCTGGCGGCCTGGCTGATCGAAGTCAACCTCTGGCAGCGGCTGCTGGCCGGCGTCGGCGGGGGATTGCCCTTTTGGCCGGCGTGGCGCATCTGGTTTCTCACGGCGCTGGTGCGCTATATCCCCGGCAACATTTGGCAGCCGCTTAGTATGACGCTCTATTGCCAACAGTGGGGGGTGCGTCCCGAGGCGACGCTCATGAGCATGGTGCTCTATCAGGCGGTGACGTTGCTTGCCGTGGCCCCGATTGCCGCGCTCTATCTGCTCTTGAACCAACAGACCGGGGTATGGACAGGGCTGTTGGCGGGCGCAACGCCGTGGCTGGTGGGGGTGGGGTTGGCGCCCCTGCTCGTCTTTCTTATCCGCCCAGACTGGCTCGTGGCGCTGGTGAACTGGGCGCTGCGGCGGATTGGGCGCCCCGCGCTGGAGGCAACCCTCTCCACCGGGCGGCTGTTGCTGTTCCTGTCGTTGGGCGTGCTCAGTTGGCTGCTGTGGGGTGTCTCGTTTGCCGCCCTCACCTTCGGGCTACGCGTCTATGCGATCGATGAAATCCTGCGTCTGGCGCCCTATTTGGTGGCGGTCTTTTCGGTGGGCTACGCCATCGGCTTTTTGAGCCTGATCACGCCGAGCGGGTTTGGCGTGCGCGAGGGCGCCTATTATCTGCTGCTCACGCCGCTGCTCGACGGCGGCGCGGTGACGGTGGCGGCATTGGCCATGCGCATCTGGATCGTGCTTGGCGAGGTGATGATGGCCGGGTTGAGCGCGATCGGCTTGCGCGGCGCTGTGGCCGAAACCAGCTCGCCGCCAACAAGCGCCTATGCACCGACGCCAGTGTCACCCTATGTAGCCCCCCATGAGCCGCGGACGGAGTAATGCAATGGCGCAAATGCAAATGGCTGGCGCAACCCAACCATGCTGCGCGTGGCGAGCAGGCCACAAAATGCGCGGGCGCACCTCAATCAACCGCGGAGGCGCCGGCCCAGCATGACCAGGCGCACACAGCAGGATAGGGTTTGGTTGCTCTTGCCGGTGTTGGCCGCGTTGGCGCTGCGCCTCTACCGGCTCGATACGCAAAGCCTCTGGTATGACGAAGCGGTGACGGCAGACCTGGCCCAGCGCACCGCCGCCGACCTCATCCACTGGACGGCCGGCGATATCCAGCCACCGCTCTATTATCTGATCATGGCCGGCTGGGCATGGCTTGCCGGGCTGAGCGAATGGAGCCTGCGTGCTCCCTCGGCCTGGTTTGGCGTGCTGGCCGCGCCGCTGCTGGCTGCCGTGACCATCCAGCTCACCGGTCGACGGGCGGCGGGTCTGCTTGCCGCATGGCTGGCTGCGCTCCATCCGCTCCTTGTCTATTATGGACAAGAGGCGCGCATGTACACCCTTTTGTTGGCGCTGGGGATCAGCGCCGTCTATTGCGCGCTGCGCATGACGGAGGAACGTGGCCGGGCTCTGTTTGGCGCAGGCTATGTGGCGGCAGCGACGGCCGCCCTCTATACCCATTACTTCGCCCTCTTTTTGTTGGGAGGGCTGGCCCTGGCGCTGCTGTGGATTCAACGACGGCGCGCGCCGGCGGGGGCGCAAGGAGGAAACGTCGTACCATACGGTATGGTTTCGTTTGCGCATTCGGCCCCTCTGGCAGGGAACAGACTTGGGCGTGGGTTCGGCCCGCTGGCGCTCGCCAACAGCCTGGTGGCGCTGCTCTATCTCCCCTGGCTCGGCGTCATTGCCAACCAATGGGGAGGGGATCGCAGCTACTGGCAGGGCGCGTTCAAGGTGGGCGAGGCAGTGCGCAGCGTAGCCGTCACCTTTACCAGCGGCGAGGCCTTTCATGAGTCGATTGGGGTCTGGCTACTGATCCCCTATCTGCTGATTACGCTACTGGCGCTATGGCGCCTGCTGGGGCGGGCGCAATCGAGTGGCGAAACTGCCCAGGCCGACGCATCCACCCTGATGCTGGCCGGATTCTGGCTGCTGACGCCCGTGATCGGGGTATTGATGCTGGCCGCGCTGGCCCCCAAGTTTAATGCTCGCTATGGCCTGGTGGCGCTGCCGGGGCTGCTGCTGCTGTGGAGCGCAGGGCTGACGCGCTGGCCGGCGGTAGATCAGCGCATCGGGCGCGCCGGCAGGTCGACTTGGTGGGGCGCCCGGCTTGCCATCGCGCTGTTGCTCGTCGGCGCGCTGTGGGGCAACGCCCATTGGTTTTTCGACCGCGCCTTTACCAAGGATGACTGGCGCGGCGTCGCCACGTTTCTGCGCCCCCGCCTTGCCCCCGACGAACGGGTTGTGCTGGTAAGTGGCCACGCCTACCCGGCATGGAACTACTATGCGCCCGACATCCCCGTGGTGCGCCTGCCGGCCATCGACGTGCTTGATGTCGACGCCGTGCTGACGTTTGCCAACACGGTCGAGCCGCTGCGGGCGGCGTTCAATGAACAGACCGGCATGCACGGCGCATGGCTCGTGGGCTGGCAGGATGAGGTGGTGGACCCGACCGGGGTGACGCCGGTGCAACTGGAGTTGGGCGGGCGCGAGAAGGGTCAATCGGCCACCTTCTGGGGCATCGGCCTGCGCCGTTTTTCGCAGATTCGCCCCCACCGCATTGCCGACGCCCCCCCGATCACCCAGCCGCGCGACGAGCGACTGGGTGGGCAAATTGGTCTGCTCGGCTATCACCTGATGGAGAATGGCGATCTGCTGTTCTTCTGGAAGCGGCTGGCCGACGATGCCCGGTTGGCCGACGACTATCAGATGACGGGTGAAACGGTGGACGCCGGCGGCGCCGTGGTGGCGCGCCTGGCTGACCGCCGCTTGTCAACCTACGGCTATCCGGTGACGCGCTGGCCCATGGGCGAAACGGTGATGGGCCACGTGCCGGCGGCGGATTGGCTTGGCCCTACGCCGGCGCTGGGCGCCTATACGCTGCGGCTGGGCGTCTACGGCGTCAGTGGGGGCCGCATCCAGCCGCTGCCCGCGGCGGATGGACGCACAGTGATTGACTTGCCCGTGATGGTCACGGACATTGACTAAACAACATGACCTACGCAGCGCCCGATGATGATCAAGCGTGACAATTCCGTCAATGAGCAAACCTTCTGTCAAGGCTTGCGTAAGCCCTATGAAAAGCAAAGTTTTCCAACTATGATTCGTTTGTATTGGCTTCTGCTTGTCTGCCTGCTGACCCTGGCCGGCTGCGGCCAGCTCGACCCTGCGTTCGGGCCGCTGCTCTACAATGTCAGCGTTGCGCCCGATGCCATCAGCCCCAACGCCGACGGCAACCAGGATGTGACTGAGATTTCCTATAGCTTGCGGCGGGTTGCCGCCGTCAGCATCTATTTTGAGGACGAGGCTGGTGAGCGCCACTTTTTCCGCCGCGAACGTCGCCGCTCGTCCGGCAGCTACAATGTGCAGTGGGGTGGGGTGGTTGACCACGTTGCCGTTGTGGAGACCGACTATGGCCCACAAGAGATTCTCAGCCGGGTGCTGCCTGATGGGCGCTACACCTGGGTGATCGAGGCCACCGGCGACGACGGCAACACCGAAATGGCCAGCGGCATGATCAGCTTGCAAGACGGCGATACGGAGTTGCCCGAGCTGCACAATTTTGCGGTCGTGCCCCAGATTTTTACACCCAACCAAGACGGCATTGACGACCGGGTCAGCATCAGCTACTATCTGACCAAAGATGTCACGAATGCGCCACTGGTCTATCTTGTGGACCCAGAAGCCCCCGACGTGCGCTATTTTCTGGCCGAAAAACCGGCGCTGGTCAAGCCCAATGAGCGCGGTTACCATGAGTTCGACTATGATGGCGGCGTCGACCTCAACGCCGAGCCGCCGCCCGACGGCGTCTATCACGTCGTCGGTGAGGTGCGCGATGCCGCCGGCAACGCCGTGCGCGTTGTGCGCGAGCTGACCATCGTCGAAGGGGGCAAGCCGCGCGCCGACGTGGCCCAGGGTGAAATCGACTGGGACGGCGAGATGAACCGGGTTGTGGCCACGCCGCTGGGGGGGAAACTCTGTTTTAAGGCGATTGTCACCAACGAGGGCGTCGTGCCCATCCGCACTACCGGGCCGTGGCCAGGTCAGGAATATCGCTTCACCGAAAACGTCAACACCCTGGCCGCGCGCGAAGATGAGGCATGGTACCAGCAGGCCGGTGTCTGGCGGTTTGGGGTCAATTTCGACACCACCGGCGTCGACTTTCCGTTCCGCTGGGCGATTGGGCGGCAGGCGGATCTGGAACGGCGCATCGACAGCCGCGGGCGTGAACAGTGGTATTTGCTGCCCGGCAAATCGGGCGAAGTGAGTGGGTGCATTGTGTTCGACGAAGCGCCGCCGCGCGGCACCAATTTCTGGTGGGGGGGTCTGATCCATGAATTTGTGGCGGTCGTCAACAACAACATCGACCGCATTAGCGTCCAGGTTGGCGCGCCCTAGCCAGCTTACAATCCATCCCATGCATCTTGCAGTCGTTATTCTCAACTACAACACGCGTGAGCTGCTGCGCCAATGTTTGCGCAGCATCCTCGACGCGGCTGCCGCCAGCGCCGGTCAACTGACGGTAATCCCCCTGGTGGTGGACAGCGCCAGCAGCGACGGCAGCGCGGCCATGGTCGCGGCGGAGTTTCCAGACGTTCCGCTGCTGGCGTCGCCCGAAAACTTGGGCTACACCGGCGGCAACAACCTGGCGCTGCACCGTTTGGGGTTTGCGGTGGAGGCGCCTTCGTCGTCACTGATGCTGCCGGCGCCATTGCCCAAGCCCGACTACGTGCTGCTGCTGAACGCCGACACGACCGTCGCGCCCGACGCCCTGGGCGAAATGGTGTGCGCGCTCGAAGCGCACCCGGCGGCCGGCGCGTGTGGCGCACGCCTTTGCTATGGCGACGGTTCCTTTCAACACGGTGCGTTCCGCTTTCCATCGTTGGCGCAACTGGCGCTCGACCTCTTTCCGCTGGCGACATGGCCGGGCATTCGGCATCTGGCCGCGCGCCTCTACGAGAGCCCGATCAACGGGCGCTATCCGCGCGCCTGGTGGCAGCAGTGTGCGCCCTTTGCCGTCGATTTTGTGTTGGGCGCGGCGCTCCTGGCGCGCGGCGCAGCGATCGACCAGGTGGGGGGGCTGGACGACGGCTACTTCATGTATTGCGAAGAGATGGACTTGTGTCTGCGGCTGGCCGAGGCGGGCTGGAAAGTTCTCGCCGCGCCCAGCGCCCAGGTAGTTCATTACGAGGGCCAGAGCAGCCGGCAGGTGCGCTGGCCGGCCTATGAACGGCTCTGGCGGAGCCGGCTCCGATTCTACGCCAAACATGCCCATCGCTACCCGGCGGGCTATGGTTGGCTGGTCCGGCGGCTGATTGGGCTGGGGATGGCGTGGCGCGCCAGGGTGGCCATGCGCCGCTTCGCCCGGGGCGCGCTGACGGGGATCGAAGCCCAGGCAGAGTTGAATGCGTATCAGGCCATCCGCGCCCTAACCCATGCGCCCCCATCGGCGCTCATGCAGCCTCACCAGGAGCGGTAACGCGCCGAGGCCGGGAACCCGCACCATGCACCAACTCGTTGCCGTGATCCTGACCAAAGATGAGTCGCGCCACATTGGCGACTGTGTGGGGGCCGTCCGCCCGTGGGTGGATGCGGTCGTGGTGTGGGATTCGCTGAGCCATGACGGCACGCAAGGGTTGGCGCAGGCAGCCGGCGCCCTCGTGGTAGAGCGACCTTTCGACAACTATTCGGGTCAACGCCAGGCCGCGCTGGATGGCGTAGAGGCCGAGTGGGTGCTCTTTGTCGACGCCGACGAGCGCGTCACCCCGGCGCTTGGCCAGGAGGTGCGGTCGCAGATCGACAGCGGCGGCGCAAATGGCTATTGGATTCCCCGTCGCAACCTCATCGTGGGGCGCGAGATGCGTTTTGGGGGTTATTATCCCGACTATCAGTTACGGCTCTTGCGGCGCGCTGCGGCGCGCTATGACTTGAACCGCGTGGTGCATGAATATGCCGAGGTCGAAGGGGAAGTGGGTTGGCTCAAGGCGCCGTTTATCCATTACAACTACGAGAGTTGGGCGCAGTTTCACCGCAAACAGCGGGCCTATGCACGCTATGAAGCAATGATTTTGGCCGGCAAAGGGATTCGCCCGCGCCTGCACAATTTTATTTTGCAACCGTGGCGCGAATTTGTCCGCCGCTTTCTCACGCTGGCCGGCTGGCGCGATGGATGGCGCGGGCTGCGGCTGGCTCTACTCCTTGCCTGGTATTATGGGTTCATGCCATACTGGCTGCTTTGGCGACAGCGGGGAGCGTAAACGAGAAGCGACTGCCCCCACCCGGCAGGGACTCGGCGCCTACCTGGCCGCCAAGCCGATCGACAATGCGCTGGACAATCGACAGCCCCAACCCGTGGCCGTTGCTGGAGCGGCGGCGACGGGCCTGTGGGTGAAAGATGGCCATCGGGTTATCAATAGCAAGACCGGGGCCGTTGTCTTGGACCCAATAGCGCACGATGCCGTTTTCGCCCTCATCAAAGCCCAATACGAGATGGGGCGGACGACCACCGTATTTGATGCCATTGCTTAGATAGTTATACCAGACTTCTTCCAGCCAGGGGCTGTAGCCAAGCGCCAGGGGCCAGTTGTCGGGGAAGACGATTTCGGCGCGATATTCAGCCACCATATTGGCCATCCGTCGCACCACCGATTCAGTGACCTGCGCCATGTCCACCGGTTCTAGTTCGACCTCTTCGTTCGTCCCTACACTGGCGAGCAGCAGGAGCGCATCCACAATGCTACTCATTTTGATCCCATATTCGACAATCGTGTTGAGGCTTTCTTGAACCGTCTCGATTGGAAACGCAGCAAAATCGTCGCGTAGCATATCAGCATAGCCGACCACCATGGTGAGGGGGTTTTTGAGGTCGTGGGCAACGGAATAGGCGAAGGCATCCAGCGCGTCGTTCTGCACTTCCAGCAGGTCGCGCTGCTGGCTGACCGAGGCCATCAGGCGGGCATTCTCGATGGCATTGGCGGCGTAGGCAGCCACTGTGCCGGCAACTTCCTGGTCGCGCTCGTTGAAGTGGCCGGCCAGTTTGTTGACAAATTCGAGCACACCGATAACCCGGTCGCGGGTAATGAGCGGCACCGCCAGGATCGACATCGTGTTGTAGCCCGTCTTCCCATCCACCACGGCGGAAAAGCGGGGGTCGCGGTCGACAGCCTGCACATTGACGGGCTGACCGTGCTGCGCTACCCAGCCAACGACCCCCTGCCCCAGATTCATGCGCGGCGCATTCGGCGTGATATCCTTGCCATCGAGGTACATGGCTGCGCACACCAATTCGCGCTGGTCACTGTCACTCCACAACCAGACGGAACTTCCCTCCGTCACCACGATCTCGGTAATGGTCTGCACCAATTGCGAGATGACCTGTTCCAGATTAAGCGTCGAGGTCAGCAGATGCGCCAACCGGGTCAACAACAGCAGGTTGCGATTGTCTTGGCGAAGCGATTCGAGCGCCATCTCGGCAGCGCGGCGGCGGCTCTGTTCCTCAAGTAGACGACTGATGGTCTGTGCGAGCAGGTGGGCATGAACGTCGATATCGCCGGGGAAGAGATAGTCCGCCGCTTCCAGAAGGGCTGGCGAGGGGGCGTGCTGCGGGTTGGCCGGCCCCGTAACCAGGAGCAGTATCGGGGAGTGAGGGTAAGCACCCCATGTCGAGAATGGGGCAGCCGCCGCCACGGTTGTGTCGGTTGTGTTCAACACGACAAGGTCGTAGGAGCTCTGCGCGGCTTGCGCCAACACGGGCGAAGCGCCATCCGCTATGTCGACACGACACCCTTGGTGCTGAAGCAGCGCACGCAAGCGCGCGGCAGCCTGCGGGGCGCCTACGTAGAGGATCCGCCACTGCCCTTTCTTGTCTGCGGGCGCCCCTTCCGAATGTCGCGTCATACGCATCACTCACCACCCACAATCATACTGGCGCCGTTGACGCGCTCGATCCGGATCAAATGTTGCGTCGCCTGTTCAAAGGTATCATCGTGGCTGATGACAAAGAGCTGGCGAAAGCCGCGAATATCCAGAATCTGGCGTGCGAGTGAATCGCGTCGAGTCTCATCCAAATTGGTTGTCGGTTCGTCAAAAAATGCAACGTTAATATTACTCATTTCGCGCAAGAGAGCAAGCCGAACCGCCAACGCTGCGCACATCTGTTCACCACCCGAAAGTTGGGCAAACTGGCGCCGGCGGCCCTCCACCTCCAACGAGATCCCATAATCGTCATGCCAAATCAGGCGGCGCGTATAGTCCTGCATCATGTCACAAAAGAACTCATCAGCGCGGCTGCTGACCTGCTGAATCAATGCCTTGGTCACCTGCGGCCCCGCCTTCTTGAGCAAGTCGCGCATGGCGGCCAATGTTTCCTCTTGATGCTGGATACGCGACTTGGTCGCCTCTTGCTCGGCCAGTTCGGCCTCTTGCGCCTGAAGAAGAGCGCACTCCTGTTCATCCGCCTGCTGCTGGCGCTGAAGCAAGGTTTGTTGTGCATTCAGCGCAGCCTGATCGGCGCGCAACTGCCGCTCTTCGCCCACGGCCCGTTCCAGCGCCGCCGGGTCGAACTGCGCCGCCACCGCGGCCAATTCGGCTGCCAACTTTTCCGCTTCGGCAACCGCCTGGCCATGCAGGGTCCGTCTTTGGGTAAGCTCCGCAGAACGCTCTTCCACACTTGCGGCCAGTTGTCGGTGGGTCAGCACGGCCTGATAGGCTGGCTCGCTATCGCGCAATTCAGCCCCCACCTTGTCGAGAAGCTGGTCCAGATCAGCAAATGGGCCAAGCGCGGCGTCACACTCGCCTAACTGGCCTTCGAGCGTCGCCCGCTGTTCGTTCTGGGCGCGTCGCTGGCGCTCGATATCGCTTCGGCGCGCGGCCACGGTTGTCGCGACATCGAAACGGCGCCTTGGGTTGCCCAGCGCCGCCAGTTGTTGCTGCAAGTCGGCGATCTCTTTGGTTGCGCCCTGCAAGGTGTCGACACGTGCGGTTGCCTTCTGTAGGACCGATTCGGCCTCTTGCAGCTCTTGCGCAACCTGGTGATGTTCATCGGCCCGCGGCAGCCGCATGAGCGCCTTTTGCGCCTGTTGGCGCGCCGCTTCTTGTGCGCTTTGCGCCGCCTCGTCGCGTTTGATCTGCTCGGCGACCTGTTTGTATTCGGCGCGCATCTCCCCAATCCGCGTTTCGTTGCGCGCTAACATGGCCCGCCGATGGGTTTCGCTCAGGGGCTGTTCGCAGACCGGACAGAGCGCCGTGCTGACATCGGCCAATGCCTGGTTCTGTTTTGCAATGGCGTCGGCCGCGTGTTTGAAGCTGGCCAGTTGCTCTTTGGCAGCGTCGACCGCAGATCGGCGAGCGGCGATCTCTTGGTCCATTGTGAGGATCTGTGACTCCAGCCCGGCAACCTGTGCAAGCTGGTTGCCCAGGGTTGTCAGCCGTTCGGTCAGACGCGCAACCTGTTGTTGATGGGTGGCGACCTGCTGTGTGGCGTCGTCGAGTTGGGTCTGCTTTTGCTGCGCCAGCGCCAGCGTTTGTTCCAGTTGGTTTTGCTCGGCAAGCGCGGGCGAGAGCGCGGCCTCCGTGGTTTCCGCTTCGGCGACCGTGGCCAGCTCGCGGTTGGCTGCATCCAGCGCCGCCTCAACCTGCGCCAGGCTGCGGGCCAGTTCGGCGCGTTGACGCTCCAGTTGCTGTCGTTGGCGCGCTTGGGCGTCCAGCGCTTGACGGCTGGCCTGGGCGGCCAGATACTGATCGTAACCGGCCTGTTGCTCCTGCACGAGGGTTCGGGCTTGTTCGGCCTGACGCAGCGCGAGGGCAGCCGCCTCAACCTGGGCTGCGAGCGTCTGGATGCGCGCCTCTGCCTGCGTCCGCTGATTGTGCAGCGTGGTCACCGTCTGTTGAGTGCGCTCGAGGGCAATACGCTGGGATTCGACCACGGCAAGATGGGCGGCCTGTTGGGCAAGCCGGGTTGTCAGCACGGCCAGTTCACGCTGCCGCTGCTGGATCGCGTCTTGAAGGGGGGAGAGCCGTTCCAAGCGGGCGGTAAGGGTTGCGATTTCCACGTCCAGCGCCTGACGCCGTTCGCGCAGCAGGGTGGCGGGTTCGCGCAGCCGGTCGGCGGCGCGGCCATATTCCTCCACTTGCAGCAAGCGGTCGAAGGTGGGCTTTCGTCTGCTCGGCGTGTCCAAAAAGATGGCGGTGAATGCGCCCTGCGGCACGCCCACGGCGTCGCGAAAGAGCGAGGGCAGGTCGGATTCGGCCTCGACCCCCATCTGGCGGCGGAGGAAGCGCAGCACATCGGCGCGGCCCTCACAGACCTTCAGTTGCAGCTCGGGGTCAAAGATTCGATATTGGGTAGAGGCGCCACAGCGACGGATGACATGATAGACCCGGTCATCGACGCTGCTGTGAAACACCACGGTGATTTCAGCGCTGTCGGCCCCTTCGCGCACAAAGTCGTCATATTTGTAGCCCAGGGCGTCAAAGAGTACAAAGCCAATTGCTTCGAGGATGGTGCTTTTGCCCGCGCCGTTATGGCCGACGATCGCGTTGACGCCCTCAGCAAACGCGACATGCCCATGTTCATAGCTTTTGGTGTTTGAGAGGGTTAACGAGAGAATCTGCATATGGCATCGATCTGATTGGCGAGCTCATCGACAATGGCTTCAGGGCCGGCATCGCCCAGGGCCAACCCCTTGAGCGTCAGCGCGGCGTCTGTCCAGTGGGCGCTGTGCTGGCTGAATCGGCTGTCCTGTTCGAGCAGGAGACTGAGCACCTGGCGCTCCAGTTCGGTGCGGCTTAGCCCTTCGGTCGTCTCAATGACGCGGTCAACGGGCTGTGTGAGGTTCTTAACCAGTGACAGCAAGGGGTGAAATGACTCATCGACCAACGTCTCAACCGCCCGCAGATCCAATGCGCTACGGTCAAAGGGCAGCACCCCATGCAACTGCACCTCCACCACCGGGCGCTGGCGGTCGGGCGCTGGATGGGCCGCCACGTCGCGCGCACGGCGGCGAAAGAGCTCTCGGCAATGGTCCAACAGGGCGTCGGGCGTTGTCAGCAGGTCGGTCTTGACCGTAAGCCGATGAAAGGTGCGCCGGAGGTTGGGCCTGCGGGTGGCCGTATGTTTGGGTGCGCCGTCGGCGCGCGGGCGGTCGGTGTCCACCTCAACCAGATAGTAACCGCGATCGCCCCAGGCCGTCTCGTTGATGGCGCAGCTTTCCAAGCTGCCGGGGTTGTAGATCCAGTTATCGAACTCGTAGGGTTTATGAATATGGCCAAGCGCCACATAATCCACAAACGGGCGCAGAACGGACCACTGGCGCAGCGAGAGGCCGCCCTGGTCGGGCAGCACCCCCTCTACGCCTGCGTGGGTGACAAAGATCGAATAGGCCACGCCGCTGTGGTCGAGCGAGGAAAGGGCCTGGGCATAGCGCTCCACCACCTTGTCTGTGACAGCCCCCATATAGCGCAGACCATGCACACGCAGGCCCGGCACAGGCTCCACATAGGAGCCAACGCGGTTGTGATAGGGCGTGAGAACCGGCTCGCCTTCCTTGAAGGTGGCGGGGTGCAGCAGGGTGAGCAACTGGCGCATCGCCAGCATTTGCACCCAACTGACGCGCTCATCATGATAGACCAACTCATGGTTGCCTTCCACCGCGATACAGGGGATGCCGGCAGCCTTGAGCCGCTCCAACCCGGCCATGGCCTGGTTGAGGGTCAACGCCTCGATGGAGCGTTTGTGGAACAGGTCACCGGCCAGGATGACAAAGTCGACTTGCTCGCGCTTTGCAATTTCGATGACGTCGAGACAAG
>JAHDWG010000586.1 GCA_023384495.1 Caldilineaceae bacterium
AGTTTGTCATCCGGCCCGCAGGGCCGGCGCGATTTTTTTGGAGGGCGAAGACTTCCGGGAGGTGACCGCCGACAACGCGAGCCTTGAAACCGGTGTCTGGTCACCTCCCGGAAGTAGTGGATTGGAGGCTATGATGGCGCAACTCACCGGGGATCAACTCGAACGGCTGCACGCCGCGCTGCTCGACGCCTTCAGCCGGGCCGAACTGGCCCAGTTGGCGCGGCTGGCGCTCGACCAAAACCTCGACGCGATTGCCGGCCCCGGTTCGCTCAGCGAGGCCATCTCCGCCCTCATCCAATGGGCAGAGCGGCATGGGCGCATGGGCGACCTGGCGGCGGCCGCGGCGCGCGGGCGGCCCCAGAGCCGCGCCCTGGCTGCGCTGGCGGCTGCCCTTGGCGGGGCGCCGCCAGCCTCAACACTGGCTGGGTTCACCATCGGCGAGATCCACGCGGCCAACGTGGCCGGGACACAGTTCATCGACCAGCGAGGAGCAACCATCGACATGAGCGAACAAACGAAGATCGACACCGGGGGCGGCGCCTACGTGGGCGGCAACGTCAATACAGAGGGGGGCGACTTTGTGGGCCGCGACAAGGTCGTCCACGGCGACGAGGTGCGCGGGGACAAGGTCGGCGGTGACAAGATCACCGTGGGCGACATCACGGGCAGTTCTGGCATTGCCATTGGCCGCCACGCCAGCGCCACCGCCCAGGCTGCTCCGAGCCGCGATGAGCTGGCCAAAGCGCTGGCGCCGGTGCTCGACGCCATCCAGCGCGACCATGCCGCCGCCGCAACCCAAGCCGCCGCCATGCAGCAGATCGAGGCGTTGACCGATGAGCTGGCCAAAGGTAAAGAGGCCGACGACTCGCGCATCGCCGGCATTCTGGATGAGCTGGGCAGAATGGTTCCCGGCGCTGTGGCCGCCGTTGCCAGCGCCTTTGCCAACCCGCTGTTGAGCGGGCTGGCCGGGCCGGTCACCGAGTTCTTGCTGGGGCAATGGCGTCGGGGCGGGGCGTAAGCAAAGCGCCGGCCACCGGGCCGGCGCTTTGTTTGATTGGATCTGCTGCGCGTTGGCGCCCGTGCTCAATCCGGGATCTTTACCGGCGCACCATCGGCAGCATGATCTCGGCAAACTGGTCGGGCGTGTTCAGATCGGCATCTTCAGCCGTCACATCCTCGGTTTCGTCCACCTCAATCGGGGCCGCAAAATAGATGACGCCTGCTTCCTCTGCATCTGCATCGGAGATGGCCGCGGCGCGCACGCCCTGCACGTTGCCAAAGTAGACGTAGGCCAGCGTCTGTGGCGTAAGGGTGACGCCAAAGCAGGGCTTGCCAAAGCGCTCGGTCACCCGCTGCGGGCGTGTGTTGGTATAGCCGCTCTGTAGGCTCTTACAGACCACATAGCGACCGGGCGCCAGGTTGGTGAAGTGCGCCTTGCCAAACTGATTGGTGGTGCTGGTCTCCAACAATTGGCCGCCGTTGGTGTACAGATGCACACTCCAGCCGGGCAGCCGCGGGTTCTGGCGCGGGCGGGCGTCGCCGGTCAGGTCTTCGAAGACGCGGACGCGGATCGAGCCGGCGGCCTGGTTGGTAAAGGTGCAGGTGACATCATCCCCCGCCGCCACCGAGAAGCGGACGCGTCCGCTGCGCCCAAAGATGCGCGCCTGCTCGCTGTCACAGGTGACGTCGCTTAGGAACCAGCGCGGGCGCTGGATCTGGCGCACATCGTAGTGGCCGGGGTCGACGGTGAAGCGCTGGCTGCTGTTCTCGCTGCTGAGGGCAAAGGCGCCCAGATCGCCCGCATAGCGGAAGTGCAGGTCCGTCTCCGGCGCCGTCGCGAGCACAATCGTGATCGTCGCCTTCTCCGCCGGGGGCGGGGTGAGGGAGATGCCGGTGACGGTGGCGATCTGAAGGGGGAGGTTGGCGATGTTGCCGATGGCGAAGACGTCGACGATGTCGCCGTCGCTCAGGCGGACGGAGGGCAGGTCGAGTGCGACGGCCTCGCAGCCCGAGCCGGCGATGGTGATCTTGAGGTCGTAGTCACCGGCGGGCAGGGCGAGGTAGGGGTCGGTGAAGACCTTGTAGGGCACACCGGCGAGGACGACGGCGCCGTCGTCGGTGCAGATGTCGACCTGGGTGGCGTCGAGGTCAGCGGCGAAGGGGGCGAGGTGGGCGATGCGGAGCTTGGCCCCACTGTCTGGTGCGACGGTGTCATCGACGAGGGCGAAGAGTTCGAGCGGCTGGTTGGCTCCGTCGCCGATGGCGGCCAGGGTGTAAGTGACGCCCCCCTCGACGGTTACGTTGCCGCTGATGGCGACGGTGTCGGTCCCGGTGGGGACGATCTCGATGAGGTAGTCGCCTGCGGGCAGCTCGACCCCCTTGGCGATGTCGCCAAACTTGAAGTCAGTGAGCGCATCGGCGCCGTTGACGCGCACGGTCACCGAGGTCTCATCCACGCTGCCGGCGAAGGGCGCAAAGTGGGCCACATTCACCACCGCGGGAGCCGGGGGCGGGGTGAGGGAGATGCCGGTCACGGTGGCGATCTGGAGGGGGAGGTTGGCGATGTTGCCGATGGCGAAGACGTCGACGATGTCGCCGTCGCTCAGGCGGACGGAGGGCAGGTCGAGTGCGACGGCCTCGCAGCCCGAGCCGGCGATGGTGATCTTGAGGTCGTAGTCACCGGCGGGCAGGGCGAGGTAGGGGTCGGTGAAGACCTTGTAGGGCACACCGGCGAGGACGACGGCGCCGTCGTCGGTGCAGATGTCGACCTGGGTGGCGTCGAGGTCAGCGGCGAAGGGGGCGAGGTGGGCGATGCGGAGCTTGGCCCCACTGTCTGGTGCGACGGTGTCATCGACGAGGGCGAAGAGTTCGAGCGGCTGGTTGGCTCCGTCGCCGATGGCGGCCAGGGTGTAAGTGACGCCCCCCTCGACGGTTACGTTGCCGCTGATGGCGACGGTGTCGGTCCCGGTGGGGACGATCTCGATGAGGTAGTCGCCTGCGGGCAGCTCGACCCCCTTGGCGATGTCGCCAAACTTGAAGTCAGTGAGCGCATCGGCGCCGTTGACGCGCACGGTCACCGAGGTCTCATCCACGCTGCCGGCGAAGGGCGCAAAGTGGGCCACATTCACCACCGCGGGGCTGTCATTGGCGGCGGCGGTTTGCGGCAGAAGCAGCAATAGCGCCATGGACATGAGCAGCAGTGCGAGTGGCCGCTGGAACAAAGCACGTTTCATGGTCTCTCCTTTCATTGGACAAAGTTCACAGATCGACATCGTTGGCTACCATTGTGATTACTGGTAATGGATGCTGTGTTTCCATACGCTTAGTATGACGCATGATTTGTTAGTTTGGATGTATGATTTTCACACTTTGTATAATATTCGTATAGATTTGGTATAATATCTGTTGACTGCAGCCAATACCATGGGCTGTGGCGCAAGCAGCTCAGGGTGTAGCAAATAAAAGCGAAGCGAGGCTGTCCGACCAGCCTCGCTTCGCTTTTGTTTATTCGATTACAAGGTGACAGTCACTTT
>JAHDWG010000024.1 GCA_023384495.1 Caldilineaceae bacterium
GCGCTGGCGGGGGCGTAGTTGTGCGCCTCTTCCAGCAGGCAGAAAACTGGGAAGGGAATGTAGTTCTTGTCCCCCCGGCTTACCTTCTGTTTGGCCGTGTCGAGCCGCGCCTGATAGACCCGGCGCAGCAGCGTGGCCGCGATCACCTGCTGCTCGCGCTGGTCCACCTCGTTGAGTTGGATCACCGTACACTGGCCGGGGCGGAAGAGCTCGCGCAGCTCCAGGTTTTCCATGTCGTTGAAGATGCGGCTGTGCCCCAACACGGCGTTGAGCCGCCAGACCAGCGCGCCGGTGGTGGGGTCTTCGTCGTCGGGCGCAAAGCCATCTTCGCCGTCGGCCTTTTTGCCCTCGGTGGTCTGGCGGACGGCGTAGAGCAGTTGCTCCAGCGTATAGCCGCCCTTGAAGCTGCGTTGGGCAAAGGCGAAGGCGCGGCCAAGCTGATAGTGCATCTTTTCCGACAGATTGGGGAGCAGATAGCGCAGGTCGGGCAGGGTAAGGGTGTCGATGCGGATGCGCACGCTGTCGGGCTGGAAGATGCGCACGGTGGGCTTGTAGTCGCCCTTGCGGAAGGCGGGCAGATTCATCATCCCCTGCAGCGTGCTGTATTCGCCATGCGGGTCGATGATGAGCACGGCGGCCAGGTGGGTCTTGCCGCTGCCGGTGCTGGCGATGATGGCCAGGTGCGTGCTGGTAAAGCCGCGCACATCCAGCGCTACGGGCACAGCGTCGGGCGCCCGGCTGAGCAGGCTGCCCAGGTGGGCGCTGCCTCGTTCGCCCTGTTTGCGCTTGCTGAGCACCGCGGTAAGCAGCTCGTCGTCGGCAATGTAGATGGGCGACCCGCCCACCGGCGGCACGCGCGGGTTGATAAAGTCGCCCATGCCCGTGCTGTGATAGCCGAGCACCGCCACCGTGATCTCAAAGAGTTCATTCTCGTCGCTGTCGTAGCCCAGGAGCGCGGCCACCTGGCTGGGCGGCACCGTCGGGTCGGCCATAAAGCTATCGGGGAAGAGCTTGACCGACCGGCGCCCGGTGACGCGGCCCAGAATTTGCCGCTCCTCGCCGTCGACGTGGGCCAGGTAGTAGACAAATTCGCCATGTTTAACCCGGCGTTCCGGGTCGGGCGCGATCAGGGTGAACTCGTGGGGCGTCTCGCCCGGCCCCTTGACCGTGCCGATGCAGTGTGGGTGTGAGATCATATTCATTACGGCAAAGCGCGCTATGCCGGGACACGGGCCCAACGTTGGGCCATCTCGATCCACGCGTCGCGATACTCAGGCCAGTTGCGAAGGGTTTCAGGATCAAAGGCAGCATCATTGGGCCAGACCAGGTTGCGGATCTCCGAATCGAGCCGTACCTGATTGAAAAGTTTCAGATCACGCAGTGGCCCAAACAACTCCCCATACAGCACGGGCTCTAGATTGACGACCTGTGTGACGCCATCATCAAACCGAATCTTCAATGTATATGGCCCAACAATGGCAAAGTCTTCCACATAATAGATTTCGTGCGCCATAGTCCCCCTATTTGTGTAGCGGATCGATCTTGTGCGGCGCATAGCCGCTGCTTAGCAGCCGCCAGTTCTCCAGCAGTTCATCCTGGTGTAGTTCAATCCAGGCCTCGACAAGACGGCGTTGGCGGGGAGAAAACTGTCCACGAATCGGTTCAATTGGCTCGATACTGTAGCTAACAGTGACCCCCTGATATGTAGCATGGAAGTGTGGCCGGTGATGATACATGCCGCCTTCGGGATACATACGAATAATGATACCAAAAAATCGAGAGATTTCGGTCATTGTCCGTGCTGACAAAAGGCCTATAGCGGTCGTTGTTTGAAATCAAGCGTTTTGATCTGTAAGAACGCTTGATTTCAAACAGAACTCGCGTTAGCTGTCACCAAGCCTTAACAACCCCACCGGGATCTCCATCTCCGCTGGCGTCAGCCCGCCGTGGTGGCCGTAGAATTTCTGCTCGAAGCGCCCCGCTTCATACCACCAGACCGCCTCGCCCGCATGAGGCAGGATGACCAGGTTGCCCAGCCGCGCCAGGAAACGGCCCGCATAGGGCGGCGGGCCAAAGTAACCCTCGTCGAGCATCGCCTGCGCCGCGCGCACCTCGGCGACGCCCGCCAGCCGTGGCGCCAGAAATGCCTGCGACTCTTCCAGCGCCTCGGGCTTGACATAGAGAAAAACATCCCGCGCCGAGCCGCCCGGCGGCAGCAGCCGTCCCTGGCGATCCGTGCGCAGGAATCGCTCCAGCCCCGCAAAGCGCCGGTCGGTGTTGAGATAGAGCGTGCGTTGCGGGCTGACATCCACCATGCCGTGGTCGGCGGTGAGGATCAGCAGCGCATTCTCAAGCCGCCCGGCCAGCGGTTCGAGCAGCGCTCGCTCCAGACTGAAGAGGCACGCCTCGATCTCCGCCGCCATCTGCGGCGAATCGGGGCCGTTGAAATGGCCGATATAATCCACCAGCGGGAAGTAGAGCGAGACATAGGCCGGCTTCTGCGTATGGGGCAACTCGCGGCGCAGGTTGACCAGCCCTTCGGGCAGCGTGCGATAGCCGCGCACGGCGGCCCCGCGCAACATCCACCGGCTATAGGTAGAGTCCACATACTCGCGCGGTTGGTAGACATACGAGGCAACGCCTTCGGCCTGGAGCGCCTGATAGAAGGTCTGACCTGGGTAGAGCGCTTCGGGCCCAATCCCGGTGGGCTGCAGCGTCTCGCGCGCCTCTTCGCCGGCAAACGAGAAAAGGAGCGGCTGGATCACCGCATCGAGCGCCGGCTCGTAGAACTGCCACTCGTAGACACCGCTCTGCCCTGGCGTCAGACCCGTGTTGAGGCAGGTGATATGCGCCGCCGTGGTCGAGGGAAACTGGCTCGTCCAGCGTAGCACGGCGCCCTGCTCGCTGAAACGGCGAAAGAGGGGCCGATTGGCGAACTGCTCAAAGAAGCGCCAGCCGAAAGCGTCCACCAACACCAGGATCACGGTGTCGTAGCGGCGCAAGTAGCCACCCCATTGGGCAGCCGCAGGCAGATCCACCGGTTCGCCGGTGAGGCAGTGGCGGATCAGCGCCGGCAGATCGGCGAAACAACCGCATCCATAATTTGGACGTATGCTGTGAGCCACTATCATTGAGCCCCCTGCAATAGATTTACCCCGCCGGCTGGACGATGCTCTTCCAGGCCAGGTTGTTGCGCATGACGCCCAACTGTCGCTGGTGGTCGGGGAAAAGCGCACTGAGCCGGTCGATAATGGTGATCATGAGCGGCGGGACGAGCGGGTTATTCTGCCCCAGCAGGATGGGCGCATAGCGCAGACAGGGCTGCCCCGTCTCGCCGCAATGAAAGGCCTGTAGCTCGGTCTCATCCAGCCGGTGGACAAAATTGTTGACCGTGGCGGCCAGCGCCGGCACCCCCTGGTGATATTGCCCGCCGGTGTCGCGCCAGCCCAGCGTGGTCACGCCCACCAGCGTCGCCGTTTCGGACAGATAGTCGGGCGTGAAGATCGCCAGATCCTGGCGCGGGCTGAGGCGAGGGCCTAGATTGCCAAAGTCGGGGTTGAGCAGCAGTGTGTTGTAGATGACCCCGATCAGCCGGTCCACGCTTACCCCGCCCAGCCCGGTTTCGTCCGGCGTCCCCAGCTCGATGCCCACAAAGGCGCCAAAGGTATAGTCGGTTGGCTGGGGCAAAAGGTCGGTCTCGCCGTCGTTGTAGACCTGGCAGATATAGTCGATGTGCGTGTTCGACTTGACGATCTTGCCGATGCAGATATTGTTCAGGTCAAGCGTCATGATGCCCTCACAAAGCCCTCACCGCGCCCTGCGCCGGCCTGGCGCCCAAATTGGCGTAGGCCGTTCCATTCAATCTTATCCTCAAACGGCAAAATTAGCCAATTTGTTCTGATCAAGTTCTACGCCCAACCCGGGGCGCTCAAAGGGGCGCGCTTCGCCCCCCCGGATGGGCAGCGACTCCACCAGCAGGTCGTCTTCATAGTAGAACGGGCCGATAATGTCGCAGGGGAATTCTTCGGCGCCAATGGCCGGGGTGGCCAGGGCCAGATGGATCATGGCCGCGCTGGCCACGCCCAGCTCCAGATTGCTGCCCACGGTGCAGGTGAGCCCGGCTGCCTCGGCCACAGCGGCCACCTTCCGCGCCGGGCCAATGCCGCCCCCCTTGGCCACATAGACTGAGAGCACGTCGGCAGCCTGGGCGCGCACCAACGCCATCGCATCCTGCGGGGTGTTGACGCTCTCGTCGGCCATGATCGGCACGGGCGCGTTAGCGCGCACATCGGCCAGCCACGTTACATCGTAGGGTTGCACCGGCTGCTCGGCAAAGAAAATGTTGTAGGCCGTGAGCCGGCGGATGGTCTGGATGGCGACGCGCGGGGACCAGCCGCCGTTGGCGTCCACGCCCAGGCGAATCTCCGGGCCGATGGCCTCGCGCACCGCGGCCACGCGCGCCACGTCGCCTTCCGGGTCGATGCCGACCTTGACCTTCATGGTGTTGAAGCCCTGCGCCACGGCCCATTCGGCCACCGCGGCGGCCTGGGCAGGCTCCAGCCCGGAGATGGAGAACTTGGTGGCCACCACATCGCGCGCCTTGCCGCCCAGCAGTCGATAGACCGGCAGCCCGGCCACTTTGCCCAGAATGTCCCACAGCGCCATCTCAATGCCCGCCCGCGTAAAGACGTTGCCAAAGATCGCCTTCTGCATCTTGGCCGTCAGCTGCTCGATCTGGGTTGGGTCCTCGCCGATCAGCAGGGGGGCCAGGATCGTCTGGATGAAGTGGGCTGCGGTCACGTTGTCTTCGCCGCTCCAGACGGGCGTGCACGAGACTTCGCCCACGCCGGTGACGCCTTCATCGGTGTGCACCTGAAGCATGAGAAAGGGCGAGGTGGCGTGATACCCGCGCCCGCTGCGAATGGCGCGCGCCGGATGGATGGGAACCCGCACGGGAAAGGTTTCGATATGGGTGATCTTCATGTTGTCCCTACTTCTTTCTTACAACCCAGCTGTTTGACGATTGGCGCCTATACCACCTGTCGGATTGCAGAGTCACTTTGTTAAAGATACACTAATGCAAAACGGATGGACTTGCAATGACAATTTGTCTCTGCTGATAACCATTAGGCGCTTCGTAAGTCATGTGGAAAAGAATTGCGCTGTCGGGAAATCAGGCTTCTCGACAGCGCAATTCATTATATCGGATCTTACCCCCAGGCAAAACCAGCCCCTTAGCCGGATAGATGTCTGCTCGGCGGCAATCGACTGAGCTACCGTAAAGCGTCGGCCACAACGGGCAGATAGAGCGTGTGTGGCAAGCCCGCCGCGCCATCGTCAGGCCCATCCGGCCACAACGTAAACCGGGCCTCAGTCACAAGGTCAGGCTCGATCACAATCGCCAATCGCTCCGGCGCGCGATAGTCGGCGGGGGCCTCCAAATGATGCAGGTACTCACCAGCGAGCACCTCCTCAATTGTGTAGTACCCGTTGGGCTCACTCTGTACGGGATAGCGATGGCGCCTCTCCAATTGATTCCGTTCTTCGAGCACGGCGGTCACTGCGGCGACAACCGGCGCGCCCGACGGGTCCAATATCTGGCCGCGCAATGCGCCTGGCGCCGCAGGGTTTTCCACCAGTTCGACTTCGTCCTCGGGTTCGATGATGGCGTTGGCATCGTTGCCGGCCACTTTTTCGAGGCGGACAGCGTCGACGCCATAGCGATCCCCCACAGCGTCGAACGGCGCAAGCCAGAAGCGCAGCCGCACATTGGTGGTGGGCTGGCTAAAGCCGGTGGTGACAAATTCAACCGCAAAGGTTTGCCAGACGCTGGTCAGATCGACCCGATGGCCGTTGAGACCGTAATTGCCGCCCCCACTGTGAGGGTGGAGGAAGAGCGACAGGTCGTTGCCGCTGTTGGAATAGGCCGCAAAGCTGAGTCGGTATCGGGTGTTGGGTTCGAGCAAGAACCCATACTGGTAGAGTTGTACGTTCGACCCCTGCGTTTGGATGGTGACCTGTGCCGCGCGATCGCACTCGTAGCCAGGGCTGACCGAGGTGAAGCTCCCTTTGCCGTCGGTATAGAAGCGCCAGAAGTCGGTTCCGCTTTCGAAGCTCGGGTTGCCCAGCACATTCCCTGGCGCTGCGCTGCACATACCGCTCTCCGGTGTGTTCGTGGCGGTGGCCGTGGGCGTGACGGTGGCTGTCGGCGGAGGTGTCGGTGTGTCGTCAGCCCCAGTGTCGACGGTTGGCGTTGCCGTGGGGGTGGGGGTCGGCGCCGGCGTGTTGACAGCCGGTGGGGTTGGGGTGGCGGTGGGCGTCGCAGTGGCCTGTGGCGGGGCCGACGTACAGGCCGACGTGTTCTCGTAGAGCAGGACGCGCCCGTGCGTCCAGCCAATCGAGACGACATCCAGATCGCCGTCCCCGTCCACATCAAACAACTGCGTCCCGTCGTGGTGCTCGTCGCCAGTGTGGATGAGGTGGAGCGCCCACTCGCCCCCACGCCCGTCGAGGTTTTCAATCGCATAGACGCGCAGGGTATGGAGTTGGCTACCGGAGCCACGGTGCTGCCCCGCCACAATGTCCAGGTCGCCATCGCCATCCATGTCACCCACGTCGATGCTTTGCGGCGATGTGTTCGACGGTGTGGTCAAATTGGCGACAAGGTGTTCGGGCCAGGCGGCAAAGGGGGATGCCTGTTGCTCATACCAGGCGACTTTGGACTCTGGGTCATGCCCGTAGCCAACCACGACATCAAGATCGCCGTCGCCGTCCATGTCCGCAAGCACGTTGCGGTCGGGCGCGCCGCTGGTGAAGGTGTAGACCGGGATGGGGGTCCACTGGTCGCCGGGGCCGTCGTTGCGCACCCAATGCGAGCCTGTGAAGAGATCAACATCCCCATCGAAGTCGATGTCGGCGCTGCTCAGCGCCTCGCCCTCGGAAAAGGCCGTGGCCTGGCGACGTGGCCAAATGCCAACGCTCGGGTCATCGGGCACGGTCAACATCTGGATGCCGCCCAGGTTGTTGTCCCACGCGATGGCGACCTCAAGCGGCCCCCCTGGTTGGAAATGGGCAATCGTCACCCCCTGGACGGGCCTGTTTTCTCGAATGCTCAGATTGCTGTCGATGTTGTCGAACACCGTAAAATTGCCAGCCCCATCATTGCGCGCCCACACAAAGGGCAGTTGATTGTTGACGCCGGCTGTGCCCAGCAGGTCGATGTGGCCATCGCCATCAAAGTCATGGACGGCGATCGTATCGTCAAACGGGGCGCCGATGGGGAATCGTTGCCACGCGCCGGTGGCGAAGCCTGGGTTGCGATACCAGAAGCGACCCGTGATCACATCGGTGCGCCCATCCCCATCGATGTCGGCCAGGTAGACAAAGGCGGAGCGCCCTGGGCGGTCGGCGTCAATCACATGGCGCTGCCACTGGTCGAGTCGGGCAACACAGCCAGCCGGGTTGAGCTGGTTGAGGAGAATGTCCACACGGGGGGCGCCATGATTATACGGTTTGACGAGGATATCCAGATCATCGTCGCCATCCAGGTCGGCCAGACGCGACTCGTGGTTGTCCAGCCCCGTCGCGACCACAGTGGCCGTGAAATTGCCGGTTCCGTCGCCTAGAAGGAGCCAGGTCTTGCTGGCGCTGTTGCCGCCGTTGAGCCGCATTTCGGCCACAAAGATATCGAGATGCCCATCGCGGTTGGCGTCGGCAACTTCCAAGCTATGACCACGGTTGACATTGACGCCCAACAGGTTTCGTCCTACCCAGGCGTTGTTCTTCCATTCGTAAAGCATGAGCGGGCCAATCACATCACCGGCCACAAAGACGATCTCGGGGCGCCCACCGGGGATAAACTGACCAGCCGCGGCCCGTGTAAAGCGCTGGGCGTCGTCGATGACCTGTTCGGCAAAGGTCATAGCGCCGGTGTGTTTGAACCAACGCCCCCCGCCGATGATGTCGACCAGACCGTCGCCGTCCACGTCGGCCTGAGCCAGACCTTCCATCTCATCGCCGGTATAGGCATAGATCTCGACCAAGGGCCACGGCTGGGCTGTGCGCGGGTCGGCAGGGATTTCTGCCAGCAAGAGCTTGGCCGCGCGCTGATTCCAAAAGACCAGCTCGACCTTGCCATCGCCGGTGAAATCGCCAAACATCATGTCGTGATGCTTGCCCAAGCCACTGTTTTTGATCTCACGGCGCGTCCAGCCCGTATGGATGTCGAAATTGGGGTAGGGATTCTCCCACCACCAGACCTTGTTGGTGCGAGCGTCTCCGCCCATGACGATGTCCAGATCGCCGTCGCCATCGATATCAAAATAGGCGCCGCCTGCCTCGATATCGAGAATCTCGTTGTCGATCAAGTATCGTTGCCAGCCGGTGGCATGTCGTCGATACCATACCGCCGAGGGCGCGCCAGTGCGACGGCTGGCGATCACAAAATCGTTGACGCCATCCTTGTCAATATCCAGCACCAGCGCGGCGGTCTGTTCGGTGCTGCTGCCGGGAAGCTGGATATCGCCCGTTGCAGATGAGAGGTGTTGCCAGGTGAGTGCGCCGCCACCGCCGTCACTGGCCGAAAACTGGGCGGAGACCTGCTTGTTGCCATCCATTACGAGGGTGACTGGGTTGTTGCTGCCGGTCAGTGCGCCGCCCCATGCGCGAAAGGTGTGCCCGGCGCCTGGGATCGCGGTCAAGCTGACCGGTTCACCCGGCGCATAGCTTGCCTTCTGCGGGTCAACCGCCACCGCGCCACTGCCAGACGTCGTAACCGTAAGCGTATATTGGGGTGGCGCACCGTGCTGTTCCACTGCGCCCACGGTGACCGCCACCTCTTTGTATGCGCTGCGGACGACGGCTGCTGCCGGTGCGCCGGCAATCTCGTCCATGAGGCCGATGGTAAATTGTTTGGGTTGCGAGTTCAGCAATTTGTGGTTATTGCCAATGCGCCGGCCAAAGCCAAAGAGGGCCATCGCGCCGCCGGCGTCCGAGAGGGTACGGTAGGAATCCTCGATGCCATCTTCATCGTGGTGGATCAGAAAGAGGGCGCGCCCGAGCGTGGGGTCAGCGATGTAGACCCACTCTTCGCCATTCAGATCACCCGTCCACGATTGGGAGAGAAAATTCTGCGCGCCATCCGAGCGGACAAGGAAATCGCGATCAGGCTCGACACTTCCGCCGGGCGTCCCTTCATAGAGAAACCAGTAGGCGTGGTCAAAGTCGAGGACGCTCATGCGGGCATAGGTTGGGAAGAAGTCCCACACCACATGCCAAATGCGGGCGTCGGCATCGGTGTTGACCTGGGTCGAAATCGACTTTTTCAGCGGGCCACTGTGCACGAGTACGGTCGTATGCCCCGTCGCGCCGGGGTGTAGCTTGCCTTCGGGATGCACCATATTGGGGATGCCCCGGTAGCTGCCGCCCGAACTCTTGCTAGGCGTTGGGCTGTAGCTGATCCAGTCGTTGCCCTCTGTGTCATCCAGGCTGGAAAACCCACCGCCTTCTTTGTGATAGTAATAGGTTGCGTTGGCCGTCTGGATGCGAAAACTCTCTTGCCCCTGGTCTGTCACCGTGCTGATGGCGGTCTGATCGGGGAAGATTGGCGCAGTCAATCCGCTGCCGGCCACATCGAAATAGAGATGGAACGTACGTTGGGCCGCAGGGGGCGTTTCGCCCGTCAAGAGAAAGGTCAAAGTCCCCGATGCGTTGGTTTGGGGATTGAACGCCGGCGCCAGGTCAAACTGATAGGGTTGATCGGGCAGGGCTGCGCCGGTGACGCTGTCGATCTCAACGAGACGCAGCGAGTTCAAGTCAATCTGCTGGCCGGCCCCTACGGTGTTGAGCAGGGTTGTAAAGTTCAATGGCGCTTCAACCGGCTTATCGATGCGCGCATGACCATTGGCGCCGATGGTGATGGCCACGCGATAGCGCCAACCATCATGCCACCATGCCGAGACGGACGAGGCGACCACGGCAGGGGGCCCAAAAAATCCAGCAGCAGCTTTGCCATACACATGAGGGTTCGCAAAAAAAGGGGCGTAATGAGCGAGTCCGGCCAGCGATCCGAGCGCCAGCAATAACACAACAACACGAGTCACATAAGGCATGAATCTCTCCCGAAGCATAAACGGCGCCGCCAACGGATTCGGTCTACCAGATCGGTGGTAAGCCGAGTCTACCGCTATCAGACGACAGGCCCCCACAAAAAGCGCGCGCCACAGTGCTGCTCTGCGCCGAAGGCAACAGCTCTCGTTAGAAAAATGCGCGTTCTGCGGCCCAAAATACCGAGAGGAACGATAGGGACTCGCCTACCGCAAACGATCATAACTCAGTAGATGTCGTTTGTCGTCGGTTAAATTACCGAGAGATGGCTAACTTTTGTCGCAATATCACTACCGGACACTTTTCATCTTTGCGCTTTTGCAGGGTTGGAAACCCACTCCTGACAGCGAAACGTCGCCGCATCGCCTTGATTTTCAGCGCCTGGTAGCAAATGTCACACCATCATGTTTAGCGCCGAACAAAGGGAAGGAACAAGCGGTGGCGCGCTTGCCCCGCCAGTGGGCTTACGGCATGTTCCACCTGAGTGACCGAACCCGCGGTCACTGCGAGCACAACCGGCTCGGGCGGGATATAGGCGGCGCGGGGTATGATCAGCAGCCAGTAGTCGCCCACTGGCACGTGAGGCAGATGATAGACACCTTGCGTAGAGGTCGTCACGACATAGCGATGACGCCCTTGGGCGCCGTCCCGCGCGTCCAACTCAATTTCAAATTCCCCCTGAACGGGCCGCGGGGTATCCCCCGCCACTTCATAGACAACCCCACGCACCACACCCATATCCTGTGAAGCCACTGGGGTTGCCGTCGGCTCGGGTGTAACTGTCAGGTGCTCAATCGGTGTGCGCTGGGGCGTCGTTGTCGGCCTGGCAGGGGTCTGAACTGGCGTCTCTTGGGATGGCGTCACGGTTGGTGTCTGCGTTGGCTCAAGGGTAGGTGTTGGCTCCATCGTGGGTTCGCTAGAGGGCTGGCAGCCCGGCGCCACGTTTTCATAGAGGAGCACGCGACGGTGTGTCCAGCCGATGGAGACGATGTCCAGATCGCCATCGTTGTCGATGTCAACGGCCAGCGCGCCATCGTGGTGCTCATCACCCCGATAGACCAGGTGGGGCCGCCATTCTTGCCCAAGTCCATCCACATTTTCAAAGATGAGGAGCCGCGCCTCGGCGGGACGGCGGGTGTTGTGCTCGCCCACAATCATGTCGAGGTCGCCATCGCCGTCGATGTCGGCCACATCGAGGCTCATGGGGCCAATGACCGTGGCCACGATCTGTTCAGCCCACGGCTGTGTAGGGTCTTCGGGTTGTTGATACCAGGCCACAATGCCCGGCGCGCTGACCGCTTCATAGCCGACCACCGCGTCCAGCCGGCCATCTTGATTGATATCGGCCAGCCGGTTGCGGTCTGGGTCGTGATCGGTGGCAAAGAGCGTGTGGGCGCTCCAGCCTGCGGGGTTGTCACCCGCGCCCGGCTCGTTGCGCAGCCATTGTGTGCCCAGCAACAGATCCATGTGGCCGTCACCATCAATGTCGCCAGCGCTGAGCGCTTCGTTCTGCGAAACCTCAGAAACCCGCTCCCACACCCACGGCTCATTGCTTGGGTCCGCAGGGACACGCAGGCGCTGGACGCCCTGCCCGGGCTGGTGCCACGAGAGCATCACTTCGGGCGTATCGAGCTGGAAACGGTCGATGGCGACCCCTTGCAGAAAGTCGCCCTGCCCCGGTGGCGCATTGGTGAGCACGGTGAACTGGCCGTCGCCATCGTTGCGCGCCCAGGCCAGGTTGGGGTTGCGCCCCTGAGCCTGCCACTGCGAGCCAAAGAGATCGGGCCGGCCATCGCCATCGAAGTCATAGACCGCGGCTACATTGGCCAGGGGAGCGCCCAAGTCGTGGCGGACCCAGGGTCTGTTGGGGCGGCCGGCATGTTCGTACCACCAACCGCCGGTGACAATCTCCAACCGCCCGTTGCCGGTCAAGTCGGCCGCCGCGACAAAGAGGGTGCGCCAGGGTGCGCTTGCATCGACGATGCGGCGCTGCCACAGGCGGGGCGTGGGCTGGCAGACCGTCTGGTTGAGCCAGATATCAAGGCGGGGCGTCTCGTGATTGTAGGGCTTGCCCAAGATGTCCAGATCGCCGTCGCCATCGAGATCAGCCAGCACCGACTCGTGGTTGTCGTAGCTGACGGCCACCTCAGTCCGCTCGAAATTGCCCTGGCTGTCGCCCAGGAACGCCCACATGCGCGAAGTCGGGTGGCCGCCATTGAGGCGCATCTCAGCCGCAAATATGTCCAGATGGCCATCCAGGTCAATATCACCAATCGCCAGGCTGTGGCCGCGCGTAATCGGTTCATCGAGCAGGGCGTGGGCAACCCAACCGTCGTCCGCCCATTCATACCAGCGCAGCGGGCCGACCTGGTCACCGGCGCCGAACACCACTTCCGGGCGCCCGCCCGCCACCAGTTGGCCGACGGCGGCGCGGGTAAAGCCCATGGATTCGTCGATGACATGGGCAATAAAGTGATCGTGTTTGGGATCGTATTCGAACCAACGGCCACCCCCCACCAGGTTCGCCACGCCATCAAGGTTGATGTCGCCCTGGGCCAGTCCCTCTAGCTCGCTGTCGCCTTCCCAAGTGAAGATCGCCCGGTGCGCCCACTCTTCGTCTATGTGTGGGTCGGCGGGGATCTCCGCCAACATCAGCTTTTGGGCGCGCTGATTCCAAAAGACTAGCTCGGCATGGCCATTGCCGGTGAAATCGCCAACGATCATGTCGTGGTGTTTGGATGAGCCGCTGTTTTTGATCGTGCGCCGCGTCCAGCCGGCGTCGGGGTCAAAATCAGGCGCGGGGTTTTCCCACCACCAGATTTGGTTGCTCCGCTGGTCGCCACCGAAGACAATATCGAGGTCGCCATCACCGTCAATGTCATAGAATGCGCCGCCGGCTTCAATGTCCAACACCTCAGCGTCGATGAGATGGCGATCCCAGCCCTCGACGTGGCGACGATACCAGACCACCGACGGCGCGCCATCGCGGCGGCTGGCGATGACAAAGTCGTTGACCCCATCGCCGTCAATATCGAGCACAAGGGCGGCGGTCTGTTGCGTGCTGCTGCTGGGCGGCGCCAGGTTGCCATAGGCGGTGGAAAGGTGTAGCCAGGTGAGCGGGTTGGCCTGCGCGCTGGCGCGAGGCTGTGGCTTACCCTGGATGAGTGAGGCCGTCAGGGCGGCGGCCAACAGCACAGCAATCAGGGAATATTGAGGGGGAGGGGTGTGGCTCATGGTTTGCTCCGGTTTGGCTCGTTGTAGCGTCCGTATACGGAGTCCCGCGTCGTGCAGCCCAGAACAGGCGGAGGCGGACAGCGCACGGCTCATCGTGCGTTCTGACGATAAACAAGCAGGCCTTCCCAGATATGTAAGGAAGGCCTGCTTGCCTAACTTTAATCTTATCTTACAGAACCAAAGTTAGTTTGTCGCCAGTCAAAAGTATGATACGGTGTGGGATCTTTGATGGAGGGATAAGACAAATCTTCATCCAGATGTAGGATTTGAGCAAATGCAGGATTTGGACACGCTTCCACCGCCCCCCGCGGGGCCACCCGCTGCGGCGGTCGGGCGCAGTGCGCTCATGCCTGCGTCGGGTGGGTCAACCCCAACAGCGCCAGCGCATCCCGGTGGATCAGCGCCTCGATCTGCTCAGCCGACAACTGGAAGCGGTCGATGCGAATATCGGCCAGGCTGCGCAGGCCAGCCAGCGACTCGGCCACATTGGTAACCGGGAAGTCGGTGCCAAAGAGCAACTTGTGCCAGACGCCATATTCCTGCACAAGCATCAGGCTGTGGAAGAGCTGCCAGGGGCGATAGTGGAGCGCGCTCACGTCGGCGTACACGTGCGGGTGCTTGCGGATCACGGCCACACACTCTCCCTCATATGGGTGCCCCAGGTGGGCCATGATGATACGCGCTTCGGGGTAGCGCCGCGCCACCACGTCGATATGGCGGGGCAGGGTGGTTTCGAGGTGACCCTGCGAGACAAAGGTCGTGCCCGTGTGCAACAAGACAGGCAGCCCGTGCTTCTGCACATAACGCCACAGGTAGTTGAGCCGGGCATCCTGTGGGAAGAAGCCGGCGTACATGGGCAGCAGCTTGACCCCCCGCAGCCCCAATTCCTGATGACCATACTCCAACTCCTCTTCCCAGCGCGGCTGTGTCGGGTCCACCGAGAGAAAGCCGATCAGCCGCTGGGGGTCTTGCTGGACATAGGCGGCCACATCGCGGTCGTCGATCCAGACGCCGCTGAGCCGCGCCTTGCCGCCAAAACAGATGCTCACCTCGCAGCCGGCGGCTGTGGCGCGATAGTCGTCATATTGGGTGACAAGGTCGATAGGACCTGAGCGCATTCGCGACGCTTCTTCAAGAAATTTGGCGGAAAAGACCGCATTCGACGGCCAGACATGTTTGTGAACATCGATGATCATGGATGTGGCTATCCTCTCATGCTGTTGAATTGGAATCGGATGGATTCTTAACCTCGTTGACGAGCAGCCTCAAGACGGTCCAGCACCTCATCCAGGTTGAACGGACTACCTTGGCGCGGATCGGCCAACAACCGGCGCAGGGCGTCATTCACCGCGGCCTGCATCGGCTGGGAGGTGCTGAGGAAATAAGGTGTCACCACCGCTTGGGCGCGCGCGACCAGCGCCTGCCCCTGTTGCATCGTCGAGGATGGGTTGAGCGCTTCCACATGCGCCAACGCTGGGATATAGAGGCTGGCGGCGTTGACATCCTGGCTCACCAGCGTGCGCGCCGCGTCCGTGTTTAGATAGGCCAGGTAGGCCAAGGCTTCGATTCGATGCGGCGCGGCGGATGGAACCATATACCCGGCGACCAAGACGACTTCGTCAACGGGCGCCGTCGGGTCAATGATGGGGAAGGGAAAGAAATCGAGTTCGGCGCGGAATGGTTCGGGCAACTCGTTGAGCGCGGCCGGCCCGGCCACGATCATGGCTGCGCGGCCGCGCACGAGGTCGAGCTGCTGTTGGCGCACCAGCGTCATAGCTGCGTTCAGCCCCGTGAGGGTGCTCGCCTCTTCCAAGAAGTAGCCCCGCTCGACCAGCGAACGCCAAAGCTCGAAGACGGTGCGCACACGCGGGTCGGTATAAGGGATCTCGCCAGCGGCGAGCTGACGCTGAAAGGCCGCGCCATAAAGGCGCAGACCGAGATAATCGAGCCAGAGCAGCGCGGTGAACGGGTCGCGCCCGCTGATCGCCAGTGGCGTCTCGCCATTGAGCAAAAGGGTATCACAGAGCGTGATAAACTCATCCCAGGTGCGCGGGGGTTGCAAATTGTAACGGTCGAAGACGGACCTGTTATAATAGACGCCATTCCATGTATAGCCAAGGGGGAGCAGAAACTGCTTGCCGTCATGAGTGGTTAAGAGGCGAAACGCGGTGGGAAAGCTGGCGTCCAGCCCCAGTTCTTGCCAAAGTTCGCTGATGTCGGTGAGCATCCCTTGTTGGATGGCGGCGTTCAACTGCTCGCCCGGCACAATGAGCATCAAGTCGGGCGGTGTCGACGCCGCGAGATAGGTCAACGGCGCCTGGCGATAGCGCTGAAGATCAATCTCGACATGGGGATGCAACGATTCGTATTGAGCAATGAGCGCCTCTTCCAGCCCCCCCAGCGCATCAAAGGTGACATAGCCTAGGGTCACCGGCTCCGGCGGCGCCGCCGGCGGGGGGCGCGAAGGGCCACACGCCGCCATCAGCCCCGCCACAAGCAAGGCTGCAAGCAAACGCCAAAGCGTACTGGCGTGACGATTCCTGAATAAACCTACAGACCCATAGCGGAAGATCATGTCCGAATCCCCGATAACACCGCCCGAACCACGGTTTGACGAAGTGCTTGCCGCCGAATTGGCATGGGCAGCGGCCTTCCGCACACTGGACATCGACGCCCTCGACGCCATGATGGCCGACGACTACACAATCATCCAGCCGGGCGGGGTCGTGGTCAACAAGGCCGACACACTGGCCTCGCTGCGCAGCGACCAGCGCCACTGGGAGACAGCCGCAAGCGATGAGCACGACATCCGCCTCTATGGCGACACCGCGGTCGTCACTGGCCGTTGGGTGGGCAAGGGTGTCAACCACGGCGTCGCGTTCGATTATCAGGCGCGCTATCTCTGCGTCTGGGTTCGGCGTGACGGGCGCTGGCAAATGGTGGCCGACCTTTCAACCGAGATCCCGGTGTAGCCCCGCGGCCAACAGCCTTCCCCACATCGGCAAAACGTGTTCCACGGGCCATCCGATTGGATTTCGGCAAGGGGCAGGCATCGTTCTCTACTACGGCTGCTTTAAAAACCAGACATTGCGAAGATGATGACCCCTGCGAGTAATTTTGGTTTTCAAACAGAGCTCAGGGCAAGTGTGCTCGTAGAGATTCTATCACTGTCTGTAGCCGGCGGCAATTGCACAAATCCGGCAGCGACGCCAGGCCGATGCGCGTGAATTGCGGGCAATCATCGCGTCACCGCCCCGCAAAAATTGCCCATTTTTGCCAGTTGCGCATGAAAAAAAAACATGCTATACTACGCGCCAGGTTTGCCCACTGGGTCTAAACCCTCATTCCTTTCGCGTTTTTCCCGCATGATCTAAGGAGAAAAAAGCATATGGCAAGTGTGACCTTTGACCACGTTTACAAACGGTTTGGTGACGTCGTTGCCGTAAACGACCTCAATATTCACGTTGAGGACAAAGAATTTCTCGTCTTCGTCGGCCCTTCGGGTTGTGGCAAGACCACCAGCCTGCGTCTGTTGGCCGGGCTGGAGGAGATCTCCGAGGGGAACATCATGATCGCGGACCGCATCGTCAACGATGTGCCCCCCAAGGATCGCGACATCGCCATGGTGTTCCAGAGCTACGCCCTCTACCCCCATATGAGCGTCTACGACAACATGGCCTTTGGCCTCAAGCTGCGCAAGACGCCCAAGAGCGAAATCGACCGCCGCGTGAAAGAGGCCGCCGATATTCTGGACATTGGCCACCTGCTCGACCGCAAGCCAAAGCAGCTCTCCGGTGGTCAGCGCCAGCGTGTGGCTGTGGGCCGCGCCATCGTGCGCGAGCCGGCCGTCTTCCTCTTTGACGAGCCGCTCTCGAACCTGGACGCCAAGCTGCGTGTGCAGACACGCGCGCAATTGACCCGCCTGCACCAGCGCCTGCAGACCACCTTCATCTACGTGACGCACGACCAGGTGGAGGCCATGACCATGGCCAGCCGCATCGCCGTCATGAAGGATGGCATCCTCCAGCAGTTGGACTCGCCGACGAACCTCTACAACCACCCCACCAACGTGTTTGTGGCCGGCTTCATCGGCAGCCCCAGCATGAACTTCTTCGACGCCACCCTCGTCGAGAACGATGGCCGCCTTGAGGTTAACGCTGGCGGTTTCCGCATGGCCGTGCCCGAACCCAAGGCCAGCGAGTGGCGCCAGTTCAAGGGCCGCGAGGTGATCTTCGGCATCCGCCCCGAAGATATGCACTATCGCGATCTGGCCGCACCGGGCATTCTCGCCTCGGAAATGACCGCCAAGGTGGATGTGATCGAGTTGATGGGCAATGAGATCTATCTCTATCTCAACACCTCCGACGACAAGCAGTTCATCGCTCGCGTCGACCCTCGCGTCAAGACTGAACGCAACGCCAACATCGACCTGGCCGTCAACATGGCCAATGCCCACATCTTCGACCCCAAGACTGAGATCAGTCTTGCCGGCTAATGACCGCTCTGTCGCATAGGCCCCTGTGCGACGGAGAACGGTGACTAGCCCCGCGGCCGCCAGGCCATTGCAGACCCAGAGGGGATTCTCCGCCTGGACGTAGCTTCCTGAGACCAGGGCTGCCGCAACGCAAAATGATTACGACCGGGCCGGCATTTGCTGGCCCGGTCGCTTTTTGCCGGCTGTCCGCTTTGTCTACATTTCCCAAGAGCAGCACCAGTTACGACTGCCCGCCACCAACGACGGCGGCGTTCCCGAATACACAACCCACGCGCGCAAAGACGCAATCGGGCGCGACTGTTTTTGCATCTTTTCCCCTTTGCGATTTAATCTGATTCCATCTTTGCAGATTTGGTTCAACGCAAAGACGCAGAGGAGCAAAGACGCAAAGCGGAACGAGGAGCCTACACCATGATGGTCTTTTCCGAACACAACTTGATGCGCGAATTGCACCAACCAGGCGACAAGATCGTCCTGCTGGTGATGGATGGATTGGGCGGCCTGCCCATGACGCCGGGCGGCCTCACGGAGTTGGAAGCCGCCAATACACCCAATCTGGACCGCATGGCCGCCGAGGGGAGCATCGGGCTCAGCGCGCCGGTGCGCGCCGGGATCGAGCCGGGCAGCGGACCAGCCCACCTCAGCCTCTTCAGCTACGACCCGCTCCAATATGAGATCGGGCGCGGCGTGCTCGAAGCCATGGGCATCGGCTTTGAATTGGGCAAAGCCGACCTGGCCGCACGCGGCAACTTTGCCACCGCCGGCCCCGACGGCGCGATCACCGACCGCCGCGCCGGGCGCATCAGCACCGATGAGTGCGTCCGCCTCGTCCAAAAGCTGCGCGCCGCCACCAGCGACGCGTTGCCGGGCTATCAGGTCTTTGTCGAGCCGGTGCAAGACTATCGCTTTGTGCTCGTCATCCGCGGGCCTGGGCTGGGCGGCGAGCTGACCGAGACCGACCCTGGCGTCACCGGCCAGCCCCCCCTCCCTGTGACCGACACCAGTGGAACCGCCGAGGGCGAACAGACCGCGGCGCTGGTCAACCGCTGGGTGGCGCTGGCTCGCGAAACGCTCAAGGATGAACCAAAGGCCAACACGCTCAACCTGCGCGGTCTGGCCAAAGACCCGGGCCTGCCACACCTGACCGACATCTACGGGCTGCGGGCAGCCGCGATTGCGGTCTATCCCATGTACAAGGGGGTGGCCCGGCTGGTGGGGATGGATGTGGTCGATTTCACCGGCGACCGCCCCGCCCACCAGATCGACGCGCTGGCGCAGGTGTGGGAGCGCTATGATTTCTTCTTCGTCCACGTCAAAAAGACCGACAGCTATGGCGAGGATGGCAATTTTGACGCCAAAGCCCACGAGATCGAAGCCGTCGACGCCGTCATGCCGCGCATCCTGGCGCTCAACCCCGGCTGTGTGATCGTCACCGGCGACCATAGCACGCCGGCCCGGTTGCGCAGCCACAGTTGGCACCCCGTCCCCACCCTGCTCTGGAGCCCACGCGCCATGCCCGACACGAGCGAGCGATTCGGCGAGCGCGCCTGCGCAACCGGTGGGTTGGGCATCTTCCACGCCACCAATCTGTTGCCGCAGGCCATGGCGCACGCCGGGCGGTTGAAGCGATTTGGGGCCTAGAATGACAATGGGAAATGAGAGCGAGATCAAACAGGCGGCGGCGCTGCTCAAGCAGGCCCGTTCGATTGGCTGCCTGACGGGCGCGGGCATAAGCGCCGAATCAGGGGTGGCGACCTTTCGCGATGCGCTGACCGGGCTTTGGGCCCACTTCGACCCACAGCGGCTGGCCTCGCAAGAGGGCTTTGCCCAAGACCCCGGCCTCGTCTGGCGCTGGTATATGGAGCGGCTACAGATGGTGGAGCGCGCACAGCCCAATCCGGGGCATGTGGCGCTGGCCCAACTGGAACAATGGGCGCCGGCGTTCAGTCTCTTTACCCAGAATGTAGACGACCTTCACGAGCGGGCTGGTAGCCGCCAGATCTACCACCTGCACGGGAGCATTGCCCGTTTTCGATGCAACATCTGCGCCGTCGAACATCCCCTTCAACCCGCCGAACGCGATGCGCCACAGCCACCCGCCTGCCGCCACTGTGGCGGCCCCGTGCGCCCCGCTGTCGTCTGGTTTGGCGAATTGTTGCCGGCGGCAGTGTTGGCGGCGGCGCGGCATGTGGCAAGCCACTGCGACCTCTTCCTCGTGGTGGGGACGAGCGGGGTCGTCTACCCCGCTGCGGAGTTGCCCTCATTGGCCCGCCGCAGCGGCGCAATGGTCATCGACGTCAACCCCGAGCCCGGCCCCATGGCTGATGAGGCGGATCTCTTTTTGCAAGGCCCCGGCGGGCAGATCCTGCCGGATCTGCTCGCCGCCATGCGCTCGTGACGCTGCAAATGGCTTTTGCTCGAAAGGGGTTCAGTTCGATCTCACGAATTTGTAGTCACGCCCCCTGCCGTGACAAGTCCGGCCAGAGACTGGATCTACGTGTCGGCTTCACGGTGAATGCCCAATTGGGCCGGCCCGATTAGGGCGCCCAACGGAGGCGGCCTTCGACCAGTACGCCGGACCAGTTCTCGCCATCCACGGTGATGGAAAGCGGCAACGGGCCGGAACCGGATTGGCGCTGCACCACCAAGGCGTAATTGCGCGGGGTCAACTCCGGCGGCAAGGTGTAGCGCACCGTCACCACATGCTCCGCTCCCGGTTGCAGCGTGAAATAGCCGGCAAAGAGTTGAGCCTTGCCTTCCCCCCGCTGTGTCTTGACCGAGTCCGGCTCGACGCCGGTCATCTCGACAAGTTTGCTGCCCGCCGGCGCATAGATGCGCACATAGTCGAAGTAGCAACGCATGGTCATGTCTTCATATGAGACGCCATAGCGGGGCGTCGGCTCGCACAGTTCATCGGTAACCGAAAGTGGGTGGGTGTAGGTGACCGTAACGGTCGCCTGCGCCGGCCTGACTACGCCGTCGGGCCAGCTCACGGCGTAGTCAAGCTGGCGCTCGATCACCGCATCCACTTTGTTGTAACCCATGTTGGTGTCCACCAGGGCGAGGAAGTCGTCGCCTGGCTCGGGGTGGAGGCCGCCATCCCACCCCAACTCGGCCATCTCAGCCTGCGCCGCCGGTTGCGCCAGCCAGAGCTGGATCGCCCGCTCGCTCAGCGCGGTCTGCGCCGCCGTGATCAGCTTGAACAGGTCGACGTCGCCGCTCTCCAGCCGGCTGCGTGCGCCCTGCGCCAACACGGGGATGAACTCCTTGCGCGCCCTCCACCATGCGCCCAGGCCCGCGGTTTCGATATCGGCGTCGAGGCTGGCCGGCACGCTGTAGAGCTCCTTGATCTGCTCGACCACGGTGGCGCCGGTGATTGTCTCTTCCGCCCCCTCGATCTGGAGCGGCTCCAGCGCGCTGATGATCAGCTCGACCGCGCGCAGATCGATGGTGATGATGCCATCGATGGCAAGTCCCGTCTCGCGGTGGTGGAGCGCCTGAACCAGCCGCGCTGTGGTGGGCAGGTCGGGCGACCAATTGGCGTCGCGCAAGAGCAGCAATGGGATGTCCATGTATCGCTGCATGGGTGGCGGGGCAGGTGGGTAAGCAAGATCGCGGCTGAAAAACGCGTAGCTGTCCACAAAATCCAGCTCCGCAATGCGCGCGTTCTCGAGCGTAAGTGTACCGACGGCAGAGATAAAGCCGCCGGTGGCGCGCAACTCGTCATTGTTCTGCACCAGGATCAGATAGGTGACCGGGCCATTCATGCCGATCAGGTCGGGCAACAACGGCCCCAGGCGCATCCCCAGCGCCGCCGGTGAAATCGGCTGCTCGATGGGTGTGCGGCTGGCGGCCCACGCCCCTCTGGTCACCAACAACATCGCCACCAACAACGAACTGAGCAAGATCAGGCCGCCAATCACGCGGCCACCGAATTGTCCATTCATGTTCATAGGTCTGTCTCACATCGATTCATGCTGCACAGCAGGCAACATCACGGAAGATAGCGCCAGAGCGGCCCCACCGGTTGCAAGCGTTCCGGCGGAATGTATGACAACAACTCGCTAAAAAAAACGGGGCGCACATGGCCGTTGGCAGCCAGGATCGCCTCGACTGAAGGCTCTTCGCCCACGATTTCGGGATATTGGGCGCGCAGCAAACGGCGGTACCAATCAAACTGGTAGAGCGAATAGTTGATCAGCACCAGGCCCGGCGCAGCCTCCAACAACTCGCCGCTGCCCCACGCCCCATACCAGAGCATAAAGGTCTCGGCGTCGGCCAGCGTAATCAGGATGCTGTCCGGTTCGAGCACCGCCACCGCTTCGTCCACAAAGGTCTGCGCGGCGTGATCATCGCGCAAGGAGATGTCCGGGAGTCGCACGACCATCAATGTTAGCACGCCGAGGGCCAGCGCTGCTGCCAGCCCACCGGTGAACGGACGCAACGGCCAACGCTTCCGCACCCACACACCTGCCTCCGCCATACCCAGGGCCAGCCAGAGCGCCATCACCCAGACCACGGGCAAGAGATAGATCTCGCTGTCGCGCGTAAAGTAGCTGACCGCATAGAGGCTCACCGGCCCAATCCAGAGCAAGCTCCACGTGCGCAGGGCGCCCTGCAGCCGGTCCCAATACGAAAGGCCAACCAGGCTCAGCGCCAACCCCATGGGCGTAAATTGATTGGTGACGACAAAGGCCCAGCCCGTTAGCCGCCCAAACAGATCGCCGCGTTCGCCTGCAAATAGATAGCCCCGATAGGCCGCGCCGCTGACCAGCCACCAGAAGCCGCGCCAGTTATCGGCATAGCCCCAGTTGATGGGCGGCGGGTTGCCCCCACCGGCGGCGGCCAACGGTGTTCGTAAATAGAAGCAAGCGCCCAAGATTACGCCGGCGGTGATCATCCCCAGAGAACGCCACCATGCGGTCTGGCTGCGGCCACCGACATGCCAAAGATAATAGAGCGTCGCCGGCAACAACAGGACCATGGTGAGATGGTGGGCAATGCCGCAGGCAACGACGGGGATGACACAGATTGCGCGCCCGCCCCGGTTGAAGAGCGCCCACCCCAACAGCGCCACCAACAGGGCATGGAGGGCATAGACCTCGGTGACAATCGCCTGGCTCCACAGCAACGGTGAAACCGCCCACGCCCCCGCCGCAATGAGCGCCCACCCCCACCGCAACGGTCGCGCCGGCAAAAGATGATAGGCCACTGCCGCCGTCACGCCGGCGCTGAGCGCAGCACAAAGCGCGCTGAGCAGGTTGCCCAGGCGGGCAATGCTGGCGGTGGGGGCAAGCCACTGGCCCAGGGCCAACCAACCCTGCAACAACAGCATGTAGAGCGGATAGCCCGGCGGGTGGGGCACGCCATTGGTCACCGCTGCGGCCAGCAATTCGGCGCCATCCGCCGCCTGATGCGCCCACGTCAGCCCTGGCGCGGCCGTCCACATATAGAGCGCCAACGCAAACCCTGTGGAGGCAACCACAAGCGTCGGTGTCATCCACAGGGTTTCAGATGTCTGCATATCGGTTTTGTCTGCTGGAGCCTCGGTGTGGCGTTATTGAAAGAGCGGCAATGTTGCCGGCGGCATCCCAATGGTCGCGCCAACCGTGTAGGGCTCGCCACCCGCCGCTGTCACGACGGCGAGATTGTCGATGATCGCGCCATCCGGCACGGCTTCATCGACCTGGATGCGCACCATGACAGAGACGGAAGCCCCAGCCGCAAGCACCGGCCATGTGATGGTAAAGGCCAGTTGCCCCGCCTGGGCTTGCTCTGCGACCACGGCGCCGGCGCCGTCGGCCAACGCCTCGACCAAGGCCAGTTCGGAAGGCAATTCATCGCGCAGGGTAACCGCCAGCGCAGCATCCTGCCCTAGATTGGTAATTCGATAGCGCAAAGCCAACTGCTGCCCCTGCCACGCAAAAGCGGGAACCTGCTCGACATCCACCGCCAGCATGGGCGCGCCCGCGGCTGTCACCTCGACAGGCGCGGCTGCCGGCGCACCAGCGGCCGAATCAATCACGGCCAGCAACTCGTTGGCCTGGGCGGCGTCAACATTGAGACGCACAAATTGGGCGCTTACCCACCCTTCGGTCGTTGTGCCCGACGCACAACAGATGCGCCACCACTGGCTGTCGGCGTTGCGGGCCAGAATCTGCAATGTTTCGCCGCTCACCACGGCGCCAATGATTGCGCTGTTGACGCCAGGGCCGGCGCGCACATTGAGACGATTGGCCGTCACCACGCCCGTAAGGGGCGCCGTGCTCGTCTGGGCTTCAGCGGCCTGCGGCGTGGCCGCGGGCGGCGGCGACGGTTCTTCGTCGCGATCACTGCTTGGGCGGCTCGGGGTGGCTGTGGCCGGGGGCGCCGTGGTAGGGGGTGGGGTGGGGTCGGGCACAGTCTGGTAGTTGGGCGCAGCGGTGGCTGTGCGACCGGCGGCCAGGAAGAGGGCGACGAGTATCAACCCCGCCAGCCCCACCCAATAGCTTCGCAACCAGGCGCTCATCGTATGCGGTGTGCTTCGAATCTCTTTCATCTGTTTCGTTCCCTGTTTCTTGCCCACTATACTCAAATCAGAATGAAAACCGGAGTCTGAAATGCTAACGCCGAGTCCTTGACTCGGCGGTTCACGGAACCGCCTGGAGCACAAAAGTCTGGTTTTCATGCTGAACTCACTATAATGTGAAAATAGAGCAAAACAGCGCAACACAGAGAGCCCAGAGACTGCACAGAGTTCGGCGCTGTGCATCCATCATACCAGAACACCGAGAAAAACCTCAGTGTGCTCGGTGTCTCCTCGGTGTTCTAAGTGTTCCTGCTGTACGCTGCCATTTTCATCATTATGGTAATCGTGCCGGCAGGAAGTAGCCCCACAGCACATTCCATCGCCGTAGCGCCTTATCGACGAGGCGAGCGGCGACCCCAGCGCGCCGCGCCTACCGCAAAGCCAAGCCCCAGGGCCATCGCCCGCACCCAGAGCATCCCCAGCCCAGGCAACAGCAGATCCGGCGAGCGGCGGGCAAGTTTACGCAAAAAGGGCGCGGCTGAACCGACAAAGGCAAGGGCAGACACGCCGGTGATCCCATACAACCAGCGGCGGAGCGCGCCCCGGCTTATCGCGCCTACACCAGTCGCAAGCATCATCAGCGCGGCCAGGCCCATCTGCGCCTTGAGCGTTTGCGGGGTGTGGCTGTCTTGCACCAATCGGTCAGGATGCCAGCGCGTCAGCAGCGCCTTCCAATAGCCGATGTGGAACTTGCGTCGTGCGTAGTTGCGGACGCTCTCCACATGTTGATGCTCGACCCACGCCGCCGGCACAAAGTGTAGTTTGTGCCCTTGCTTGACGAGCCGAAAGCTCAGTTCCTGATCCTCACAGGCAATGAGGCGGGCGTCAAAGCCCCCCTGCGCCAAGAAGATCTCGCGTCGATAGCCCGCCGCATAGGTGTCGATAAAATCGATGGTGGGGCGACAATGCATCCGATCATAGCGGTCTTCGTATTCAGCCTGGACAAAACGCGCCACCCATGCCTGCTGCTGCGTCCGATAAACGCCTTTGACGCCCGCCACATCGGGCTGACTGAGGGCCGCAAGCATGGTGGCGATCCAATCGGGGGCCGGGGCGCAATCGGCGTCGGTGAACAGGAGCAGCGGCGCGTTGGCGGCCTGGGCGCCGGTGTTACGTGCGGCGGCTGGGCCGGCGTTGGCCTGCTGCAACAGCCGCAGATGGATTTCAGGGCGCCCCGCCGCCCATGCTTGGATCCGAGCAACCGTATCATCGCGCGAGCCGTCGTCCACGATGATCAACTCATAGTCACTGGCGGGCGCGCTCTGGTTCGCCAGCGCGCGCAGACACTGCTCAATGGTGGCAGCCCCATTATAGACGGGGACAATCACCGAACAGCGCAGCGTATCGCGCGCAAAGGGCGAATGGGTCGTCATGGTTCAGCCCCAATCCGAGGGGTCTATTCCACCGGCTCAACCAGCTCGGCAACGACAAAGACCCGGTGTGTGGTCGAGAAGTCAGGCCAACCTGTTGCCAGGGTGAGCAATGCGGCGTCACTGGGCGAGACATAGGCTGCGGCGCGCGCCTCATCGGCAACGGTCGCCCCAATCAGGGGAATGGGTTCGCTGACATCGATCACTTTGTATTCGAACACAGCGCCCGTCGTGTCGGTCAACAGAATGCGCTGGTCGATTTCGACCGCGCCTTGGGCCAGCGCCGCGAATGGCGCCGCGCCCATCGTCTGGTGGCCCGAGAGGATGACGCGCCCCGACGCGCCGGGCAGAGCGCTGTTGACATGCCAACCCACCGCATCCTCGGGCAGCGCCCATTGGGTTGTGCGCTCGTCGTCAATGATGACCACCTCCCACCCCATGGGGACCACCGCCACGTCGAGTTCGATTGCCGGGATTGCCAAACGCATGGGGGAGACCGTCGCGGGCGAAAATGGTTGAGCGGCGTCCGCAGGTTCAACTTCCCCCGTGGGCGCGTTCGTGGCCGGTGGTGTGGGTGTTGGGATCAAGTTGACCTGGCAGCCAGCCAATACCAGGGCCGCGCTGACCAGCCAAAGCAGGGCGAAGCTCAACATCGAATGGTCTAGCCGGGAACGAGCCGATCCCCGAGCGGCGGGGATGAGGGTGGAACGAAGTTGTACCATCAATGCTTCCTTGCGAGTGGCCCACCCATCACACGGCGGCGACGGGCGGTGCAGAAAGGTTCTGTCTCGATTGAATCTGCCAGACAGGTTGCCGGGGTTCAGGCAGTGCCAAGTATAAAGGAGGTGTAACAAAATGGCAAACAATTTCGTCATATGAGTAGATACGAGGGCGCCTGTAAACAAGATACGGGGCAAACAAGATGCGAGAGCGCTGTATCAATTGACGCGCCATCTTGCATATGTCATATGGCGGGGGGTGATACAAGGGCCAAAGACCGGCATCTGCCTCTGCTATCGGCCAACAATATTCGCCTGTGCATCCCCTTGCTGCCCCGGTGCGCCCAGGCGTTAGGCGAATGCGCCAGTGAAACAAGGATGAGCCCCTCCTGTGCAGACATGCCCGCCCTAAACGGAGGGCGCGTCGTGCGAGTCGGTGGAGTTTGACGCTCCCCCCTGCAATGACTATACTGTGTGTGTGCATTCCTGCGCTAACCTGACCACGAGCCGACATCCAAGTGCAGCATGCGCATTTTGGCGTCCGCCCCTCACGCGGGCCAACCGAGAGTTACCTCTATGCACCGATGGCGTCACCATATTTCCATCTTACTAAGTGTATGCATATTCTGGGCGTCCATCGCATTGCCTGTGCTCGCGCAGGTCGCCACACCGACGCCAGCTGGGGGGGTCTCTGCTTCTGACGCCATGCGGGCGCAGATCCAAGCTGAAGAAGCCGCACTACAAAGCCAACTGGAGTTGCTCCTGGCGCGCATGTCCCCCGCCGACCGTGTCGGCCAGCTCTTTGTGGTCTCGTTCGTTGGCAATGACACCAGCTTCAACAGTGACATTGCCCAGCTGATCTACGATTATCGGATCGGCGGCGTTGTGCTCAGCCCGCGCGACAACAACTTCAGTAATGGGCGTGGGATCGACACGCCCGGTCAAGTGGCTGCGCTCACCAATCGGCTGCAAGCGCTGGTTTTTGGCGTGCTTCTGCCAGAGGGCCAAGCGCTTGCATGGACGGCCGATGAGCCGTGGCCCCCCCCCGGTATGCTTTCATTGACCAGCCGGACTGGCGCGCCCCCGCCGGCGATCCCGCTCTTGATCGGGGTGGAACAGTGGGGCGATGGCCTACCCCACACTGCACTGCGCCGTGACTTCACCCCGCTGCCTTCCCAGATGGCGTTGGGCGCCACCTGGAACCTCGATCTGGCGCGCAAGGTGGGCCAGATCGTGGGGCGCGAACTCCAGGCCGTGGGCGTCAATATGTTGCTTGGCCCCAACCTGGATGTGTTCGACCAACCGCGCGCCGATAGCGTGGGCGCGCTGAGCCTGCACTCGTTTGGCGGCAACCCCTATTGGGTGGGCCAGATGGGGCGGGCCTATATTGCCGGCGTCCATGAGGGCGGGGTGGGGCGGGTGGCCACCATGGCGCGCAATTTCCCCGGCCAAGGCAACATCGACCGCCTGCCGGAGCAGGAGATCGCAACCGTGCAACTGGGATTGGACGAGTTCCGCCAGACTGCGCTGGCGCCCTTTCGCATGGTCACGAGGCAGACCTCGGTGATCCTGCGCCGCGACGGCGACCTCTACACCAGCGCCGGCCTGATGACGAGTCACATGCGCTACAATGCCCTTCCCGGTCGCGCCACACCTATCAGCCTGGGGCCTGAACTGAGCATGACGCTCGAACAGGAAGGCTTTGCCGACTGGCACGCCAACGGGGGCGTGATCATGAGCAACCCGATTGGCACCCCCGCGATCCGCCGCTACTATGACCCAACCCTGCGCGACTTCTCACCGCGGCGGGTGGCGCTGGATGTCTTTGTCGCCGGCCACGACCTGATCTATCTGGACAGCCTGAACCTTGACGGCGATTGGGAAAGCGAAAAGCAGACCATCTTTGAGACGATAGGCTTCTTTCAAGAACGATACACGGCCGATCCCGACTTTGCTGCCCGTGTGGATGCGGCCGTCCAGCGCATTCTCCGCCTTAAGCTGCGGCTCTATGGCCCAACGTTTGTGCCCGCGCCTGTTGTCACCAATAACGGGGTGATTACCGCCACGGCGACAGTCACCGACGCCGGGCCGATCACAACGACCGCAACCCTGACGCCGCCTCTGGTGGGCCCACCGCAGGTATTGGTGGGGGCAGGTGGACTAGATGTGTTTACGGGAACGCTGCGCGCCGACGCCCATGCTGTTATCGGGCAGGTGGCGCGCGAGTCGCTCACCGTGCTCTATCCGGATCTTCAGAGCCTGCCCACTGTGTTGCCAACGGCGCCTCAGGCCGAAGACAAACTGCTCATCTTCAGCGATAGCCGCCTTTTGCGCGAGTGCGATCTCTGCACCGCTGAGGCTGCCCTGGGCCCCGATGACATTGCCGCCATTATCAATCGCCTTTACGGTTCGCAGGCCACCGGCCAAATTCTGGCCGAACGCGTCGTCAGTGAAACGTTTGTCGACCTCGACCACCTGCTGCAAAGCACGGCGACGACCGCGGCTGATTCACTCTCGGCTGCGGCCGGGGTCACCCCCACCGTAACCGTGACCACCGGCGCGGGACAGACGCCAACCGCCATTGACCTCGATGTGCGTGAATCGCTGACACAGACAGCCGAAACACTCGACAAGATCGCAAGGCTGGAGCAGGCCATTGATGAAGCTACTTGGATCATCTTTGCCATGCTCGATGTGGATGCGCAGAGTTCGTCCACGAGTACGGTGGTCAAGCGCTTTCTCAATCAACGTAGCGAAGAGTTGCGTGGCAAGAATGTGATTGTCCTGGCGCTCAATGCACCATACTTTCTCGACGCCACCGAAATCAGCAAGTTGACCGCCTATTTTGGCGTCTATGGCAAGACGCGCCCCTTCCTCGAAAGCGCCGTGCGTGCGGTCTTCCGCAGCTACACGCCCGGGGGGGCGCCGCCCGTCAGCGTGCCGGGCACGCTGTATGGCAGCCTGGCCGAACGGCTCCAGCCTGCGCCGCGCAACGATGTCCCGTTGCGGATTCTTGTGGGCGACAGCGAGTTGAGCCTTCAGGCGGACGAAGAAGCGCCGCCCGTCGTATCGGTGGGTGACGTGATGCGGCTGCGCGTCGGCCCCGTTCTCGACCGCAATAGCCACCCAGTCCCCGACGGCACAACGGTCAGCTTTGAGTTGATCTACGAAGGGGAGAGCATGGCGCTCAACATCGAATCGGCATCCACCCGCAATGGTGTCGCCACGCGTGACGTGCCGCTGGAGCGCGCCGGTCGGCTGCTGGTTGCGGCTTCGTCGGGCCCGGCAACCACCAATGGCGCGGTGATGCTTGATGTCCAGCCTGTTGCTGTCCCCGATGAGGCGCTGACCTCCACCCCAGCCCCCGCCGCCGAGACGGTTCCGCTGACCGTTACGCCAGCCGTCAGTGTGACGCCGGGGGTCAACATCACGGATGTCTTTGACGATGGGCTGCCGTCGCTCTCTGCCAGCGGACGGCGGATCAACGTGGTGACGCTGGTCATCGCGCTTCTCACCATTTTTATTACGCTCTGTCTGTTGTTGATCGCCCAAGTGCAGATCCTGCCGCGCCCAGTCTTGGTTCACAATATGTTGTGGGCAACAATTTTTGGGCTATCCGCCTACATTCTCTATGGGCTGGGGATTTTGCCCGGGGTGACCTTGCTCCAACGGCGGCTGGATGTATTGGGGCCGGCGGTCGTCGTCTTTATCGCCATGTTGATGCCCTTGTTGTGGCTGCAACTGCGTACCGAACAGACACAGTGATAGCATATCAGAATCACGTTGCGCCCCAGCTTTCCGACAGGGCGCCAGCTTTCCGACAGGGTGGTCGACTCACTCGGCCCGCAACCGTGATTCTGAACACGCCAAGCCGGTGCGGATGATGACACAGCGACTCTATTACACCGACGCCTACCAGACCGAGTTTGACGGAGTGATCGAGGACGCCATCACGGTTGCCGGGCGCCCCGCCGTTATCCTCGACCAGAGTTGTTTTTACCCGACCTCAGGTGGGCAGCCCTTTGACACAGGCCGGCTCGCCGACCGTCAAGTGATCGATGTGCTCGTCACCAGCCAGGGGAAGGTGGCGCACGTTTTGGATGGCCCGCTGCACTCCGACCTGATCGGCCAAACCGTCCACGGCGCCATCGACTGGCCGCGCCGCTATGACCACATGCAGCAACATTCGGGCCAACATTTGCTCTCGCAGCTCTTTTATCGACAGTTCGGCATGGAAACCGTCGCTGTCCACTTTGGCGCGCTTGATTCGACCCTTGATCTGGATGCCGCGTCGCTAGACCCTGCCCAACTGGCGGAGGCCGAGGAGGCCGCCAATGAGTTGGTCTATGCGGCGATGCCAATTCGCGCTTATGAGGTGACGGAGACCGAGCTGGCGCAGTTGCCGCTCCGTCGCCCACCCAAGGTGACAGGCCGCATCCGCATTGTCGAAATCGATACCTTCGACTATTCGGCCTGTGGCGGCGCCCATGTACGAACCACGGCAGAGATTGGGCCACTCAAGTTGGTGCGTCAGGAGCGCCGGCGCGGGCAGACACGCATCACCTTTCTCTGCGGCAAGCGCGCCCTGGCCGATTATCTTGCCAAGCACCGGCTGCTGACCGAGGCTGCGGCGTTGTTCAGCGCCGAGATCTCCGAAACCCCACGCCTGATTGAACGCAACCTGGCCCAACTAAAAACGTTGCAGCGTGAGTTGGAGATTGCCCAAGAACAACTGCTGGGCTACGAGGCTGCCGAACTGGTCGCCGCCGCGGGTGCGCCCGAACACCCACGCATTGTGAGCCGCCTCTTTGCAGGGCGAGAACTCAATCGCCTCAAAGGGCTTGCCAACCAGCTTCAGCAGCACCCCAACGTCGTTGCGCTGCTGGCAAGCTCGGCCAACGACAAACTAACGATTGTCTTTGCCCGCTCGTCAGATCTAGCCATTCACATGGGCAACCTGCTGCGCGATACGTTGCAAACAGTCGGCGGCAAAGGCGGTGGGCGGCCTGACTTTGCTCAAGGCGGGCTGGCCGACCCAACGCTCGGTCAGCGATTGCTTGATGCTGCGGCCCAACAGATCAGGGCGGTGATTGGATGAACCAACCCATGCAAAACCGTGCTCTCCCTCAAGTTGCGCTCGAATCGACTGTGATCGCCCACGGGCTGCCCTACCCGCACAACCTGGCCCTGGCGCAAGAGATGGAGCGGATTATCAGCGCCGAAGGGGCCGAGCCGCGCACAATCGGCGTCATTGCCGGCGAGCTGGTGGCGGGGCTCAACGCCGATCAGTTGCGCCACATGGCCACCGCAACCGGCATTCGCAAAGTCAGCCGGCGCGATCTGCCGCTTGTTGTCGCACACAAACTCGATGGCGCCACCACAGTGGCCACAACTATGTGGATTGCGCAACGTGTTGGCATCGAGGTCTTTGCCACGGGCGGCATCGGCGGCGTCCACCGAGGGGATGGGGCGGATATCAGCGCCGATCTGCAAGAGCTCGCGCAGACACCGGTGATTGTGGTCTGCGCCGGGGCCAAGGCGATCCTCAACCTGCCTGCGACACTCGAATATCTGGAGACCTATGGGGTGACAGTAGTGGGTTACGGTGTCGACGAGTTCCCAGCCTTCTATAGCCGTACGAGCGGGCTGCCCGTCGATGTGCGTTGTGATACACCCGAGGAAGTAGCAACCATCTGGCGCGCCAAACGCGCGCTAGGATTGCCGGGGGGGCTGCTGCTGGCGGTCCCTGTGCCGGCTGGGGATGAGATCCCGGCGAGGGTAATTGAGCCGCTGATTGCACAGGCGGTTGCCGAAGCCGAAGCACGGCGCATCCGCTCGGCAGAGGTGACGCCTTTTTTGCTCACCCGCCTGAGCGAGTTGAGCGGAGAACAGAGTCTGCGCGTCAATCTGGCGCTGCTCAAAAATAACGCCAGCGTCGCCGCAAAGATCGCGGTGGCGCTGGCGGGTGAACGAAGTGGCGTCGTTTGACTCCAATCAGCGTGGATTTCAAACGAGGGATTGCATTTTTCTCGGTGTTGCGCTGTTTTGTACGATTTTATGCCGCGGCGGATGGCGCTTCCATCAGCTTCAAGAATTCCTGGCGGTCGAGCACTTCGTTTTCCAGCAGATGCTCGGCGATCAGCGTAAGCTGATCTCGACGCTCCATCAGGAT
>JAHDWG010000587.1 GCA_023384495.1 Caldilineaceae bacterium
AAAGCTCGTCAAGCAGCGCTTTTGCCTGCTGCAAATCAATCGTGTCGAAGCCCTTGGTGAACCAACCGTAGATGCCTGCCAGCATGTGCCGGGCCTGGTCCTTTTTCCCTTGCTGCTGCCACCATCGGGCCAAGCTCACCGTCGCCCGCAGCTCTAACGACTTGCCCTCCTGCCGCCTAGCAATCTCAATCGCCGTGAGAAAACATCTTTCCGGTGACTTGGCATTCTGCATCCCTTTGACAGAGTTTACCCTGCCCTTAGATGGGCTCAGGAGCCGCAAAGCCGAAGGGCCGAGCGGTATCCTCGCCACATCTTCAATCGTCGTGAGGCCCAATTCCGATAGAGGTACCCTCCGGCTGCATCTGGGTGGCGCGCTCGCGAGTGCCTACGCCTATTCAAGGGGCTGCTCCACCGCCCCCAACGCGATGAACGAGGCGCGTTGTGCTGCGGTGATACCGAGCAGCCCACTGATATCCATGCGTTCGTAGCGGCGCTCGGCCCGCAACGTACGCAGACAGGCGCCACTCTTCGCCTCCCACAGCCTCACCGTTCCATCAAAGCTGCCGCTGGCCACCAGCCGGCCGTCGGAAGAGAGCGCTACGCCCCAGACCACGCCCGTGTGGCCCGAGAGGGTGGCCAGTAGCCGCCCACTGCTGGCCTCCCACAGCTTCACTATCCCATCGTCGCCGCCGCTGGCCACGAGGTGGCCGTCGGCGCTGAGGGCCACGCGCCCGATTACGCCGGTGTGGCCCGAGAGGGAGGCCAGGAGTCGCCCGCTGCTGGCCTCCCACAGCTTAACCATCCCATCGTCGCCGCCGCTGGCCATGAGGTGGCCGTCGGCACTGAGGGCCACACCCCAGACCACGCCGGTGTGGCCCTGCAATGTTGCCAGCGGCCGCCCGCTGCCCGCGTTCGCGTCCCACAGCCGCACCGTCCCGTCAAAGTTGCCGCTGGCTACCAGCCGGCCGTCGGCGCTGAGGGCCACGCCCGCGACCCCGCCGGTGTGGCCCTGCAACGTCGCCAACGGCCGTCCGCTGCTGGCCTCCCACAGCCACACCGTCCCGTCAAAGCTGCCGCTGGCCACCAGCCGGCCGTCGGCGCTGAGCGCCACGCCCCGAATCGCGCCGGTGTGACCCTGCACTGCCCACAGCGGCCGCCCGCTACCGGTCTCCCACAACCGCACCGTCTCGTCAAAGCTGCCGCTGGCCACCAGCCGGCCGTCGGCACTGAGCGCCACATCCGTGACCCCGCTGCTGTGACCCTGCACTGCCCACAGCGGGCGGCCGCTGTGGGCCTCCCACAGCCGCACCATCCCATCGTCGCCGCTGCTGGCCACCAGCCGACCATCGGAAGAGAGCGCTACACCCCAGACCCCGCCGGTGTGACCCTGCAATGTCGCCAACGGCCGTCCGCTGCCGGCCTCCCACAACCGCACCGTCCCGTCAAAGCTGCCGCTGGCCACCAGCCGGCCGTCGGCGCTGAGCGCCACGCCCCGAATCGCGCCGGTGTGACCCTGCACTGCCCACAGCGGGGTGCGGTCCGCCACCCGCCACAACCAGACCTGCCCGGTCGACGTCCCCGCCACCAACAACGCGCCATCGCCACTGAGCGCGACTGAACTGGGGAAATGGAATGCTTCAGCCAGGACCGTGTCGGCCAGGTAGGCATCCACCAGGCGGGCGTCCTGCGCATCCACCTCGGCCAGGTAGGCCTGCCGGATCGCCAGATGCGCCAGGTCGAGACCACGCAGGTGTCCACGCAGCAGGCGCAGCAGGTTAATGACGTTGCCCGGTCCATATCCCTGCTCACTGTGCGGCTGCTCGCGCCAGGAGGCCAGCAGCATCAGCAGCCGGCGCTCCAATGCATCCGCATCGCTATAGGCGCCGACCAACCGTTCCAACAGTGGTCTGGCGATCAACCGCTCCTGGCTGTGCCGCACATATTCTTTGGCGGTGGCCTGGACGAGCGCATGGCTGCGTAACAGCTTCGGCTGTCCAGCCACCAGCTCGTGGTGGACGGCCTCCACCAGTTGATCGGTCATGTACTCGAGGATGACCGGCTGGAGGGTAAAGGCTGGCCGGCCTTCGGCCCGTTCGATCAGGTAACGCCGCCGCAGCGACTCCAGCGCCTGCAGCCCCTCGCGCTGGCCGGCCGTCCCAGCCAGGTCGGCCAGTAGTGTATCGAGCGGAGTGAGATCGCGTGCGATCGCCAGCCACAGCAGCAGGGCCTGCTCCAGCGGCGTCGAGCGAGCCAACTGCGCCTCCAGCAACTGGCCGACGCCGTTGAAAAAGGCATCACCTTTCTGGAGGAACGCCGCGATGTCGCCACCGAAGATCTCACGGATCGGTTCCGAGACCAGCTTGAGCGCCAGCGGGTTGCCGCCGTACAGATGCGCTAACGTGGCCCAGTCAGCCTCCACACCCGACAATTCGTGGTCCTCCAGCACGGCGTAGCATGCGCTTTCGTCCAGGCCGCGCAGCACCAGCGTCCGCACCGGCGAGCGGCGGCCTTCCAGTGGACCCAACTCCATGGGCTTTTCCCGACTGGTCAACAGTAGACAGCTTTGGTGGGCGCTCTCGCCCAGGCGCTGAATGAGCCTGCCGTAGTCGGCGTAGTTGGCTCGATAATCTCCAGCCCGCATCCTCGCTTGCATAGTCGTTTCGAGGTTATCAAGGATCAATAAGCAGCGCCGCTGACGTAGCCATTCGACCAAGAGGGCAATTTTGTCCGGCACCGTGTCGGGCAACGTGGCCTGCTGGCCGGAAACGGCTCGGATTAAGTCGTCGAGAACCGGACTGAGCAACGGAGCGTTGCGCAGGGAGCGAAAGAACACGGCCTCAAAGTGGGACGCGACGGCGTGAACCAGGGTCAGCGCCAGGCTGGTCTTGCCGATACCGCCCAACCCAAGCAGCGCCACCACCCGGCAGCGATCGGCCAGTACCCATTCCTGGAGGGTCGCCAGTTCGGTGTCGCGGCCATAGAGGGTTGGTACATCAATAGCTTCACCCCAATCTAAGACGGCTGATGGCAAATAAAATGCCCTTCCCAGAGCCGGAGGCTCCTGATGGGCAGAGGGTCTTTGGCTCTGGCTACTGCCGGCCGTCGCCATTGAGGAGGGTGGCGTGTCCAATATCTCTGTTTCAATCTGTGAAATGGCGGCGAGGGGTTCTACGGGGAGGCGCAACTGCTCGAACCAGGAGACATCAAACAGGGGCAGTGGACGAGGTGCATCCTGGCTGACCTGCTCCCACAACTCCTCGGCCTCCTCGCGCTCACGTCCGGGGATGAAGGCACTGTGCTCCAGGAAAACGGCAATCAACCGCTGCAGGCGATCTTCTTTGGGATAAGCAGCTCCCGCTTCCCAGTTGTGAATGCTGCGCCGGTTGACCCCGATCAGGCCGGCCAGGTCCGTTTGCGTCAGCCGGGTCCTGGCCCGCAGGGTCAGCAGCCGTTGGCCGACCTCATACTTCCGATCCTGGTACAAAGACGTTCCCA
>JAHDWG010000588.1 GCA_023384495.1 Caldilineaceae bacterium
CGCCTGTAGCAATGACGCACAGGGCGTCTGAAACCTCTGGTGATAGCTGGCTCACGTTGTCGAAGGCCAACACCCAACTGTTGGCCGCTGCAATGAACAGATCCCGAACGTCTGAAAGCTGGGTGCGCAGCTCTGCGCTACTGGGGTCGATAATCCGCTTGAGTACGCGCAGCTGGGTTGATTTCCCACTGCCGGCCCGACTGAGGAACGCCAGCACCGGGTACGGACCTCGTGGGTGCAGCGCCGCCACCACCCAGGCGGCCAGCAGCGGCCAATCGGCGTCTTCGATGTTGAGATACTGACGCAGCAACAGCGGGTCATTGCACACCGAGGGCAGCGGCAAGGGCAGCATGGTTTCAGGTCGGCGAAAGTGGACAGGCGGGATAGGAACGATGCGCCACTCGCTGGCGTCTACCTCGATGGCGTCGCCTTCCGGTGAACCCAGGTCGATATAGACCTTGTCGCTCGCGTATCCCACCCGTACGAAAACATCCTCGACACACTTGCGCGCCTCAAACGACAACAGGTTTTTGGCGTCTGCCCTGGCTTGGGCGCTTACCGCTGTACCGTGTTGCTGGAAGTAGGCAAAGGATAGCCAGTCGTTGAACCGCTCCGATTTCATGCGGTAGCACTCCCGGTGCCCATCTACAGCCACCGAGGCGTAGAGCTGCCCATCTTGCCGGCCCTGGAAAAAATACGCCAGCTTCAAGGCCAGCTTATAGAGTTCATCTGCTTGCTTGGGCTTGGCCTCTTTGCCCTGCTTGCCAGCCCCCTTTTGCTGGGAGTCGTCACCGTCGTCACTGTCGTCACCGGCTGGCGCTTCGATGCCCGCTGCGTCACCCATCTCGCGCGCAATCGCCCAAAAACCCTGTCCATCCGTCCGGTCAACGATGCGCCCATGCTTGCACCATGACCAGGCGTCAAACTCATCACCGCCCACCCCTTCGGCCATGTTGTACCAGCGCCATTCATGAATGAGCAGACCGCCGTTGCCCAGCAGCCGGGTATCGTGGCCGCTTGGCTTTTCCCCATTGCCGTTGCGGTTGAAGTGTTCAAATACTCGCTGGGTGGGCCATGCGTGGCGTACCTGATCTTTGTAATCGTCCATGGCGCTCTTGTCTGTGGCCCGGCTGTCACGGCGCTTACTCGACTTGTCGAGCGACTCACCGGTGATGAGGAACCAGATCGCTTCAAGCTCAGCCGTGGTGATGGAACGAATCCCGTGCTGGGTGTCAACCAGTTCGTACCGCCCGCCGTCGTACTCGCTGGGTGGGATGATCGCATGGCGGCCCGTGGACAGAAGTTCTAGACTTGGGTTTCGGTCGCTTGGGTCTGCCTTCCAAACGGTAGACGGTGGGAGCGCCCCAACCACTTTGTAGAGCAACTTCCCCCGCCCCGGCGCGTTGTCGCGTTCGATTTTTACCGTGTTGGCCAGCTCGCCCAGCATGGCCACAGTCTGGGGATAGTCTACGTCACGGTCGAGCGCCACAATCCCGCCCGAATGTTTGCCGGTCAACAGTCCCACGTTGCCGCCGCTTTTGGCGTGGGCGATAGCTTCTTCGACCGTATGGGGCTTGTTTTGCCAGTCCGCCTCAACCTTGCCCTTTGTGCGTCCCCGTGGGAGCGCAAATTTTGCGCCCTGCTTGGCAAGCCAGTTCAGGCAATCCAGCGTTGTTGTGCTCGTCGTCATGACTGCCCCTCCCCCCTCACATAGCCCTCAATCGCCCGCGTGATCCGTTCAGTTGTGCGCAGCCGGCGTTCACACCGAGCGCACACCGCAGCGAACCGCACAGCGCCATCAACCAGACAGGCGAGGGGCAGATCGGGCGCGTCCATCCATCGATAACATGCCGCGCATCGATGCGCCGGGCGGTTTTGGAATTCAACAGCCCGTTCGATGGCGCGTACCAGAACGCCGTCGCTCAGCTGGTATTCGATCGCTTTGACGACCAGCAGCCCGACGACGTGCATGGGCAGCTGCCGCGCCAGGCGGGAAAGTTCGGTTGTGGGCGATTCGGGCTTGACTTTGGGTCGTGATTGCGGTATCATGTGGGCATCTCCAACAGAATCGTTTTGCAACTGGCCCGGCCTGCCTACCGGGCCTTTTGCTTTATGGGGTCGGCACAGCGCCGGCGTGGCTCTCGGTGGCGTCGGTGGTGGGCATCTTCAACCCCGCAACCTGAATGGGTTGCACGGGTTGATTATCGATTAGCTTGGCCAAAATTCCGCTAATCGTTGTTCTTTCCCCCGTGGCCAACCTTTCGAGTTTGCGCCGCTGATCTGGCGTTGCGCGAAATGCGATCAGATTCGTTTTTGCCATCTTGCCCCCCCTCCTTCAAACTTGAATAGAAAAAGGCGACCGCCGGCGTATTGCCGTTGGTCGCCTTGTCGTGATGCACGGTAGGGCACAACAATATAGACCAGGGATACGCCGTGCCGGTTTTGACCGGCGGGCACCTGGCCCGGCTTAACCGTTTCTCCCTCCTGGGGCAACGATTTCACGTTGTTGACCTGCACCGAGGCGCAGGTAGGTTTCGCCTGAAGTTTGTCAAAAAGTATAACACAGATTGTCATGGCGTGCAACTTTTGAGCGATTCACGCAAGCGCCACACCCACCCGGCAAGGTTTCAGGTGTGGCGCTTTCTATTGTAACCTACTTGCCCGCCGCCTTGCCCCGTTTGCTTCGCTTCGGCTTGCGCTCCTCAAAAATCAACAGTTCGGGTTGCTTCGCGCACTGCCAGCCCACAGCAAAGCCGATGTCCAGGGCCATAGCAACCGCAGCGTTCACCCTCCCCTCTAAATCGTCCAGCGCTTTCCGGTCCAAACTGGCCGCCAGCTTTTCAAGCTCTGCATCCCCCAGGGGGAACAAGTCTCTCACCCCTTGCGCCTTCCCTTCGGCCTGGTATAGCTCGCTCAGACGTTCACCGACCGGATCGCCCAATATGTAGTTGATGCGCATGTCTCAATTCCTTTCGTGATTATGTGTCCGAGGGGGATTCCCTTCCCGGCCCCTACCGGCTCCCCCAATACAGTCCTGTATGGTGTGACTTTTCAAGCAACTCACACCGTGTACGGTGTGGCCAACTCGCACCGTACACGGTGTGACTCACCCCCGACGAAAACGGGCGTGGCGCGCTCGATACGCGCCTGGCGTATCGATGGCCTGTTGTGCTGCCCGCTCTAGCCTCGCTTCGATCGTGGCGGCGTCCCTGGTTACCCAGCGTCGATGTCCGGTTAACACCCTGGCCAGCCTCAGAAGCGCCATGGCGTGTTCCCAACGTGGTTGGCTTATGTTGTGACGCCGGGCGTATGCCCTGCTTGGCGGGATGCCAGCAGCGGCCCACAGCGCCAGCAACAGGCCGTCTTCTTTCGCCTGGCGGATGCGCCGGGCGTGGCTATCCCGTTCGGCCAGCGTGTTATGCAACCGGCCCAGCTCCTGGCGTAGCTGATAGTTTTCCGCCTCAAGATAGCGGACGGCCTGTACGTGGTTCATCG
>JAHDWG010000589.1 GCA_023384495.1 Caldilineaceae bacterium
TGTATCTCACTATTGTCGGCCATTATCGTAGAAGTTCATCGCTATAGAGATTGTTTTCACACAACATACTTAATATTTATCACATATACTTCCAGTCTTGCCATCAACACCCTTGTCCTATCGGACGCTCTGGCGTTCGTGCGATTGTACCGTTTTCCATATATTTACGATGTTCTTTATTCTTACGATGTTCTTTGGATATAGACGGAGGGCGCCCAGAGCGGCTCCCCAAAGCGCACGATTAGATGTCACATCGATTCAAATCAAGTAGGGGGGACGCTACATGGCTGCGAGGGAGAAGCAGCGCGCGTTGCTGATGATACAGCTACGTATAGTATAAGCGACATTGCCTTGCCCGTCAACATATTGTCGACCTTGGGCAGGGCTTCTCAATAACTCACCTTACACACCAGGCAACAACCCCCTCATCCCCCTTCTCCCCCGAAACGGGGGAGAAGGGGGAAAAACACCTTTCATCTGTGTGATTTTGGCAACCTTGCCGCCAAAATCACACAGGCTTGACCAATTCCCCACCCCTGGGGTCGGGGCCCTGCCTGATAGCCCAACCCAGGTCAGGCGGCCTCTTCGTTGGCGCGCGCAACTAGCGCCTTCATATGGCCGATGGTGTAGGCTGTGCCCAAACGCGGGTCGTTGAGCATCAACGGGACATGATCCGGGATCACGACGCCGTCGAAGTTGATCTCGCGCAGCGCCTTCATCACCTTGTACATGTCCTGATAGCCATCATCCACATAGGTCTCAACGAAGTGAGGCAACGGCGCATCGACATTGCGGAAGTGGACCTTGAAAATCTTGCCCTGGCTCCCAAAGTCGCGAATCGATGAAACCGTATCTTTCCCCATGAGCGGGCCGCCTTCAAGCCAGCAGCCTACACAGAAGCAGATGCCCACATTAGGGCTGCCCGCAATCTCCAGCGCACGCGCATAGCCATCATAGCTGCTAAAGATGCAGCGCGGGATGCCCCCCAACTCTGGCTGCGGCGGGTCGTCGGGGTGGATGCCGATCTTGACGCCAGCCTCTTCGGCCACCGGCGCCACTTCGTTGACAAAGTGCGTGAAATTCTCCCAGATTTCGTCGCGCGTGTAGACGCGGCCATGCGTGAGCGGCGTATGGAAGTATTGACCGGCCCAGTGTCCTTTGTCCGCCTTGGCCAGATCAAAGCCGCGCGCGCTGGCGCCGCCGCGCGTTGCCTCGCGCTCGGTGCTCCAGATACCATTGGCCATATGCGCATAGGTAGTGTAGGGAATACCAGCCCTACCCAAGTCGCGCAGGTGTTGTTTGTACTGTTCAACCTTGGCGTCGCGATTTTCCAGGTTGAGCACGATTGCATCCTGGTTGTGGACATCGCGATTGCCAAAGCCATAGACCTTGATGCCGTGGTCTTCGAAGAGTTGGCGCCGGCTGGCGTAATACGCATAGCTCGATTTGCTGGCGTCAGTCCAGAGAACAGCGTAGTCAACCCCCATCTGCTTGACAAACTTGAGGTCGTCTTCGCTTGGTTCGGGCGACATCTGAGCGGCCACTTTGATGCCCGGTTCGATGGTTGGGAGCGTCATGATTCCTCCGTTGGGGGCAATAGGGATGATGGACAATCGACGGCGGACTATCGTCTATCGTCCCTTGTCCATTGTCTATCGTCTACTCAAAAGGTCGTCCGCAGCGTCTGCGCCTGACCGCTGGCGGCGGCGCGATAAGCGGCGTCAAAGATCTCGATGACGTGGCGTGCGTGCTCTGCCGTCGAGATGGTGGGCTTGCCCTCGCGAATCCAGTCCACCAGTTGCATGATGTCTTCGTACACATGCGCCTCTTCCACCTCGCGATGGGGGCCGACCACGTGGGGCAACGATGCGTTCATGTTCTTGTATTGCTCTTCCAGGTCGCGGCCAGGGTAGTCGATCGCCTCCTCGTTGAGTTTGCCATCGCGCAAGACGCCCTTCGTGCCAAAGAAGGTGGGCGACCAGGCGCCGGGGATGCCGCCGGCGGCGGCGCCATAGGCGACGGCGTAGAGGTTGTCGCCAAAATCCAGCACCATAAAGGTGTTGTCGTCCATATCGGTGGGCAACATTTCACCTCGGAACTCACGCTCGTGGATGCGCACGCCCGACATGGCGGTCACCCGTTTCACCGGCCCCAGAATGCCCGTCAGCGCATGCATCCCATAGACGGTCATGTCGTAGAGGGGGCCGCCACCTGGCCGGCGGAAATACCAGGCCGGATTGATGTTGGAGAGCGGGTCATCGCCACCGCGCACGCGCTCATTCTCGTGATAGTTGCCAAAGGCGGCGCCGGTCACCGCCCAGGTCAGATGCCCCAGTGCGCCTTCATGGATCAGCTCGCGATAGCGTTGGAACATGGGGCGCAGCATCTGACCGGGGCAGGAGACGAGCTTGACACCCTTCTTCTGGGCGCGCTCGATCAGATCGTCGGCCTCGTCCACGGTGGTGGTCATGGTCTTGTTGAAGTGGACATGTAAGCCGGCATCGATGGCTGCCTTGCCCTGCTCATAATGAAGCCCGATTGGCGATGCGATGGTGATGGCGTCGCACGTGCCCGAAGCCAGCAGTTCCTCGTATGTCTCATATGCATTGGGGATGTTGAAGCGTACGCCGGCGGCCTGTGCGCGCCCCGGGGCCGGGTCGCAGACTGCGGTCAGACGCACACGGTCCTGCACGTCGTCCATGCTCAGGTGGGGGAGAATCCCACGCACTGAAATACTTCCGGCGCCCACGACGCCCAATCGAACAATGTCGGTCATGTTGGTTATCCTTATCTGTTCACTTGCTACTATCACTTGCTACTATACATCTTGTTATTACACATCTTGTTACAACACATCGCGCTGCAAATGTGGCCGCGCGAGCAGGTATGCTTCACCGGGCATCTTCACAAATCCAGCCTGGTAGGCCAGGCCGTCAATTATCGCAGGTCTCGCCAGGTTGTCTTGTGTTCCCAGCCCACAGCCTGTTTGAGCTTGTCGCAGTTGAGGAAGGACTGGTGGCCCTCTAGCCTTGTCACCAGCGGGGCCAGCGCCGGGTTGAAGCGTTCCACCAGTTCCAGTGAGGGCTCAAGGCAGGTTGTGTCATCGGCATTGAGAAAATAGACATCATGCGGCGGCAACTGCTCGGCCCGTTCCATCAGCAGACGATGCGCACTCGCCACATCCTCACTGCCCACCCAACACCAGAGCCACTCGCTCCACGCTGTTACCGGTTTGGCATTGGCCGCAATCTGCTGGCGTCGCTCGGCCGAGCAGATGCCGGCAATGCGCGTCACATAGGTGCGCATGCCATAGGCCCGTGTAAAGCTCGCCAGCAAATCTTCGCCGGCGCGCTTGGTAAAGCTATATGAATCTTCAGGATAGGTGGGATGCGTCTCGTCAATCGGCAGTCGCTCGATGGGGAAGGGTGCGCCGCTGATGCGGAAACCGTGACCGAGCGCACAGTTGCTGCCCGCCATGACCACG
>JAHDWG010000590.1 GCA_023384495.1 Caldilineaceae bacterium
CCCAGTCGGCTGGGCTGGTGATGCCACTGTCCGCCCATGAGACCTGCAAGGTGCCGCTGCGCTGGAAGACCTGGGCGATGTTCACCAGGTCGGCCCCTTGCTCGCGAGAGGCCAAGACCTTGGGCGCCCAGGCAATGCCAAACTCAGCTTCGCCGGCGGCAACAACCTGTTGCGGCACGATCTCCACCGCGCCTTCGAGGATCGTCACGTCGAGACCTTCGTCGGCATAGAAGCCCTGGTCGAGCGCGGCGTAGTAGCCGGCAAACTGAGATTGGGTCACCCATTGCAGTTGCAGCCGCACGGGGATCAAGTCTGCGGGAGCCTCGGCTCCTTCGGCGGCGGGAGCCGCGGGGGCTGCGGGTTGGGCCGCCGGTGCGGCGCACGCCGCAACGAGCGCCGCTATGACCAGAAAGAACAGCCAGTGCATTCGTTTCATTGCTTGCATCTCCTTTTGTGCAGTTGTAGATAGATAGCAGTCAAGCCGCGGGTTGGGCAACGGCTGGCCGCTGCAACGCCCGCCATTCGTGGTCGAGGATGGCAAAAAGCAGATGATCGCGCCATTCCCCTTTGATAAATTCCTTTTCGCGCAGACAGCCTTCCTGTCTCATGCCGACCTTGGCCAGCACCCGCGCCGAGCCGATATTGGCGGCGACGCACCAGGACCAGATACGGCGCATGTTCAATTCCTCAAACCCAAAATGGACAATTTCTGTGGCTGCTTCGGTCATCAACCCTTGCCCCCAGAGTGGGCTGGCTAACTCGTAGCCGATATTTGCTTCCCGTTGCTCTGGGTCGTTGATGCGGATGCCACAATTGCCGACCAGACGATCATCCTCTTTGAGTTCGAGCGCCAGTTGGAACTTTGTGCGTGGCTGCTCGGCTTGCTGGTCGAGAAACATTTGGACAAAGTCACGCGCACCCGCGGCCGTCTGTTCCGTGAGATGATAGAAGCGCAGATAGAGCGGGTCCGCCTGGTAAGCAAGCACAGCCGGCCAGTCATCTTCCACAAACTCACGCAGTCGTAACCTTGCCGTTTCCAGGTACATGGCAGTTCCAATTTGCTATTCACTCGCCCGCACGGAGCTGTGCCAGGGGATGGTAAGCCGCTCCACAGCCAGAACGACCAGATAGAAGGTGATGCCGGCGATACAGGCAATGATAATCGCCGCCCACGAATTTTGAAAACGAAATTGCGCCGCCTCCTGGGTGATAAAGACGCCGAGCGCCGAACGGTTGCCACCAAAGTACTCGCTCACCACTGCGCCGATCATGCTGAGCGTGGCCGCCACCTTAAAGGCGTTGAACATATAGGGCAAGGCGTTGGGCAGCCGCACCTTGCGCAAAATCTCGAATTCGCTTGCCGCGTAGGAACGCATCAACTCGATGGCCGCCGGGTCTACGAGTGTCAGCCCGCGCAATGTGTTGATCATCATGGGGAAGAAGACGATCACCGCCACGATCATCATTTTGGAGAACGGGTTGTCCACGCCAAACCAGTTGTTGAAGATCGGCGCAAAGGCGATGATGGGCACAGAGTTGGCGGCGATGGCAAAGGGCATGAGCGTCTCGCTCGCCAACGTCCAGCGCGCCGTGGCCAGCGCCACCAGGATGCCGGCGCCACAGCCGATGGCAAAGCCGCCCAGCGCCTGCCGGGTAGTAAACCAGCCGATATGCACCAGCCGGTCAAAATTGCCGGTAAAGGCCTGCCAGATCACCGACGGCGCAGGCAAAAGAAAACGCTGGATATTGAGCGCCCAGACCGACGCTTCCCAGATGATGAGGACGGCCACAAATAGGACGATGGCGGGGAGATTGCGTTGTATGGTCATTCGCTCACCTCCACCCCATGCGTCTCGTAGCCCTTGGCCTTGCGCAGCCATTCGCGCACCTCGGTTTCCACCTGGAAATAGGCGGTCTCTTCACGCGTGTGCTCGCCGCGGGGGAGGGTGAGGGGCACGTCGATCTGGCGTAGGAGTTGTCCCGGCCGCGCCGACATGACCACGATGCGCGTCGAGAGAAAGACCGCCTCGGCGATGCTGTGGGTGACAAAGATGACCGTGGTCTCGGTTTCTCGCCAGATCTTGTGCAGTTCCAGATTCATGCGCTCGCGCGTCATCTCGTCGAGCGCACCGAAGGGCTCATCCATGAGCAGCAGTTTGGGCTGGATCGCCAAGGCGCGGGCGATCGCGGCGCGCTGCTGCATCCCGCCCGAAAGCTGCCAGGGATAGTGGTGCTCGAAGCCCTTTAGCTCCACGAGTTTAATGAGCTCGGCTGCCCGCTGGCGGCGCTCATCGCGCCGCATGCCACGCAACTCCAGCGGCAGCATGACATTGTTGAGGATGCTGCGCCACTCGAAGAGCACCGGCGCTTGAAAGACCATGCCGTAGTCCTGGTCGAGGCGGGCCTGGTGGGCGCTCTTGCCGTTGACCTGTACCTCACCGGCAGTGGGGCGGATCAGGTCGCCCACCAGCCGTAGCAGCGTCGATTTGCCGCAGCCAGAGGGGCCGATCAGCGAGACGAATTCGCCCGGTTCGATGGTGAGACAAATGTCTTCCAGGGCGACTGTTTGATTGGGGCGGCCGGCGTTGAAGGTCATGCCGACCTGGTTAAGGTTGACGACGGGTTGGGTCATGGAAGCCTTTAGATGGGTGGTCGCGCTGTCAGCGGATTCGGGGAGCGGATTGAACGGATGAGCATGGGTAGACTCTTTCCCGAACAGGCACTGGGAACGGATTCTGGCACTGGATGGCAAATCCGTTCCTAACCCTGTCAAGCGAAAAAGGTCATTCGGACGAGCTATCCGTTCAATCCGCTCCCCGAATCCGCTGACAGCCCTTATTCCTCGCGTAACCATTCCGGCACAAACAGCCACTGCCGGTTGACTTTATGTTCCTTCACATCATTGGGTGGCAACACCCGCTTGAACTCAAGGCTGCGTTCGCCAAAGTTGATCAGCAACCCAACCTGACAACCGCTCACTGCCAGGTACCCGATGACTTGCGCCAGATGGCTGTTGTCTATGCTATTAAGTGCCTTGATCTCAACGATCACCCGGTTATCCACAATAAAATCAGGTATATAATAGCCGATCAGCTTCCCGCCACTACCACTGTCAAAAACCTCCAGCACCTTCTGGGAAGCAAACAACAACCGACGCGTTTGGAAAGCGGATTCAAGATCGCGCTGATACGTATCTTCGCGAAATCCAGGTCCTTTCGTTCGATGCAACTCCATGGCACAGCCAATAATTTGGTAGGTCAGTTCATCGGTTTCCAGTTTCACATACTGGAGATCACGAACAAGGCTAGTAGAGTCTTCCCTTTTCTCCGCTGCCCAGTCGCGACCCAGTGAATCTGCTAACCGCTGAAGTAGAGCCAGCTTGCGAATCGGCGACAACTGCTGCACGTCACCAAGAATCCGTTCCCAGCGTTGATCATCCACATCCTGCTTCGCTGCTGGACTCATCGCTTAGCTCCTACTCATG
>JAHDWG010000591.1:0-1508 GCA_023384495.1 Caldilineaceae bacterium
CTTAGCCACTTGCCGATCGATCATCGACCTCGGCTGCGGTCAATTCTTCGCTCTCCGTCATCTCATCGTCTTCGGCCAGCCAATCTGCCATCGGTTCGGCTTCCCTTCCATAGGTGGCCGGCATGGTCTGTCACAAGGAGGTGAGGACTTCCGGGAAGTGACCACAGACTATTTTGTTAACGAGGATCGCTGATGGTCACTTCCCGGAAGTCTGGCCGTTACCCCGCCAGGCTAGCCAGGTATGTGCGCACATTGGCGGGAATGGCCGCTGCGTTGGTCATGTAGGCGGTGACGAAGTTTTTGTAGGTCTCTGCCGAACCAAACTGGGTCTTGACAAATTCCTTGTCGATCAGGCTGCCGTTGCGTTGGCCGGTCCACTCCAGGTAATTGGAGTAGGGCCAGAGTTCGGGCTTGAGCGCAAAGCCATCCTTGACGGGATTGGCATGGATGTAGCAACAGAGATGGCGCAGATAGGCATCCTCATGGACGTGGTGTGCGCCGAAACGACCCTGGAATAATGTGCCCTGGCGTTGGCGTTGCCGGTTCAAGTGTTGGGTGTAGCCGTTGCAGGTGTACTGAAGCGCCAGCCCGGCGCTGGTTTCGCCATCCTGACGGACGAGCAGATGGAAATGGTTGGGCATGAGACAGTAGGCAATGATCTGGACGGCGTATTTCTGGGTGTTGCCTTTGAGTCGCGTGAGAAAGTCACGGAAGTCGTCATCGTTGTGAAAGATGGACTGACGATTGGCGCCCCGATTGTGCAGATGATAGTAATGACCCTGAACAAACTGGACAGTGCGAACAGGCATGGCTGGTCTGCTCCGGTTGGGCTGTGATGATCTGGTGTGTTGCTGGTGACCGGACTTCCGGGAGGTGCCCAGAACCAATTTTGTCAGACCGACCAGTCTGTGGGCACCTCCCGGAAGTCCGGTCACGACTCTTCCTCGGTGTCAAAATCCTCTTCCGCTTCCTCGCTTTCCATGCCCTCCTCTGCGGCCAGGGTCTCCGGTTCTTGAGGTTCGTCGGGCAGGTTGGCGGCGGCGGCGCGCACGTCGAGCTGGCCGGTGACCACGTCGGCGACCAGGCGGGTGCGGAATTCGCGCATGAGGGCGATTTCGCGCTCGGTGCGGGTGATGGTTGTGTCTAGCCGGCGTGTCTCTCGAATAAGATATGCAGCAATCACCTTCGCTTCAGGTAGTGGAGGGATGACAAGCTGGAAGTCTCGAAGTGAAGACAGTTGCATATTGTTCGCCAGACCCTCAGCACCACTGATTGCTTCTTCGACTTGACGCCGATAGTAGCGGCTATTCATTGCTTGGACGGCAAAATCCACATCAACAAAATCCCGAAATATGGGGCGAAATGTCTTATCAGATCGATACAGTCTTTGGCAGACGTTTGTGCTCAGTTTCTCTGAAGATGCCCCGGTTTACACAGCCAGCCTTCAAAACTCCCCATGACGAGTCGTCGGCGAGAAAGCCTTCAGCTTGCGGGCTAATGCCTTGATC
>JAHDWG010000591.1:1518-3483 GCA_023384495.1 Caldilineaceae bacterium
TCAATTCTATGGACAAGCGTCCGAAGTCTTCGCATTTCCCAATGTGCTGGAATATCTCCCAGCCACTCCACGCCCGACGGCTTGAGGCGCACGCCAGGGTCAAGCCCGCGGGTGACGGCCTGGTGGATGATGGCCTGCTTCTGTTCGTTGAGCAGGGCGATGAGCCTGCGTTTGGCGCGGATGTAGCGGTCGATGCGCCGGTTGGCGTGGTCGAGGAAGCGGACGATGGCGGCTTGTTCGTCTGGGGGTGGGACAAAAAAAGGAATCTCCTTCATTCGAGCCTGCGACAAGTCCCACTGGCCGATCCGGACACCATCGGATGCTTGTGTAAAGAAGGGAATGTAGGCACTGGAGCGAATTGCAGAATGGAAGTAAGCGCCTTCTACTCCGTCGAGACTAAAGATGAAGTATGCAGGACTCACGATTCCATCGTGTTGCGAAACACCGTAGGACCCCTGCCATGCCTTCATCTTATTCATGGCGAACTGTCCCGTGCGAACAACTTTATAGTTGGTTAGGTCATCTGGAATGTAGTTGTGGTTCTCGTCCTGGTTGGTTATGTCACGGAGAATCACACCCTTTTCCCGCACAACCGACAACAAGGGCAGGTCTGGCCGGTTTCGCTCTGTAATACCTCTTAGGACATTTCGGAGTTTGCGTGCCTCCCAATGCACCGGAATCTTCCCCAGCCAGGGCAGGCCAGAGTCCTTGTATTCGGGGTAGGGCTTGAGGTGGTCGATCATGGGTGAACCGCCTTCCGGGAGGGGGCCAGAAACAACGTTGCCAATCGGAGCTTCGCCGGCCCCCTCCCGGAAGGCTGGCGCGGGTGCGGTCGCCGGTTGTGCTGCAGCGTGGGTGGGGCGACGTTATTGTGGGCCGGCAGGGGCCGAGACGGGGTGGTCATTGTTAAAGCTAGCCTTTAATAAAGTACAACATGCGGTCCGTATTAAAGTTTGGCTTGTATAGAACGGCTGCGCATGGGTTAGGTGCGCCCGAAGGGTCAGACTTCCCAGCCAGGGCAGGCCAGAGTCCTTGTATTCGGGGTAGGGCTTGAGGTGGTCGATCATGGGTGAACCCTCCCAATAATTTCGTCGAGTAGTCCCTCGGTCTCCTTCTCCAGCGCCAGAATATCGGCGCGGATCTCGGCCAGCGTGCGCAGCGGCTGCGGTTTATAGAAGTGGCGGGTGAAGGAGATCTCGTAGCCGATCTGGGTTTTGCTGTCGTCGAACCAGGCGTCGGATGTGTAGGGCAGCACCTCGCGGCAGAGGAAGGCTTCGACGCCGCCTGCTTCGAGCAGCGGAACCTGTTCGGTGTCGCGCAGGTCGGGGTCGGGTTCGTATTCGACGACGCAGCACTGGCCGTCGATGGTGGCGGGGAAGAGGCCGCGCAAGGGGTCAGGGGCGACCCTGCCGGGTTTGTGGATCTTCTTGATGACGGGGGGCGCCTGCTCGTCCACCTGCCCCTCGGCCTTGAGGGCTTTGATCTCCTTGGCGCTGTAGGCGCGCTGGGGGTCGATGTCCTTGAGGCGGAGCGGGCGCTCGACGGTCACCTTCCAGTAGCCAAAGGCGGCGTTGGGGAAGATCTTGGCGTGCTCGGTCTCTTGGAAGGCGAGGTAGGTGTCGCAGATGCGGCGGATGTCCTCTTCGGCAAGTTCGCAGTTCTTTTTGCCCAGGTTTTTGCGCAGCGGTTTGTACCACTGGGTGGCGTCGATGAGCTGCACGTAGCCCTGGCGGTGGGCGGGTTTGCGGTTGCTGATCACCCAGATGTAGGTGGCGATGCCGGTGTTGTAGAACATGTTGAGCGGCAGGGCAACGATGGCTTCGAGCCAGTCGTTTTCGATGATCCAGCGGCGGATGTTGCTCTCGCCCTGGCCGGCGTCGCCGGTGAAGAGGGCCGAGCCGTTGTGCACCTCGGCGATGCGGCTGCCGAGGTGCGTGTCGGTCTTCATCTTGCTCAGCATGTTGA
>JAHDWG010000592.1 GCA_023384495.1 Caldilineaceae bacterium
CAGACCAGCGCCGTTGTCGCCGTGAAAGTATTCGTAGAATAGAAGATGGTTCCTCCAGTGAGGATCGTCCTGGAAGATGCGCTGGCTGCCATAAACCGGCCGTTGGCCGGCATCGTTGCGGTGGAAGATGGCGATGAGCCGCTGCGCCAACGCTTCGGCTACTTTGTCCAGCGTCAGCAAGTTGCCCGAACCAGTGGGAAATTCAACCTGGACTTCATCGCCATAGTATTGGTGAAAGCGCTGCAAACCTTCGATGAGCAGGGAGCAGGTAGTTGATGGGAAACCAGACCGGCCCGCGCCAGTTGGAGTTGCCGCCAAAAAGACTGCTCCTGGATTTCGCCGGCCAGTAGCTCACTTCAAAGGTCTGCCCATCCACGTCAATGCGATAGGGATTGGCTTCATGGCATTTTGACAGCGAGCGAATGCCGTAGTCGGACAGAAACTCGTGCTCATCCAACATGTCGTGCAGCACGCTCACCAATCGTTCTTTGGTGAGGATGGCGGCCAGACAGTTGCGGTCGGCGCCCGGCATGTAGCTGGTCGCCATGCCGCCGACGACGTTGGGCCGGTGCCGCAGGAACCATTCGATGCGCCGGCGGATGTCAGGCAGTTTCGCCAGCAGGTTGGGATCGATCATCTCCACCTCGTGTGAGCCACCTTGAGCGGCACGATATCGTCTAAAGAGTTCGAGCTGGCGCTTGACGAATTCAGCATCTCACACTCGCTTGAGATATTCGCGCACGAGGAGCGCGGCGGTGGCGCCCTCGCCAGCGGCGCTGGCCACCTGTTTGGTGCTGCCGGCGCGCACATCGCCGGCAGCAAAGACGCCCGGCATGCTGGTCTCCAGCGCCACCGGCTCCCGGCGTTCGTAATCCGGAGGTCGATCCCCATCATGCACCAGGTCGTGGCCGGTGACAATAAACCCCCAGCGGTCGAGCCGGATGGGGCTCTGGCGCAGAAAGCCGGTGTTGGGGTCCTGCCCCACAAAGAGAAAGGCGCCCTCCACGGGCAGTTCGTCGCTGGCGCCTGTCTGGTTGTTGACCAGCCGCAGCCGGTTTAACTTCGCTTTGGCGCCGAGGAACTCCTGCACTTCGGTGTTGAACCGCACCTCGATCTTGGGGTCGCGCAGCACGTTGTCCTGAATCACCTGGCTGGCCTTGAAGCTGTCGCCCCGCACCAGAATGGTGACCTTGCCGGCAAACTTGGTGAGCAGCAGGCTCTCTTCGGCCGCACTGTTGCCCCCGCCGACCACGGCGATCTCCTTGCCCTTGTAGAAGGGGCCGTCGCAGGTGGCGCAGAAGTGGATGCCGGCGCCAACATACTTCTCCTCGCCGGGTGCGCCCAGCCGCTTGTAACGACTGCCGGTGGCGATGAGGATGGCTTGGGCGCTGAACTCGTCGCCGCCGGCGGTGTCGACGCAGCGATAGTTGTCGTGGCCGTGGACGCGCACAATGTCCTGCGCCTGCAACAGGGCGACGCCAAAGCGTTCAGCCTGTTGGCGAAGCCGGTTGGAAAAGTCGATGCCCGCTACGCCATCGGGGAAGCCGGGCAAGTTGTCGATCTTCTCGGCGCCTGCCGCCTGGCCGCCAAAGGCGGCGCGCTCGATGACCAGCGTGTCGATCCCCTCGCGCGCGGTGTAGAGCGCGGCGGTCAGCCCGGCCGGCCCGCCGCCCAACACCACGAAAGGAAAGTGCCGGCGCTCGATGCTGGTCTTGAGTCCCAGTTTGGCGGCCAGCTCGGCATTACTTGGCTCGGTCAGGTGCGAGCCGTCGCCAAAGACGATGGTGGGGATGATGCGCTTGCCGTCATTTTTCTCGATGACGAATTGCTCGGCGACGGCGTCTTGCTCGATGTCCACCCATTCGTAGGGGATCTGGTGTTCGCCCAGGAATTGCTTGCTGCGCCGGCAGTCCGGGCACCAGTGGGCGCCGTAGAGGGTGATCGATGGTTGTGACACGATGGTGGCTCCAGTCAGTCTGTTCTTCAACGTTGGATAGCACTCTTTATTGACCTTATTGTAGGCTCTGATTTGAACTTGACTGTAACTCAGGTGACACAAGGGGGCGGATGGAGCGTGGTGAAGCTGGCTGCTCATTTTCATCATTGACGCCTGCCGCTTCGGCAAGCTGGCTGATGAGTAACGTTCTCACCGGTGTTTCCTTTCGTCTGTTTTGTCGGCGTGATCCCTGTCACCAAGTGTAAACCTTGTACCAGACTACGGAGTCAAGTAGGCAAGCTTACATTGGGCGCAATCTCTGTGGCGTTGGCCTTGGAGGCCAAATGCCAGAAAGCGTCAGATTCACTTGTGTAGGTGCTATTACTGCGTCGAATCATGATTTCAGAACACCATAGACCGAGCGTTTATGTCTCTTGCGTGCTAACACGACAACGAGACTTTGGCAATAGAGGTCGAGTCGTATCCGCAACGCGAAGTCTCGTTATAGCACTGACATCGCCGCCATCGGGCGCGAGGTGGCCTCGACCCAAAATCTGGAGCGGATTCTGCAATTGGTCATGGACAAGGCCGCCGAAACTGTGCCCATGGACGCCGGCCTGATCTTTCGCCTGGAAGACGAGGCGCAGATGTACCGCGTGGCCGTGACCTACAACCTGCCGCCGCAGGAGATGGACTATATCCACTTTGCCTTTTGCCAGGGCGTGCCCAGCTGGGTGGTGGAGCACGCCACGGCGCTGATTGTGGTGGGTGGACTGCCGGCTGCACGATGCCTACAGTGGCGGCGACCATACGATTTTCACTGGCGAAATGGTGGCCGGTGACGTTGCTGTGGTCGAGTGCGCAGACGAAATCCGACCTCTGCTCTACTTCGACCGCGGCTGGCGGCAGTTAACGGTGAGTTGATAATGATTCGAGAAGGAGTTCCGATGATGTTGTCGGATTCCATTTGGTCTAGCTCGCAAAAGGTGGATGATGTATGGAGCGCATGATGAATCAGCGATTGACCCAGTGGTGTCAGGCGCGGGCCAGCAATTGGGCGTCCGCAATCCGTATCCTGCTGGCGGTGCTCTTTCTGGCAACGGGGGTGATGAAGCTCGCTGTTCCTGAGCTTCGTGCTGCCTTTTCCGGCCAGCTCGTTGCGGCGGGCATCCCGTTTCATGCGCTCAACATGTGGGTGGTCCCGGCGGTGGAGATTGGGCTGGGCGCGTTGCTGCTGGCGGGGTTACTGTGGCGGCTCGCCAGCCTTGCGGCCATTGCGATCATGGTGGTTGCGACCTACGTCCACCTGGTTGTGGATGACCCCACGCTCTTCCCATTGCAGCCGGAGGAGCCGATCATTCCGATCATCGTGATTGCCCTTTGCCTCTATCTGTTGTGGCGTGGGAGTGGCTCATGGCGCCTTGACCGGCGTGTGATAGCTGCTGATCGATAGGAGATCTTGACAAGACCTCCCGGAGGTCGGCGTAGGTGTTCGAGTCAAGTTCAACATTGTAGAGGAGAAAGATGCCATGTTGCAGAA
>JAHDWG010000593.1 GCA_023384495.1 Caldilineaceae bacterium
TATGCGGACACGCAGGCGGCCATCGCCAGCATCAATCAGATTGGGCTGGATTACTATCTGATGAAGCCGTGGCATCCACCCGAGGAACAACTCTTTCCTGTGTTGGATGATCTCTTGAGCGACTGGCAGGCGACGGCGCCTGTCCCATACGATGGGATACGGGTGGCGGGGACGCTCTGGTCGCCCAGCGCACACCAGATAAAAGACTTTCTGTCGCGCAACCGGATTCCTTATCTCTGGCTCGACATCGAGAAGGACACCGAGGCCGCGCGGTTGGTGGCCGCCACTGCTCCCGACGCCGCGGGCCTGCCAGTGGTCTTTTTCCCCGATGGCGTGCAATTGGTGGCGCCCGACACCCGCACCCTGGCCGAGAAGGTGGGGTTACGCACGCAGGCCACCGAACCGTTCTACGACCTCATCATCATTGGCGCTGGCCCGGCAGGGTTGGGCGCAGCGGTCTATGGCGCATCCGAAGGGCTGCGCACAGCGCTGATTGAGAAGGAAGCCACCGGTGGCCAGGCGGGCGCCAGTTCGCGCATCGAAAACTATCTGGGCTTTCCCAACGGCGTAAGCGGCGCCGACCTTGCCACGCGCGCCACAGCCCAGGCGATTCGCTTTGGCGCCGAAGTGTTGACTGCGCAGGAAGTTGTGCGTGTCTGCATCGATGAAACCTACCGCATTGTGGTGTTGGGGGATGGCGCCGAGCTGAGCTGCCATGCGTTGATCATTGCGTCGGGTGCCAATGTGCGCAAGCTCGATCTGTCCAATGTCACCCGCCTCACCGGCGCCGGCGTCTATTATGGGGCCGCCATGACCGAAGCTGCTCACTACCGGGGCGAGCATGTCTGTGTGGTGGGTGGGGCCAATTCGGCTGGCCAGGGCGCCATGTTCTTCTCGCGCTATGCGCGCAAGGTCACCATGCTGGTGCGTGGATCATCGCTCGAGCAGGGCATGTCCCAATACCTAGTCAACCAGATCAACGCAACGGACAACATCGAGGTGAAGTTGCGGACAACCGTGGCTGATGTCTCCGGTGAGAATCAGTTGGAAAGCGTGACAGTCGAACATCTGGACGCCGGTGAGGTGGAGGAGCTGCCGGCCAAGGCGCTCTTTCTCTTTATCGGCGCCGCGCCTCATTCCGAATTTGTAGCGGGCGTGGTGGAGCGCAACCCTACCGGCTTTATCCTTGTGGGCTCGGATTTGATCCGCAACGGCAAGCGTCCCAAAGGGTGGCCCTTGCAGCGGGACCCATACCCGCTGGAGACGAGTGTGCCCGGCGTCTTTGCGGTGGGTGATGTCTGTCAGGGTGCCGTGCGCCGGGTTGCGACTGCCGTGGGGCAAGGCGCAATGGCTGTAGGTCTCGTGCATCAGTATCTAAAGACCGTCTAGACCAAAGGAGGCTGCGATGGTCATCGAGCAATATGTACGGGCGACGGCGGGGCTGTTGATCTTGCTCTCACTTCTGCTGGGCAACTTCCACAGTGCTCAATGGTATTGGTTGACAACGTTTGTGGGCGTCAATCTTCTGCAATCGGCCTTTACCCGTTGGTGTCTGTTGGAGCAGATTCTGGAGATGTTACAGATTCCTCGCCAGTGTGATCTACTCATCAATCGGCTAAAAAACAACACCACCAGTCCCACGTAGCGACATGCAGCCTTGATGGTGGCCATGTGGAAATGAAACAATCACCGATGATCTCCAACCAGTGGAAACAAATTCCATCTCCCATGAGCCGGTGGATTGGCATCCTCGGCGCACAGCCCGGCGAGACGGAAGAACGGCGTCTGCACAAGACGCTGATCCTCGTCTTAGCCGGTGTCATGAGTGTGGCCGGGCTGATTTGGGGCGTCTTTCTTTATTGGCTCTCGGGCAACCCGTTGATCGTTGCGCCACCATTTGGCTACGCCCTGTTGTCATTGTTCAACGTCCTGCTCTTTGCCCAGACACGGGAATTTGGCCGCTTCCGCTTTTTACAGTTGTTGTTTAGCCTGTTGCTCCCCTTTCTGCTGATGGCTGCGTTGGGCGGGTTTGTCCAGGGCAGCGCAACCATTCTGTGGTCGCTGATTGCCCCGCTGGGCGCGCTACTTGTGGATCGTCGCCGCAGGGCCCTCTGGTTCGGCGCGTTTCTCTTGCTCGTGCTGCTCAGTGCGGCGTTGGAGCAGATATTCGAGCCTCTTTTTTGGCTTGAGCCGGCCATGCGCTCGCTCTTTTTTGTTATGAATGTGGCCGGCACCTCGTTGCTCATCTTTCTGCTGCTCAGCCACTTTGTGCGCGAAAATGTACGGCTTTATGAGGAGGCGCACGACGCCCGCATTGCCGCCGAAGAAGCCACACGCGCCAAGAGCGCCTTCCTCGCTACCATGAGCCACGAGATCCGCACGCCCATGAACGCGGTCATCGGCATGACCAGCCTGCTGTTGGACACCAAACTCAGCCCCGAGCAACGCGAGTTCACCGAGACCGTGCGCAGCAGTGGCGAAATCCTCTTGCACCTGGTGAATGACATTCTCGACTATTCCAAGTATGAGGCGGGTGAGCTGGAACTGGAATCGCAGCCGTTTGACCTACGCCAGGCGATTGAAGCCTCGCTCGACTTGATGGCGGCCCGCGCATCCGACAAGGGGCTGAACCTGGCCTATCTATTCAGTCTCAACACCCCAGAAGCTATTGTTGGGGATGTTACCCGTCTGCGCCAGATTCTTGCTAACCTGCTGAGCAATGCAATCAAATTTACCGAACAGGGTGAGGTGGTCCTCGCGGTGCGGAGCGAAGAGGCGCGGGAGCTAGGCGCAAATGGCGGGAACGCCCCCAAATCCTCGCTGCACCGGCTTCACTTTACCGTGCGCGATACGGGCATCGGTATCCCTGCTGACCGCATGGACCGCCTCTTCCGCTCGTTCAGTCAGGTCGATGCATCCACCACCCGACGCTATGGAGGCACCGGCCTTGGGTTGGTTATCAGTAAGCGGCTTTGCGAATTGATGGGCGGCGAAATGTGGGTGGAAAGCACAGTGGGTGTGGGGTCAACCTTCCACTTTACATTGCTCGCCCAGGCCACACAACTCGCCGGGCGCCCCGATCTGCGCGAGACGCACCCCCAACTGATTGGGCGCCGCCTGCTGGTGGTGGATGATAACGAGACCAACCGACAGATCGTCCGCCTACACGCCGAATCCTGGGGGATGGATTGCTGCACGCTGGCTGCGCCCGATGCCGCGCTGGACCGCGTCTGCACAGATGAACCCTTTGACGCAGCCGTGCTCGACATGCAGATGCCCGACATGGATGGGCTGGAATTGGCCGCATCGTTGCGCCGGCTTCCCGGCGGCGATAAATTGCCCATCATTCTGGTTACCTCATTGGGCGGCATGGAGCATAGCCGGCAAGAGACAGTCGATGGGTTGGCGCTGGCCGCCACGCTCACCAAACCCATGAAGCCCTCACAGTTGTACAATACGCTGCTCGACAT
>JAHDWG010000025.1:0-16548 GCA_023384495.1 Caldilineaceae bacterium
CATAAAGGGTCACTCCTTCACCGGATACAGTTGTTCAAGTTTGCCAAAGTACGTATCATCATCTTGCTGGGGCGGAACGCTGATCTTGCCAGCCTGATCATCACGGACAAAGTCATCAATCTTCTTGCCAAAAGCCCGCACCCACTCTTCAGCAATGGGCAACCATAACTGGCGAGCATCCATTTCTTGGGCTGCCAGTGCCGCCACGCGCCAGACGCCATCGGTCGGTTGGGCGATAACGCTCAACAGTCGCTGCGCCTCAGCTTTGCGGGATGGGAAATCTTCCTCTGCCAGGAAACCGAGGGCGGCGCGCCAGTTGGTAATTTTGACAGCGCCAAAGCCTTTGGCTGCGCCAAAGCCTATGGTCGCCAAACCATCGTGCAGGTCGCGCAGGGTTAGCAGCAGCCAGCCTAGTTCCCACTCCTGGGGGGTTTCCAGGCGCAGACGAACAGTAAAGGCCGGTCGCCACAGGGCGACGGCGTCGAACTTGGCACTGTCGCGTCCGCCGCCGGTGAAGCGGTCAATCGCTAAGAAGTCGAGCGGTTTCAGGGCGGGGCGATTCGCCAGTACGCCATCTTCGATCAACAGGCGGCTGCCCAGGCGCACGCTGCCGAAGAGTTGGTCGGCCAGATCCACCTGGTGCGGCTTAATCAGCGTCTCACCATCAATTCCGGCGGCGGTTAGCAGAGCGTCACTATTCGCCAATGGCTTCTGTGGATTGCGTACATTAGGGTCGCCAGCGGGGTTATGTGCCAGGAAATAGCTGCGCCGTTCACCATCAGGTTTCGCCCAAGCCTGCTGGGTGGTCATGGTGCGGGCGATGCGTTCAGCCTGGCTGCGCAACACCCCGCGCACACCGGCGCCGGGCAAAACCCAGTGTTGCTGCTCCCCCTTGCGCGATCGCGTGATGGGCAGGGCAGCCAGCGGTGCGTGATCATAGCCACTGCGTCGCGACTGGGTGGCGTCGCCGATCAGCACTGGGCCAGAAAAGCTCAATGTGATTTTTGCTTGCAGCCAGCAGCGCGCCACGGCATAAGGTGTCCAATCAGTATTCTCCCCGTCCCCGTTGCCACCTGCACCAAGTTGGTTCTGTGGCTTGGCGCGCGGATCAGGGATGGACGGGGCTGGATGGAGTTCCAATTGACGCACAGCATTCAGCAGCTTCTGTTGGTGATCGGCGAGTTCGTCGGTTGCGGCAAAAAAGTCGCCATCGCTGCGACGTAGGTACTTCATCAACGCCGTATGATCACCCAGGTTGCGCCGGTACCACACCGGCTCAGTGATCCGCAATGCACCCATGCCGCGCGCCACCCGCCCACCGAGCGCACCGCGACCGGCGCGCCACTCTTCTAAGAGAACAGCCAACAGTTGTTCGTTGCGCGCTTGAATTTTGGCAACTTTGTTGGTTTGCAACAACAAGCGAATGGTAAACGTGGCGCCGGCCGGCAGAACCTCCAGATCGAATTTAACTGAACCGGCGCGCGCGGCTGCGCCGGTTGCCCGGTCGATCCCTACACCATCGCGGATGGCGGTGGAGCCGGAGAGATAGGCGTCGTAGACCCACAAAGGCGAGGCGCATCCGCCACCTTCTGCATTGCCTTCTTGCGGGTTAAAGGAGCCAAAAAGCGTGCAGACCGGGCATTCACAGGCTCTGGGTTGTTCAGCTTCTGATGATTGGCGCTGTTTTCCATCGAGTGCATAACAACTTTCCCCGTAGAGGCGAGGGGCAAGCCGGGTCGCCAGGGTGCGCAAGGGGCCAGCGATGGCCGAACCGGGGATCAGCAGGTGACCGTGGGCGTCGCGGCGCAGCAGATCGTCGCTGATCGGTGATGTATCTTTGCCGCCGACATGGAGCGCGCTGGTGGTTGTGACCTGGGCTTGAATGAGTTGTTCTGACATCTTAGCGATCCTCCATTTCCTGCAACATGTCGGCCAGCCATGCAGCCAGTTGACGGCAACCAGCGGGCCAGCGGTCAGCGTCACCGGCACACAACGTATCCAGTTCTTCCAGCCGCGTGCGGATAAGCTGCAAAACGGCTTTACCGTCCTCTTTGAAGAAGTTTGGCTTCTGGCGGCCGGGCAAGGTTCTACCAAGCAGATCGACCGATTCGCCGTAGTTATCCAGCACCTGTTTAGCGGTTTCCCAGTTAACCCAGGCGCCGCCGTTCAGCTCATGCACCACCGCCCAAAAGTTTGCTCGCTTTGCCGGTTTGATAGCACGCAATGCTTTCCGTAAAGCTTCTGCATAAGATTGCAAGTCCCTGATCGTCTCTGTCTGCGCCCAGTCTGCAAATCGGATTGCTTCGCCGTATGCCAATACGGCCGGTAGCTTCACGGCGCTCGGCTCTACCTCCGCACAGGCATCTTGGTAGATGGGATGGTTAAAGACCACGCGGCCAAAACCTTCGCCGGTGCGCAGCCCGATGCCCTCTTCTTCGATTGCCGCCAGGCGTTCTTGCAACTGCTCTAAAGTGAGCTTCGGCCCGGGCAGCAGGCGAAAGGTGACAGCCGACCCGGCGCCCAGGGCATGGTCACGGAAGCGGGGCAAGCCAACATGGTTGTTGAAAGAGTCGATCATCTGTCCACGCGCAGCACTCAACGGATAGCAATTCCCGGTTGCACCAGTTGCTGTCAGAATCTCCACTCTTGTCTCGGCTGGCAGCTTCAGTTCCGCGCCTAACCATTCGTCTGCAAAGCTTTGCTGGGCGCGGCCCCAGGCATCCAGGACAATCGTATCGCTAATTAGCGTCAGTGTGGTCGGCGCATCAATTTTTATCACCCGCTCTGTAATGGGATTTGCCGCCCACCAGACCGGCTGTTGTGGTGGTACGGCAAAAAGAGCGCCGGTGATCTTTCCATAGCCACGCCGATTGGCTTTACCCAGGCGCAAGTGAAACTTGTAATCGGCTGGAACAGATTGTTCGTCGGTGGTTGGCATAGCATTCGGCAGGCCGGTCAGGGCTTGCAGATTTTTCCAATCAGCTTCGTCACGGAAGAGCAGTTCCGTCATAAAGTATTGACCGGCGGCGATGACCACATAGCCAAAGAGTTCTTGATCACGGGCGCGCCCTGTCTCCTCGCTCAAGGTGACGTGCATTTCGGTGTCGCGCTTTACTGTGACCAGCGGCGCATTGGGACAGACGCCCCAAAATCCTTTCGGCGGGTCAATTTTTAGCGAACTCCCATCTTTATCTTCCCACCGGAAGTCGCGTTTGGCAGCCTCGGTGATGTGGAGAATAGGATGATGCTCCCACTTCAACTGCTTGCGCCCAGGATGCTGTTCAGTGATGAAGATGTCCTGGGGCGCGGGAATGGTTGGGTAGAGAAGGCTGCTCTCATTGTCAAAATGTGCTGGGTAGAGCGGTCCAATTTTCAACGCATCGCGGTAAAAGAGTTGAACAAATTCTTGATAGACCTGCGACTTCTGTTGGCTTAAATCAAAGCGATCCGCGACCAACCTTGCTAGCGCCCCGCGCAGCGTAACGCCTGGGATAAAATCCAACCCCTCAAATTGATTACCAGCCGCCGCCCGACGGGAAATAAGCAACGGTTCATCAGTACGCAGCAACAGCCACTTGCGGCAAGATGAAGCAGTGGGTTTGGCAGCTTCAAACTGTGGTCGAGACGACGTTGGCTTGATTAAAGACCCGTTCTTTAGCCAGTACGACTCGAAGTGTGCTAACAGCGTCTCCTCAGTTTGCTGCGGCTCCCCGCCGCGCGGCCAGCCCTGAACTGCGTGGAGATGGATGGTGCAATCGCCGCGGCCACGCCGTCGCCCTGCGCCTAAGCCATCCACCATGCGCGCCGCCGCCACCAGGAGCGCTGCGTCGGCTAGCATCGTTTCCGAAAAGACGTTGCAACTGGCAGTGAATTCAAATTGAATGCGGCGGTCGCCTTCTTCGCGCAGAAAGAGCTTGCGCGGCTCGGCCCGCCGTTGCGCCGGGTGGACACGCACCCGCGCCGCCACATTGCTTCCCAAAGAATGGTTCTCCTGGGATGGTTGCTGTGGTGCAACCAGGTCCACCGGGCGGGCAGACGAGATCTGCCAGATTTTGTAAGACCAGGGCGCGCCGAACACCAGATCGGCAGCTTCTGGCAAACGTTCCTCGGCGCGTTTATTTGGATCAGGAATCGAATCCTCAAATGATTGCCAGCGAGTTTGCCACGATTGGCTCTGCTGAAATGGTGGAGTAGCAGCTAGCCGATTGATTTCGCTGCGCAACAGACCGGCAATACTGGTGCCGCGCAGCACGGGGACGCCATCGGCGTCGCGCTGCAGAGCGGAATCAACCAGCGACCCTTTGCCATAGCCAGCACTGCTGTGATAGTCTGCAAGTAGGGTGATATGAAAGACCAGTTGCAGTGTCATGCGCGCTTCTCCTTTGCCGAGTCTGGCTCTGGCAGGCGTTTCAGATAATCCCACAGTTCAAAAATGTGGGGCAGAGCATTGCCAAAGCGGGTTTCATCATTGCGCGGGATATTTCGCCAGTAAGCCAGATCGGGCTTGCCGCCCAAAATTGTGAGCAGGTGGATCAGCACCTTGCCCAAGTCGCGGTAGGAGCGAAACTTCGCCTCCAACTTGTCGGGCGCATAGTGCAATTGTTGCAGCAGGGCGCTACGTTGCTCACTCTCTTGCGCCCACTCTGCCTCGCGCAAAGCGCCGATGTGCTGAATTTTTGCCTCCAGCCTCTCCTGCCATTCAATTCGTTTTGGTTCCTTGTCCAATCTCTGCAACTGGGGTTGGTCAAAAACTTCGTTCAGTAATTGAGCACGCGGCTTCTGTTCAAGATCGGTTAGCAACTCACGTACAGCTAACAACGTGCTGATGGTGGTACTGGGCTGATCGGTTTCCACTTGCACATCGCCGACCAGATAGGGCGCTAGTGTCGGTTGATGCTGGTTGTTGTTCGTCTCTTCAAGTGTACTCCCGACAATGAGCTCCACATTCACTGTGGATGGGCGTCCCGGCAGCGACTTGGCAAATCGCTTAGCGGCCTTCAATAATGCCTCGCCACGTTGGTGCGCCAACTGGAACGGGTAGCTGGCTTTGCAGATGACAATCGCCGCCGCCATGGTGGGGTGACCGATTTGGGCCGGGTCTAGCTTTAGTTCGTCTTGTAAACAAGCGGCCATGCGTTGCTCAAATTCCCGGCAAAATTGCTCGGCAAAAGCCAGGGCATACGGCGCTGGCAGCAGGACAAAGAGATCATCGCCCCCCAGGATCATCGGCAGGACAGGCATGACAGATTTTTTGATAATGTTCAAAAAAGATCGTGCTGGGATTGCTAAACTATCGCGAACGATCTCTGTGAGCCTGATTGAGAGTGTGGCAACTTGATTGGGACACTGGCACTTGTCAAACACCGCGCCCATGCCATTGCCATCGGCCACCAGGTAAGCAACATAATTGCGCGAATCATAGCTGCCGACTTGGTCGGCCTCCGTAGGGAAGTCTAAATCGTGCTGCTGCCCTTGATGGATTAAGGTGAGAAATTGCTCAAGAAATTCTTCTCGTCTCGAATCTTCGCGTTCGTACTTTTTGTGAAGACTGGCACGTGATGCATAAGTGGGGCGCTGTCTCGGTTTTACTTGTCGATAATCTGCTGCCAACTCAACGCCCGTCGAGGCGCAAAAGGCGATGTAGGGTAGATGGGCGCTGGCGACCGGTGCTTTTTCGCGTTTGGCGCTGCGCAATAAACTACCGGCCTGTTGGTTTGCTTGCTGAAATGTTAGATCGCTGCCATCCCAGTCGACTGGCGGCGCGACAGTCAGTGAACAGCCGGTCATCTGGTAGTAATAATCGGCCAGGGCATCACCAGCAGCCTTGGCTTCGCTTTTATCGGCAAAAGCCAGCCGGAAGTTGCCCCCATCATGAATGATACGGTCTACTGGTTTGTGAGGCAGCAGACCAGGTATTTCTTTACAAAAACGGGTGAGCAGCGCGCTGCCGCCGGTCACCTCTCGTAGATGCGAAGCGCGAAAGATAAAGTCCTGAATCTTGTCAGCTTCGGCAGCTAAAAGGGCTTGGGTCATGAGTCGCTCTCCTTTGCGGATGATAACTCTGCACTCTTGGGCAGGCGGGGCAGAAAGGTGACGCCACAGGCCGCACAAAGGTCGTTCCAGTCGAGTTGCCAGGATATATACTCCTGGGTAGGCTTTTTGAGCAGTATTATCCAATACGCCCTGAAATCCTGCAGAGATGCAGTGGCAATAGAATATGCTGCTTTTGCCGTATCGTGCGGAATAGCAAGGTGCGTATGAATCGCCTCGCCACGTAGCTTTACCATAGCTTGTGGGGTCATTGCCGTTACACTATTCCAATATTCTGCTAAAATGCAAGTACTTGCATTTTGTTGTATCCGTTCAAACTGGAACGATTTTTTCTGCCTGGTGCTTTCATCGAAAAAACCCAACTTGATAGTAGGTCGTTTTGTATTAGAGTCGATCCGGTTCTGCAGGAATCGCCGAAATTGTGTGGCGCTGCTTGAATTGACAATTGCAAAAAAACTTTCATTTGGCTGAGAGGGTTGAATCATTTTGGCAAGCCAAAGGATTGCAATTCGCGCCTTTAGCAAAAATTCATCTAACCCAGCAGATCTGAGGAAAGCGGAACGATAATCGTTATTGAAACGGATCAATCGGTCAATTTTGTCCAGCTCGTCGTGGGCGTAGACCATCAGCCATTCAGGATGATTGAAAATTGAGTTCTGAGGTGATGGATTGCCCTGTTTCAGATCAATATGTTGTTGATAGAGATCGTCTTTGCGTGCCGAGGGCCAATGCTTACCCAGGGCTTTCATTGCCTGAGGCATTTGAGCATTTGGCAGCGATTGTCCTTCCCACTCTTGTTGGGCCGCATAAAAATCGCCGTTGTCCCACTGTTCTAAAGCTGCCAGCGCCGCTTGCAACTTTGTCATGGCGGCCTGTTGTTCTGGCGTTTCCAGATAGTTGTGTTGCTCCATTCGTTGACGCAGCAACGCTACTTCCGCAGCCGCCTTGCCAAACGCAAATTGGTCGTAGAGATTGCGCACATGTTGCCAGTCGCGTAAACCCAGTTGATCATAGGGATTGAGCATAGGGCTGATATCGCAGCTATAACCATAGGGGCGGCGCGATTCGGGATCATATTTTTCAAAATCCACGTAGCTGATCTGTGCGCCAGCATAGGCAGCGAAGAGATAGGCGCCGGCCGCCATCTTCTTTTTGGCGCCGGTAATGTCCACCACAATCGACTTTCCTGTCCGTTGGTCGGCCAGAAGCAGATCGTTTAGCGCCTGAAACACCCATTCCGCCGTTGCCTCTTGGCCTGCCACTCGTACATCTTGTGTTTCAGAAATTGCCGGCATAGGCCGATCATCTGGCTGGGTCTGCTGGAATGCTGCCGACTTCACCAACTGCTGAATCCAATCAACGAAATATCGGCACATAAATTTGCCCGTCGTGCCATGATAATCGAAATTCAGCACCAACACGATTCGTTTGGGGCGATAGGCCCAAATCGTCTGCAATAGTGGATCGGGTGAAAAGCCGACGAGCAGGGCAAGCGTATCACAAGGCTCTTGTTTGGCCTTAGGCGGCTCTTGTTGGTTGGCGTATTGCATCTCACACGGCAGCAGAGTTGTGATATATGTCTCGATCTGTCGCTGGGTTCGGCGCCAGTGGTCGACGGTCAATTGGTCGAGATTGACACAGTTTTGTCCACTCATGTCGATTGCACCCCCTGATTATCAGGCTTGATTGAAATGCCCACCCACTCCCCACACCCTACCACACTCCTCCCGACTGCACCTCCCCAAAACCTCTGAACTTTTTCACCACCTCTGCTGAAGACGCTGCCTGGCCACCCGTGCTACAATTCTCCCCGTTGACGGAGACAGCGTTCAAAGTGCTTGCGTAGAAACGATAATCAAGCCGGTCGGTGTCGCCCAACCACCACACCAGGCGACATTCGGCCAGGGTGGCGGTTTTGTGCGAGTTGACCGTGCTCAGGCTGATCACCAGCTCGCGCTCCGCCGGGGTCAACACACGCCCCAAAAAGTGCGCCACCCGCCGCGCCTGCTCAGCCGCCAACTCGTGGAGCGCATCCGCCGGGGTGGAGGCCCGGAACGAACGGGTCAGCACGGGCGGCGCCGGCGTACGCTGCACCAGCGGGATCGGGATCAAGTGCGCCTCGTCCCCCGGCGCCAACTCCATCCGCCCCGACGTACGCAGCGCCTCGTCCGAGTGCAGATACCAGACCCGGTCCTCCGGCCCCAGCAACAACTGCGCCACGCTCATGCCCAGCATGGCCATGGGTTTGCGCCCGCCGGCCAGGAGCAGATGCACCCGCCCCCGTTCCGCTACCCACCTGCGCACCACCGTGTAGAACGCCGTGGTGAACGTCTCCAACTCGACCGGCGCCAGCACATCGGCCACCGGCACGGCAGCAGTCTGTAAGGACGGCCAGTCTGCACGATAGGCAAAGTGGTGCACCAGCGCCGGTAAAGCCTGCGCCACCGGCGGCCGGTCAGCCTGCGTGTGGAGCACAACCACACGGGCCAGCGGTTCCCCCATCCGGCAGAGCAACTGTGTGGTCAACGTAATGACCTGCGGTTCGGCGCCCAGCGTGGCGATCAAAGTTGTCGGCGGCATGAGCTTTGGCGTATCATACAACGGTTGGCAGCAGAAAAACCTACGCAAAACCTATTGAATTTGTCAGGAAGGTGTAGCATGACGCCACCCCCCGCCGTCGTCATCGGTGGACCGCCCAACAGCGGCAAGTCGGTTTTGACCTATCATCTCTCGCAACTGCTCCGCCACCAGGGGGTGGACCATTATGTCCTGCGCGCCTGTCCCGATGGGGGCGGCGATTGGTTTCAGGAAGCGCCACCCCAGGTGCGGGAGCTGCGCGCCAAGGGCGAATTTTCGCAACCGTTTGTCGAACTGGTCTGCCGCGACCTGGCCGGGCGCGGGCTCCCCTTGCTGGTCGATGCCGGTGGCCGCCCGCTGCCCGAACAAGAGATCATCTTTGACCAGTGTACACATGCCATCCTGCTCGCCAGTACAGATGAAGGGTTGGCTGAGTGGCGCGCCCTGGCCCAACGGCATCACCTGACCGTCCTGGCCGAAGTGCGTTCCACGCTGGACGAGGACGACCGGGTAGCCGAGCGGTCTCCGGTGCTGCGCGGTCGCATCGGCGGGCTGGTGCGCCACCAACCGGTGGACGGACCTATGCTCCAGGCGCTGGCCGGGCGGCTGGCCCATCTGTTTGCCGACACGGGGGGAGCGCCACGCACGCTTCACCTGGACCGGGCGCCAGTGACGCAGGTGGTCGAGATCGACCGCTTCGGCCGGAGCCTGGGTCTCGTCGGTGAGGAGGAGATCAGGTGGGAGCCGGCCGATCTACCGCCGCTTCTGGCCCAGCTTTCTCCTGCCCAGTCGCTTGCCGTCTATGGCCGCGCCCCGGTCTGGGTCTATGTGGCGCTGGCCCTCCATACGGCCCCACAGCCCTTTCATCAATACGATGCGCGGCTCGGCTGGGTCGAGCCGCCGCCGCTCTGCTTTGCTGCGGTGGACCGGGCCGGGCCGCTGCAATACAGCTTTACCCCCTTGCCTGGCGGCCATCTGCTGACCGTGCAGCTCGACAAGGCAAATCAATATCTGGACTATGACAAGATGATCGGTGTCGCCACACCACCGGCGCCCGCACCAGGCGGGTTGGTGTTGAGCGGTCCGTTGCCCTACTGGTTGATGGTGGGCTTGGCCCGGGCGTACCGGCCATTTGTGACATGGCTGGCTGTCGATTACCCGCCCCTGGCGCAGGCGATTGTGGTTGCTGCCGACAGAAAGGGTGTCTACCAACCCGGCGATAGGGCGCCGCGCCGGATGAACGCTGATTAATTCTCTGTTGCCGGCTGCTGTTCAGCGCGCCGCCGGTTGAGAAGCGCATGGGGTCTGTGCTCGTAATTGACGAGTTGTGCGTGGCCGGCGATTGGGTTTGGGCCAGGTACAGGCCAATACCATCGAGCCAGGGCAGCAGGTAGATTGGAGAGAGCCGGTAGAGATAGTCTGATTATACATCAGACAGGTGGAGGGCGCAATCTGTTGTTCTGCGCCTTTTCCTTACGATTTGCTTTCAATGCTCGTCGTTCTTTGCAGCTATTCGTTCCTTTCAGTCATGTTGTCAAACGAAATACCAGAACCTGTCTGAACACGCTCGACCTCATCCTATCACCGCACTTCATTGCCGTCCTCCGTTATAGATTCCGGATAGGTACAGTTGTAGTACAACGGAGCTGTTTGAAAGGGTGGGCGCCACCCAGGTGCATTGCACCTTTGAAACACCCGGCGTCCAAGGTACACGCACTCTAGCGCCAGCGCCTCGCCCTTACCCATCCTTCCGCCCCTTGTTCGGCGGCCATTCAGCGCCAAAAGCAGACTCATACACGGTCGCAGGCAGGCTTTTTTGCAGTTTGACGAATTTTCCTTCTGCCCTTATACTACCCGAGAATCCATCAGCAACCGGCCCGATTTGAAGTTCCTCCGTCTTGGTGTTTGGCTCTGCCCACAGCATTGCATTCGATCCAAGGCGCGCTCACCCAAGACTGTTTCATTCGCGCCGGCCTATAGTACGCTCTGTGCCGTTACCCACCAGTTTCAATCCACCATGCTTAACCTTGTTGCCTGCGGGTTGACACCAATCCAAGAACCTACAGAGGAGGAAGAATTGATGACACCAAAGCGACTTTCATTTTTGGCGCTCTTGCTAGTGTTCGCACTGGTAATCAGCGCCTGTGGCGGAGGCGCGCCGGCGGAGCAGCCAGCCGCCCCAGAAGCGCCCGCGGCCGAGGCGCCCGCCGCCGCCGAAGCGCCGGCCGCGGCTGAGGCCCCCGCCGCCGCCGAGGGGGATGTGCGTGAGGCCCCCATGCTACACGAAAAGGTGTTGGCCGGTGAATTGCCGCCGCTTGACGAGCGCATCCCCGCCGAGCCGCTGGTGATCGAGCCCTTCAACGAGATTGGCCAATACGGCGGCACCTGGCACCGCTTTGACACGGCCACCAATGGCAACCATATCGCCATGGCCCAGTATGGCTACTCCCCGGTGCACTGGGTCAAGGATGGGTTGGACAAGCGGCCCGGTCTGGCCAAGGGTTGGGACTTCAACGACGACAAGACCGAGTACAACCTCTACTTCCGCGAGGGCACCCGCTGGTCAGACGGCGAACCCTTTACCGTGGATGACTTCCTCTATTGGTGGGAAGACATGGTGCTCAACGCCGACCACCCCGATGTGCCCCCCGATTATCTGATCTCGGGCGGCGCCACGGCGGAAATCACCAAGGTGGATGACTACACGCTCAACTTCAAGTTCGCCGCGCCGGCGCCGCTCTTCCTGGATCGCCTGGCCATGTGGCCCAACGGCGTCGTGCCGGCGGGTGAGCGGCTCTTTGTGCCCAAACACTACGCCAGCCAGTTCCACCCCAAATACAACACCGCCGTGACCACCTATCAGGAGCACGACGAGAAGATCGACTGGCGCGTCAACCCCGACATCCCCGTGCTCAACCCGTGGATGCCGGTGCAATATGAGCCGGGCACCCGCCTGGTGTTGGAGCGCAACCCCTACTACTATGCGGTGGACACCGCCGGCAACCAATTGCCCTACATCGACCGCGTGGATGTGACCTACATCGAGAACCTGGAAGTCTCCAAACTGCGCGTGACGGGCGGCGAACAGGAGATCTGTGGCCGGCCGTGCAGCAGCCAGCCGCTGAGCGAGCTGGGCGTCTTCCGCGATGCCGAGGCCACGGTCGGTCTCAAGACCCACCTTTGGGATGGTGGGGGCGGCACCGGCGTGATGGTCTACCCCAACTGGACGCACCAAGACCCGCAAAAGCGCGCGCTCTATCGCGACCGCAACTTCCGCCTGGCGCTCTCGCACGCCATCGACCGCGGCAAGGTGCAGAACATCGTCTACTTTGGCACCGGTGAGCAGACCACCGGCACCATGAGCCCCAAGGCGATTGAATTCACCGCCAACGAAGAGGGCCGCCAGCTCTATGAGCAGTGGCGCGACCTGGCCATCACCTACGAGCCGGAGAAGGCCGCTGCGCTGTTGGATGAGGCCGGCGCGGTGGACGCCAACGGTGATGGCTTCCGCGACCTGCCCAGCGGCGACGAGTTGACGCTGCGCATCGATTGCTCGGCCGGCGCCATGCAGAGCCGCACCAACACCCAGGCCACCGAGATCATCAAAGAGGGCTGGGAAGCGGTCGGTCTGCGCGTGCAGATCAACGTGGTGCCCGATGAGCAGATGGGTGTGATGCAGGACAACTCCGAAATCGACATCCGCGGCTGCTGGGGTGTGGGTGACGGCCCCAACTTCCTGGTCTTCCCCAACTGGGTGGTCTGGGTTGGCAATGACCGCACCGCCCCGCTCTATGGCTCGTGGTATGCCGTGCGCGGCACCGCCAAAGAGGGCACCGAGTTGGATCTCGACCCGCTGGAGCGCAACCCGCCCCGAGAAGAGCCGCCGCCCGATGACCCGGCGTGGCGCCTGTGGGAGATCTATGACGCCGCCCGCACCGAGCCCGACGACGCCAAGCGCCTTGCCTTGAGCCAGGACATTATCCGCGTCCACATCGAAGAAGGCCCCTTCTTTATCGGCACCGTGGGCAACGAGGTAGTGATCATCACGGCGCTGGAGAAGGTCGGCAACTTCCCGAGCAAAGACCAACTGGGCCAGGGCGGCTTTGTCGGCCCGTGGATCATGTCGTACTTTGGCGCGGTCTACCCGGAACAGTTCTACTACAAGGAGTAGCCACAACCTGGCTCTCTACTGCACATCCCGTTGGCTGTGTTGAGTTGGTTGTGTTGAGTCATTCGTGACGTGTGATGAGTGACCTGTGATGCTGTATGGCGATTCTCACGGGTCACTCATCACTCATCAGCAGGATACCCACTATGCTCGCCTATCTTGTCCGCCGCTTTATCTACATGGTCACGACCCTGGTCTTGATCTCGGTCATCGGCTTCTTTATCATCAATTTGCCGCCCGGCAGCTACCTGGATGTCTATCAGGCCCAGCGCCAAAATATGGGCACCTTTACCGCCGAAGCCGAGCTCGAGGCGATCAAGCGCCGCTATGGGCTGGATCAGCCCATCTACGTCCAGTATTGGAAGTGGGCTACGGGCTTTGTACAGGGGGACTTTGGGCGGTCATTTCAATACAACCGTGAGGTGAAGGACCTGATCTGGGAGCGGCTGGGCTATACTGCGCTCATCGCGACCCTAACCCTCGCCTTTACATGGGTGGTGGCGATTCCGATTGGCATCTATGCGGCCACCCACCAATACAAAATCGGCGATAATGTGGCCACCTTTGTGGGCATGGCCGGGCTTTCGATCCCCGACTTTATGTTGGCGCTGGTGCTGATGGTGGTGGCGCAGCGCGTCTTTGGCTTCTCGGTGGGCGGTCTCTTTTCACGTGAATATATCGACGCGCCGTGGAGCTTCGCCAAATTTGTGGATCTGCTCAAACATCTGTGGATCCCCGTCTTTATTGTGGGTATTTCAGGCACAGCCGGGCTGATGCGCATTATGCGCGGCAACCTGTTGGATGTGCTGAACATGCAATATGTGCAGGCGGCGCGGGCGCGCGGGCTGCGCGAGTCCACCGTGGTGGTCAAACATGCCGTGCGCAACGCCATCCACCCGCTGATCATGTTGTTGGGGCTGAGCCTGCCGTCGATCATTTCCGGTTCGCTGGTGGTCTCCATTGTCATGGGGTTGCCCACGGTCGGCCCGCTCTATTTCAACGCGCTGCGCCAGCAAGATATGTTTCTGGCCGGCACGGTTTTGATGTTCCTGGCCGGCATGTTGGTGCTGGGCAATTTCCTGGCCGACCTGTTGCTGGCCGTGGCCGACCCACGCATCCGATATGAGTGATCGAAGAGTGTAACGGGCGATCACTTTCCAGTTGCTGCGGCGACTTTTCGGTGTCAGTCGCCGAATTGATTCGTTGCAGAAAAAAGTATCCGCCAGTGAGAGTTTGAGATAAGTTCGAGTAGAGGCGCAAACCTATGGCTGAGCAAGCGATCCGTATTCCCCCCACCTACGAAGAAGAAACGCCACAAGCGGCTGAATATGCACAGGCTGCCCAGGTCTCCGGTGACATTGGGCAACTGTCGGTCGGGCGGTTGATGTGGCGTCGCTTTCTCCGCAACCGGCTGGCGGTGGTGGGGGGGATTCTCTTGGTGTTGATGTATGTGATTGTTCTCTTTGCCGAGTTCTTTGCGCCATACGATCACCTCACGTCAAACCAGGACTATGTGCTGCGCGGGCCGCAGCGCCCGCGCTTTGTGGATGCCGAGGGCAATTGGCATCTGCGCCCCTTTGTCTATGGCACCAGCACATCCCTCGATACCGTGAACCTGGATTGGGTGCATGAGGATGATACTTCGCAGATCTATCCCATCCGATTTTTTGTCGAGGGCCGGCCCTACAAGCTCTTTGGGTTGATCCCCACCAACCGCCATTTCTATGGGGTGGATGAGCCGGGCGCCGCTTTTCTGCTGGGCACCGACCGCAACGGGCGCGACATGGTCTCGCGCATTATCCAGGGCGGCCGCGTCTCGATGACCATCGGCCTGGTGGGCGTGGCCCTCACCATTATCTTTGGCTCGGTCTTGGGCACCATCTCGGGCTATTTTGGCGGGGTGGTGGACACCATCATCCAGCGCTCCACCGAGCTGTTGATGTCGTTCCCCAGCATTGCGCTGTGGGCCGCCTTCGCCGCCGCCCTCCCGGCAGACATGACCAACATTAAGCGCTTCTTCTTTATCTCGATCATCCTCTCCTTGTTGGGGTGGACGAGCCTGGCGCGGCAGGTGCGCGCCAAGGTGCTGGCCTATCGCGAGATGGATTTTGCCTCGGCGGCCAAGGCTGCCGGCGCATCCCACCCGCGCATCATCTTGGTGCATATGCTGCCCAACGCGCTTAGTCACATCATTGTCATCGCCACCCTGGCCATCCCCGGCATGATCCTGGCCGAAACCGCACTGAGCTTTTTGGGGTTGGGCATCCTGCCGCCGGCGGTCAGTTGGGGCACCTTGCTGCAAGACGCGCAGACGGTGAGCGTGGTCGTCAAGAAGCCGTGGCTCATGCTGCCCGGCCTCTTTGTGATCATCGCCGTGCTCAGCTTCAACTTTGTGGGCGACGGCATCCGCGACGCGGCTGACCCCTTTGCCATTTGAGCGTTGCCGTTTCGTATTGGGCATTGCAAGGTGGGCCATTGCGCTCTGTTGTCGAGGGGAACCCACCCCAGTGCCGAATACCCAAATAGCCGTAGAAAATCACCAATAACCAAGCGCCAATGACCAAACACAACGATATTATTTTGCAGGTGACCGACCTCCACGCCCACTTTTTTACCGAGAGCGGCGTCATCCGCGCGCTGTCGGGGGTGGACTTTACGCTGCGCCGCGGCGAGGTGCTGGGGATCGTCGGCGAAAGCGGCTGCGGCAAGAGCGTCACCGCCCAGTGCATCATGAACATGGTCACCAAACCCGGCAAGATCATGGGGGGCGAGATCGTCTACCAGCGTCGCGCCAAAGGCGGCGGCATGACCGAGGCGGTCAACATCACCAAACTCAACCCGCGCGGGCGCGAGATGCGCACCATCCGCGGCAACGAGATCGCTATGATCTTCCAAGAGCCGATGACGTCGCTCGACCCGCTTTACACCGTGGGCAACCAATTGCTCGAAGCCATCTTGCTCCACCAGAACGTGACCAAGGCCGAGGCGCGCGAGGTGGGGGAAGACGCGCTGGCGCGCGTGCATCTGCCCGAACCAGGACGCATCTTTGACAGCTATCCCCATCAGTTGAGCGGCGGCCAACGCCAGCGCGTGATGATCGCCATCGCCCTTAGCTGCAACCCCAGTCTGCTCATCGCCGATGAGCCGACGACCGCCTTGGATGTGACCACCCAGGCGCAAATCCTCGATCTGATGCAGGAGCTTCAGGAAGCCACCGGTATGAGCATCATCTTTATCACCCACGATCTGGGTGTGGTGGCCGAAATGTGTGATGAGGTCGCCGTCATGTATCTGGGCAAGGTGGTGGAGAAGACCGACGTCGACACCGCCTTTTACTCGCCCAAGCACCCCTACACCAGGGCGCTGCTCCGCTCGATCCCACGACTGGAGAGCACGGAACATCAGCGCCTGGCCGTGATCCGAGGCAATGTGCCCGATCCATCGGTCGTCCCGATGGGCTGCCCCTTTCACCCGCGCTGCCCGGAGTATATGCCCGATCTCTGTAACGTAATCACCCCCTCGATGATCACGTTGGACAATGGGCAAGATGTGCGTTGTCTGCTTTACGGCGGCGCCGAACAAGCCATGGAGAAACGTGCGTCAACAACGTTGACGCCGATCCCGGCATAGCGTCTATCCGGATCACGGATGCATACGCCAGATGCAGCACTTTTTGGGTAGTAGTGGGATGCCACAACACAAGAAATTCAGAGAAACAACGATGGTTGAGCGAACAAGTGACCAGGCCCAAT
>JAHDWG010000025.1:16558-26031 GCA_023384495.1 Caldilineaceae bacterium
AATCGGTAGAACAGCAGGGAAAGCGCAAGCTTTTGCTCGAAGTAAGCGACCTCAAGATGCACTTCCCCATCCGCAAAGGCTTCTTCAAGCGCACCGTGGGCTATGTCAAAGCGGTGGACGGTGTGTCGTTCACCGTCTCCAGAGGGGACACCTTTGGCCTGGTGGGCGAGAGCGGGTGCGGCAAGAGCACAACCGGGCGTTGCATTGTGCGTCTGTTGGATCCAACCGACGGCAAGATCGTCTATCACAAGCAAAAGGGGGGGCCTACCGCCATCGAGCGCCTATCCCCTCACGAGATGCGCCCCTTCCGCCGTGATATGCAGATCATGTTTCAAGACCCCTATGCGTCGCTCAACCCCCGCCTCACGCTCAAGCACATTGTGGGCGAGCCGCTGGTCATCAACAATATCTGCCGCGGCAAAGAGCTGGAAGACCGTGTCGCCCAGCTCCTGCGGTCTGTGGGCCTCAGCCCCGAACATATGAACCGCTATCCCCACGCTTTTAGCGGCGGCCAGCGCCAACGTATCGGTCTGGCGCGGGCGCTCGCCCTCAACCCCGAGTTTATTGTGGCGGATGAGCCAGTCTCGGCGCTCGATGTCTCGGTGCAGGCGCAGGTGCTCAATCTGATTGAAGACCTGCAAGAGCAGTTTGACCTCACCTACCTCTTTATTGCCCACAACATGAGTGTCATCAAGCATGTCTGCGACCACGTGGCCGTGATGTATGTGGGCAAGATCGTGGAAGTGAGCGAGACGAAAAAGCTCTTTGCCAACCCGCTTCACCCCTACACCGAGGCCTTGCTCTCGGCCATCCCCAAGCCAGACCCGCGCTCAAAACGCTCGCGCATCATCCTCGAAGGGGATGTGCCCAACCCGGCCAATCCGCCCAGCGGCTGCCACTTCCACCCCCGCTGCCGCTATGCGCAGAAGGTCTGCGCACACGAGGCGCCCCCCCTGCGCGAAATTGCGCCGGGCCATATGGCGTCGTGCCATTTCGCCGAAGAACTCAGCCTGGTTGGCTCCGTGTAGCGTTGGCGCCGGGCCATGCTCAGCCCGACCCCAATTGGATCACTGTGCCGCCTTGCGCCGCCGAGGCGCGGATGGCGTCCCACAGCCGCGCCATGCGCAGCCCTACTTCGGGCGGGCACGGGTTGGCGATCACGCCGGCGCGTACAGCCAGAAACTGCTGCCAGACCCCCATCGAGGCTGGGAGCGTCACCGGCTCGGGCTGCGGCTGGCCGGGCCGCTGTACGTTGAGAAACTTGCCCCAAATGTCGGTGAAGATGACCCCTTCGCGGCAAAAGACGCGCACATCCGCCGTCGAGCGGGTGCAGGTGTCGCCACAGGCGTGCATGGTCACCAGCGCGCCCGAACGTAGCCGCGCCATGACCACGCCCAAGATCTCCACCGGCGTCCCCCGTGGGTCAAACCAGGCCGCGACTTCGGCAAACTCCTCGTCGGCCAGGTCGGTGATGGTGTTGAGCATATGGGCGCCCGTGTCAAAGAAAAAGCCGCCGCCGGAAAGTTCTGGCTGCTGGCGCCAGGTTCCAATATTGGGCGTGCGCCAGCTCTCCCACGACATACCGGCGATGGTGAGGATGGGGCCTAGTTCGCTGCTACGCAATAGCTGCACGGCGTGGCGGATCTGCGGCGAGAGGCTGCCAGGGAAGGCAACGACCAGCAGCCGGCCGGTGCGGTTTCGCGTCTCGATCAGCCGCTCGGCTTCGGGCGCGCTGACGACCATTGGCTTTTCGAGCAGCACATCAAGCCCAACCTCAAGGCAGGCCGTGGTCTGGGCAAAATGATAGGCGTGGGGCGTGATGATAAAGGCGGCGTCCAGTTCGTGAGCGTGATGCGCAAGCATCCGCTCAAGGTCCGGCTCATTGGGTGGCGGAGCCAGCCCTTGTTCGGCAAAAAGCTCGCACGCCTTGGCATAGGCAGCCTCGGCAGGTTCGCAGATTACTTGCACCTGCGTCGTGTCGCGTTGGGCCAGCATGGCGCGCAGGTGGCCCAACGCCATCCGCCCGCAGCCGATCATTACCGTGCGGACGGGGGTGGTGGTCAGTCTCTTGTCGGGCATAAGGTCTCGCGTGTAGAATCGGGTTTGACAGTTTTTGGTGTGTCAAGCACAGTGACGTAGGGCGGTTGACCCCTGATTTTTGGTGCGTAGCGTTTACTGTCCCGCCATTGCGCCAGCCATGGCGCCGCGGATCAAATATTGGCGGGCAAAGACAAAGATCAGAAACGAAGGCAGCATGTAGATCAGCGCCATGGCATTCAACATGCCATAATCCAGATTGGTATATGCAATCAGGGCGCGAAATAACCCCAGCGGCATGACAAATTTATCGGCGTCCGACAGCATGATCAGCGGCAGAAAGAAGCTGGCCCAGGCGCCGTTGAAGGCGAGGATCGACGCTGCGCCCACGCCCGGCAGCGCCAACGGGAAAACGATCCGGTAGAGTGCTTGGAAGCGGGTGGCGCCGTCGAGCCAGGCGGCCTCTTCCATCTCAATCGGCACGGTGTCGCAAAAGCCCTTCATGACCCACAACATGAAGGGGATCTGCCCGGTGGCCGTGCCCAGCACGACGCCCGCCATGGTGTTGAGCAATCCAAGCTCGCGCATGATCAGGTAAAAGGGCAGCACCGTCGCTGTGCCGGGTATGATCTGGATGAGTAGGATGCCAAACATGAGTGGGCGCTTGAAACCGAAAGTTCCGCGCGAAAGCGCATAGCCACCCAACACACACAGACAGAGTGACAGCAGCACGCTGCTCACCGCCATGACGATACTGTTCCGCAGCAGCACAAGCGCCTGCCCGCGCCCTACAATCGCGTTGTCAAAATGGTCAAGGGTGAAGCGCTCGGGCCAGTAGAGATAGAGGCTAGAGACGTTCGCGGGCTTGTGAGTGAACGCGCTCAGGAACGGCCAGATGAAGGGGATCAAGATAAAGATCGAAAAGGCGACGAGAAACAGATAAACGGCGCCGATCTCAAATCGCCGACGCAGCCAAACATTGCGCTCGCTGCCCAGGGTCGCTGGGGATGTAGTCAATGGCTCCATACGATTTCACCCCTTTGTTCACCCGTTTGCCAAAAGCTCAGCAATCTCAAAATTCCACCCGCATCAAGCGCACATAGATGAGCGCAAGCAACAGGCTGATCACCAGCATCACCAGCGCCGCCGCGCTGCCATACCCCAACTCGAAGAACTGAAAACTCTGGTTGTAGACATAGATGCCAACTAGCTCGGTGGCGTTGCCCGGCCCGCCACGCGTCAGCGCAAAGACAAGGTCGAACATGCCAAAACAGCCGATGGTGTTGAGCAGCAACCAGAGCAAGACCACATAGCGAATCAGCGGCAGCTTGATGCGCGTCAGCATCTGCCACCCATTGGCGCCATCCATGGTGGCCGATTCGATTACTTCCCCGGGGATGCTCTCCAGCCCGGCCAAAAACAGGATCATGGCAAAACCCGAATTGTTCCAGAAGTTGATGAGCACAATCGAAAGCATGGGCGCCGTGCGTGTCCACAACACCGGATCAACGCCCAACAAGCCCAAGATGCGATTCAACGTGCCAAATTCCCCCGCGCCTAACATCGACGACCAGATCAGCGCCTGCGTGATGCCGGGGATCACCATGGGCAAGACAATCACCGCCAACAACAGCGTCTGCCCGCGCAGCTTGCGGCGATTCAGAATCAGCGCTGCGGTCAGGCCGATGACAAATTGGCCCAAATTGGTGTAGAGCGTATATTGCAGCGAGAGCGAAAGTGAATTGTGAAAATTGCGGTCAGAAAATAACTTTACATAATTCCTGAGCCCCACAAAGCCATAGTTGAGCGCCTTGGGGCCGGCCAGGGCCAGATCGGTAAAGCTCACATAGACCGCCCATAGCGCCGGCAACAGGGTAAAGACCGTAATCATCAACAGTGCCGGGGCCAGGAATAACAAGAGGGTGCGGTTTTGTAGGCGCGTCATCGTCTTTCCTCAGCGCGTCATCGTCAACGCGAATGAGTGACGAGTGAACTCATCCATCACTCGTCGCTCATTTCAGTGCTTACGCTTTCTTCGCCATCTCTTCGCCCAACCCCTCGATCATCGCGTCGGCGAACGCTTCCATGGCCTGTTCGGCGGTCAGCGTACCGGTGATGATGTCTTCGGTAGCGCGGGCGATGCCGTCGGCCAGCCGCTGCGTGCCTGTTCGCTCAAACTTATAGGTGCGGCCAGTCTCGAATAGTTCGCTGGCCTGGTGCATCTTGCCGTTGACAACCTCGGTATAGGCCGGGCAGGCGTCGGCAAAATCTCGCCGGTTGGTGGGGCCGCCGACGTAGACATCCAGCGTCTCGCAGTTGACATCGTTGGATGCGCTGAAAGTGACATACTCGGCGCACCCTTCGGGTGATTTGGTGTTGGCCGCGGCGCCCGTGCCCACGCTGCCTTCCACATAGGTGAAGGCGTTGCCGTCTTCAGCCGGAAACTGCCAACGGTCTACCCGTTCAAACAGCCCTTCGATGGGCGTTGCGCCGTTGGGGCCCCAGTCAAACTCCCATTGCCAGTCGCCGCCGGTGACAAGCGTACAGTCGCCCGCGGGGAACATCTGGTATTTGATTGGCTCCCACGGGTTGGGCGTCAGCAACTCGTCCACGGTCAGCCAGCCATTCTGGGCCAGCGTCTCATAAACTTGCAGCGCCTTGAGCAGGTTCGGGCTGCTCACCACCCACTTGCCATCCGCTTCGTCAAAGATCGGGCCGTCAAAACCCAGCCAGACCATGCGGAACCCTTCCGCCCAGGTGCCGCCGCCCCACGGCGTCGCCCCCGGCAACCCACACGGGACGGCGTCGGTCTTGGTCTTGACCTGGTCGCACACCGCAAAAAAGTCGTCCCACGTCTGTGGCTGGTCAATCGGAATGCCGGCGCCTTCCAGCACGTCCTTACGGTAATACCAGGTAAAGGTTGTGCCGCCAGGAATGCCCACGATCTTGCCTTCGTAGGTTGCCAATGGCTTGAGCACGTCGTAGATTTTGTCCCAATCGGCCCACTGCTCCAGATAGGGGCCCATGTCGAGCAGATAGCCGGCGGCCACAAAGTCGGCAACCCACGACGAGTGCATGTTGAAGAGATCGGGCAGCGTGCCGGCAGCGGCGTCGAGGGTCAGCTTGGTGCGCAGATCATTGTCGGTGGCCGGGCCGACCGAGTCGCGCACACGCCATGGTTTCCCATCGGCCTCCATTTGGGCATTGAAGCGGTCAACGACAATCCGCCGCACATTGTTGCCCAACTCGCGGTCGGGGCCCAACAAGGTCAGTTCAATCAACTCGCCAGCCGGGGCGCCGGCTGCGTCTCCCGATGGGGCCGGCGCGGCAGAGGGCGCGGCACAGGCCGCCAGCAGCGCCCCGGTGGCCACCGTTGCCGAAGCGAACAGAAAATGACGGCGCGTCAGGGTAGGTTGTGTGGACATTGGTCTTCTCCTTCGGGCAAATAGAACGTTGGGACGAACGAATCCAAGGCAGAATAGAACATGGGCGGCGCCCTTTTGGCGACTGAGACTTCGGCGTGTGAGGTGACAGTCCCTTCACCACACTCCCTTTTCTGGACGCCCCGAGCGTTTCCCTGGCCCTTGTTCGGAAGGGCGCCCGGCGGTATAATAGCCCCGCCAGCGTTTGGGGGGCGACAATCGCATCTGTGACTATCGCATCGGTGTGGGATGAGCACCGCCATTGTAGCACATCCCGGTTCACCCTGACGATGGTTCCCGCCATGAAGGCGACACCCAGACGACATTGGGGAACAAAAAGCGGAAACAAGATGCCCGACCATCGAGTTGCCTTTGACCGCGCTCTGCGCACAGTGCTCAACCAATTGTATAGCCCCGGCGCATTGCGCGCCAGTTCCCTGATCCAGCAGTTCGGGCTGGCGGACGAGCGCAACCCCGCCATGTCGTTGCAGCGGGCCATCCTTGCCGCAATCGAATCGCTGCGCCCGCGGGCCGAAGCCCCCTATGGCTCGCGCGCCTGGCGTCTCTACCAGATCCTGCGTCGGCGCTACACCGAACAGGCGCCGCAGAACCAGGTCGCCCTCGATCTGGGGCTGAGCACCCGCCAGTTGCAGCGCGAGGAACAGGCCGCCCGCAGTGAGTTGGCCGCTCATCTGTGGGCCATCTATCGGCTGGATGACAGGCCGGCGCTGGTGGCAACCAACCGCGAAGAGGCTGCCGGCCCCACGGCCATGCCGACGCGCGGGCAAGAGTTGGCCTATCTCCAGGCATCGACCCCAGCCATCGCTACCGAACCGGGCGATCTGGTTGCCGAACTGGTCGAGACGGTAGCGCCATTGGCCACATCCGCCCACGTTGCCATCTCCTACGAGGTGGCGGCGCCGACCAGCCCGATTGCGCTCCAGGTTCCCTTGGTGCGCCAGGCGCTCCTCGATATTCTCGCTGCCGCCATCCACCGGTGTTGGGGGGGCGCAATCCACCTGCACATCACGGCCATGCACAATCTGCAGATCGAGATCGCGGGCCGCTGCGCGGGCGAACGGAGCCGCCCTCCCACGGGCGGGCCATCCGAACAACTGGAGATGGCGGCGCAATTGATCAGTCTCTGTAACGGCGTGCTGGAAATCGGGGCCGACGGCGCCAGCATGGCCAGTCTATACGTCACGGTGAGCATCCCGGCTGCTGATCAGGCCACTGTGCTCGTGATCGACGATAACACCGACACCCAGCATCTGCTCCGTCGTTATCTGGCTGGCACTCGCTACCGGTTTGCCGGTGCGGCCAATGCCCACGAGGGTCTGACGTTGGCCCACGCCTTGGCGCCCCACGCCATCGTGCTCGATGTGATGATGCCGGCGGAAGATGGGTGGTCGCTGCTTGGGAGGCTGCGCGAAGATCCGCAGACGCACGCTACGCCGGTGATCGTGTGCACCATCCTGCCCCAAGAGGCGCTGGCGCGGGCGCTGGGCGCGGCCGAATTCTTGCGCAAACCGGTCAGCCGCGAGGCGCTGCTGGCTGCACTCGGTCAGGTCATTTCGGGCTGGGTGGCGAGCGGCGTCAGTTGAGTGCTGATAAACTCAATGCTCTTGAGCAATTGACGCATAGAGAGACCGCCGCCCTGGGTGATGGCCAACGCGTTGCTAACAATGGGCTGGCGGGTTGGGTCCTGTGCAGACACAATAATCACCGGTATGGTTTGCAGCGCCGGGTCGCGGCTGCGCGCCGCCAACAGTTGAAAGCCATCCATGTTGGGCATGATCAAGTCCAAAAGGATGACGGCGGGGCGGACATCCGCAAGGATCGCCAACGCCTCATGGCCGTCGCGCGCCAGCAGGACGCGGTGATCCCGCCCTGTTGTGGCCAACATGCGGCCAAACAGTTGCAGCGCGTCCGGTTCATCGTCCACCACCAGCACAGGCCCTTCGCCAACGTCTAGGCGATCCAACGCAGCCAGCAGCGCCTCGCGCGTCACCGGTTTGACGAGCAAGTGGGTGGCGCCCGCCTCCAGGGCATGGTGGTCGAGGCCGGGGATTGAGCAGAGAAGCGCCGGCGCGCCGGGCGGCAAGGCCGCGGCCAGATTCAATTGATCCAGCGTGGCGCCGATAGAGAGGGTGTTGACCAGCAACGCGTGGGCTGGCGTGCGCGCCAGTTCGGCCTGCGCGGCAGCGAAGTCGGCAACCGGCGCTATCTCCACATGATCGAGGTACCGGGTCATGAGCCGCGGCAGGACGTTGGCGGCGTCCAATACCACAAAACGAGGGCGCACCGTGGTCAGCGGCGCTGCCGACGGGCGGGTGCGCTGGTGGTGTTCCCAGTCGGGCGTGAGGCCGCGCAGAAAGCGCGTGTCTTCGGGCATTGCCGCGGGCAGCGGGAGCGAAAACGAAAAGGTTGCGCCGCGGCCCGGCGCGCTCTCCACCCAAATTTTACCGTTGTGGAGTTCGATAAACCGTTTGCAGATGCTCAACCCCAATCCGGTGCCGCCATAGCGACGGCGGATCGAGCCATCCAGCTGAAAAAAGGGTTGAAAGAGCTTGGCCAGCCCGTCGACGGGGATGCCGCTTCCGGTGTCGGCGACAGCAATCACCAGCGCCGATGGCTCCAGGCGGACGGTGATCTGTACGCCTCCGGCTTCGGTAAAACGCCCGGCGTTGCTCAGGAGGTTCAGCAGCACCTCGCGGATGCGGGTCGCGTCGCATTCGACAAGCGGCAGGTGGGGCGGCAGCTCGGCGTGTAGATAGAGCCGCTTGGATTCAAAGAGCGGTCGCGCGGCGGTGACCACATTGGCAATCAACGCCGCCATATCGACCGGCGTGCGGGCCAGCGCCATTTCGCCCATCTCGATCTGGCTCAGGTCGAGCACATCGTCAATCAGCGCCGATAGATGTTCGGCGTTGCGATGAATCACCGCCAGATCAGCCAGCAGCGCCGGCGGCACCCTGGCGCCATAGCTCTCGGGCGTCTGCAAAATGATTTCGCTAAAGCCGATAATCATGTTGAGCGGCGTGCGCAATTCGTGGCTCACATTGGCCACAAATTGCTCTTTGGCGCCCCGCGCATCCTCGGCGACCTGGCGTAGCCCCTGAGCCAGTTGATTGAGCCGGGTCAATTGTTCGTTGACATGGGCCAGGTCGGCCAACGCCTGGTTGAGTTGAAGCTGGCGGTCGCGCGCAGTGGAGAGTTCCTCGCGGGTTTGTTCATAACTGGCCCACGACCAGCCGGCCACCCGATGAATCGCCCGCAGCAGAGCGGCTATCATGGCCACTACAGCCCAGAGCGTCACCAGCACCACCGCAGTTTCTATCGAGATCGCCCGCCAAAAGCTGAGCCCTATCAGGGCGAATGTCTCGGCGCCGGCCCAGGCGACCCCCGCCGGCAACCCCAACAGCGCGACGGCCAGCACGGGTGGGAGCACCAGCAGGGCAAGGAGGATAGGGTCGTCGATCCACACGTAGGCCCCGCCAATGGCGCTTGTCAACGCGCCGACGGTTAGCCAGCGGCTCAGGCGGGGAAGCGGCGTGCGCAACAGCCAGGCCGCCAACACGCCGCCCGTCAACAGCAACCCGACGTGGGTAATGTGCGACCAGGCAGCGGGCAGCAACAGGTCGCTCGTGAACGCCAGCAAGAGGCCAGCCGCCAGCAAAAGCTGCCAGATAGGTGTGGCGTCGATCTGTAGATCATCGTGGAATGAAGGGGGCGTTTGGGGTGTCAAGTGGTTGGCTTTCATATCCGCACACGCGCGTTTGGGGTAGAAGGACGATGGGCCCTCGTCCATTGCCCATCGTCCCATTGCCCTGATTAGGGCCGCACAATCTCGCCATCGCGGCGACGGTCTTCGGCCATGAAGAATGATTTGGCAGCCCGGTCGGGGTCGAGCAGCGCGGTCGCCTTGGCCTCATCGATGTCCATGCCCAGCCCAGGCTGCTGATTGGGGTAGAGATAGCCCCCTTCGAGCACAGCGTGGCCGGGGAAAAGGTC
>JAHDWG010000025.1:26041-31944 GCA_023384495.1 Caldilineaceae bacterium
TCTTCGGCGCGGAAGTGATTTTCTTCCTGCACGCCGAAGCTGTAGCTCGCCATGTCCAGATGCACCGCGGCCATCTGGTTGACCGGGTCGTTGTCGCCGCCCTCTTGCCAGGCCGTCTTGACGCCAAACCACTCGCAGAGCGTGGCGATCTTGCGGCAGTTGGTGATGCCGCCCCCCTTGGAGACGCGCACGCGCACATAGTCGATGAGGCGCTCGGTGATGAGCGGCAGGTATTCGTGGGGGTTGATAAACAACTCGCCCATAGCCTGTGGGGTGACACACTGTTGGCGCACCAGCCGGTACCACTGCACCTGTTCGGGCGAGAGCAGGTCTTCGAGGAAGAAGAGGCGATACGGCTCCAGCAGTTTCGCCAGGTGCACGGCGTTGTGCGGGTGCAGGTGCTCGTGGACATCATGGGTGAATTTGGGGCCAAAACCCAGTTTGTCGCGCAGATATTCGAACATCTTGGGCAGATTTTCGAGATACGCCTCGTCGTCAAAGGCGCGCGTCTGCGGCCAGTGGTTCTTGGGCATGCCGGCTTCGGCGCGATCGAGAAAGCCGCCGCCGCCATAGGGCCCCAACTGGCAGCGGATAACATGATAGCCCTCTTCCATATAGCGACGCACATCTTCCTCCAGCGCCTCCAGCGTGTCGCCCGAGGCGTGGGCATAACACATGACCGCCGAGCGGCACGGCCCACCCAAGAGTTGATAGACGGGCATACCTGCCTCTTTGCCCTTGATGTCCCACAGCGCCATATCGATCCCGGCCTGCACCGTGTTGATGATCGAGTCGTTGCGCCAGTAGCCGCTGGTGTAGACGCTCTGCCAGATATCTTCGATGCGGCTGGCGTCGCGGCCGATGAGCAGCGGCTCGATGGTCTCAATCGCCGTCTGAACCACCCTGCTGCGATAATGGTCGCTAGCCGAGCCAATACCATAAAGGCCCGGCTGATCGGTATGGACTTTCACAAAGAGCCACGTGCCGTTGGCGCGCGTGCGGATCGTCTGGATGGCTGTGATTTTCGCCATAGTCTGGGTTCCTCGCTGTTAGAATGGTGATCGGGTAGCTGATTCTGGGTGGCTCAGCCTCTGTGAGTCTACACAACATCCCGGATCCGGTCAAGAGGTGCGACGCCTCTCAGATGCGTTGCACTTCTGAAAGTGCGCCTTTTTCGGTGCGCACCGGGCCGTGGGGGCGCGCCTGTGAGGTGACAGTCACTTTTGAAGTGACTGTCACCTCACCCTACACGGGCCTCTGAGGGCAACTTGACAGCCGGCGTCGAGCTGCTATAATTGCAATCGGTTGCATTGTGTTTTGAATGCTGCTCCCATTTTGTGTGACTGGCCGCGACCCACCCACACTCGAACCGTACCGTCTGCGCCCTTTGCATGGGATCAAGCGCAGGGTTGGCGCAACCCGTTTGGGGCAAGCGCGAGGCCAGGACTATTTCCATCGAAGAGACTTCTGTGTGCCTATGGCGACCATTCGTGATGTGGCGATCAGGGCGGGGGTCAACCCTAGCACCGTAAGCCGTGTTTTTTCGGGCAAGGCAAAAATCAGCGAACGCACGCAGCGCCGTGTGTTGGCCGCCGCCGCCGCGCTCGACTTTCACCCCAACGCTATCGCGCGTTCGCTCAGCGTGCGGCGCACTCACACTGTCGCCGTTGTGGTGCCCCATATTTTTCCCGGCTATTTTGAAGATTGTTTCTTCCCGCAGGTGATGCGCGGGCTGTTGGAAGTAGCCTATGAGCACGGCTATCGCATCCTGGTGGGGGGCAGCAACAGCCACAAAGATAACATCACCCAGACGTTTGAGATTCTTGGCTCGCGCCAGGCCGATGGCATTGTCGTGCTCAGCAATCGGCTGGATGTGGACACCGTCGGCGCGCTGCGCCAACAGTCCACCCCCTTCGTCTTGGTCGGTCGCCCACCGGCCGATAACGGCGCGCTTGCTTGGGTGGACGCCGACAACGAACGCTACACCCAAGAGGCTATCGACTATCTGATCGGTCTTGGCCACCGGCGCATTGCCTTTGTGGGCGGCGACCCAGAGGTGGCCGTTACCGCCGAGCGGCTCACCGGCTATGTCACGGCGCTGGAGCGCGCCAACCTGCCGCGCAACCAGGCGTGGATCGACTTTGGCTACTTTGCCGAGGACGGCGGCTATCAGGCTGTGCAGCGGATGATGGCGCTGGGGGTGGATGCGCCGTCCGCCTACTATGCGGCCAACGATCTGATGGCCATCGGCATCATGCGGGCGCTGCGCGAGCGCGGCGTCTGTGTGCCCGACGAGGTATCGGTCATCGGCACCAACAACTCCCCCGAATCCGCCCATGTCTCCCCGCCGTTGACCACACTCCAGGTGCCCTATGCCGAGATGGCGGCGGTGGCGGTCCGGGTGCTGATCGAGGGCATCGAACGCGGCGCGCTGGAACATGTGCAATGGTATGTGCCGTGTACGCTGTTGACACGCGGTTCGACGGGACCCTATCGGGGTGGTTAGTACAGTGCGGCGTAAATAGGGTGCGATTGAACGGATAACTGCGCAGCCATCCGTTCCCCGGTCGTCCCTCGTGCGGCTTCTGGGTCTCGTATTCGCTCAATCCGTTCTGCGAATCCGTTGATAGCTTCCTACGCCACTGGTATGAAGATACAATGTCAGGAATTTTCCCAACCGACATCGCGCGGTTTGTCTAGTACCATGTTCGCAACAATCCCATATGTCCTGGTCGCCAAGGGTGTGACAGTTGCTCCATCCTCACATTCAAGTTGTTTCTGTTGCATCTTTAACAAAGTGACTTTGCAATCCGACAGGTGTTATAGGCGCCAATCGTCAAACAACCGGGTTGCTCAAAAAGTTCTATGTAGCCAAAAGGAGAGCCCTATGCGAATCCATCGATTGTTGAGTTTGATGACCCTCTTGCTGGTAGGCGTGCTGGTATTGGCCGCCTGCCCTGGTGGCGGCGCGCCCGCTGCGCCCGCCCCGGCGCCCACCGAAGCGCCTGCCGAAGCCGCCCCAACCGAGGCGCCGGCTGAGGACGCTGCGCCCACAGAGGCGCCTGCCGCAGCAGCAGCCCCAGCCGACGGCCCCACGCTCACCATTTGGGCGGATGACACCCGTTCACCCGTGCTTGAAGAGCTGGGCGCTGCGTTCGAGGCCGAATACGGCGTTCGCATCGTCGTGACGCAGAAGGCGTTTGGCAGCATTCGCGACGATCTCAAAGTGGCAGGCCCTGCGGGTGAAGGTCCCGACATCATCATCGGCGCCCACGACTGGTTGGGCGAACTGGTGGAAAATGGCCTGCTCGCCGAGATCGACCTGGGCGACAACCGCGACCAGTTCCTCGCGGCGGCGGTGCAAGCCTTCACCTACGACGGCACGCTCTACGGCATGCCCTACGCCACCGAGAACGTGGCCTTTGTCTACAACACCGACCTGGTCGAGACACCCCCCGCCACCTGGAGCGAGGTGGAGGAACTGGCGGCCCAACTTGAGGCGGATGGTGTGGTGGCCCAGGGCTTTATCCATCAGGAGAGCGACCCATATCATTTCTTCCCGATCATGACGGCGTTTGGCGGCTATGTCTTTGGCCTGACCGAAGAAGGCTACGATGCGTCGGATGTGGGCATTGACAGCGAAGGTTCGATTGCCGCAGCCACCTGGCTCGATGGCATGTACAAGGCCGGTCACCTCAAGACTGGCGCCGCGGTCAACTATGACATCATGCACGCCCAGTTTGGCGAAGGCGAGGCCGCGATGATGATCACCGGCCCGTGGGCCTTGCCCACCATCCGCGAGTCGGGCGCGCCCTATGCGGTGACAACCATTCCCGGCGAAACCAAAGAGGCGCAGCCCTTCTTGGGCGTCCAGGGCTTTATGATCAGCCAGTTCAGCGACGACCAACTGCTGGCGCAGACATTCCTGCAAGAATATGTGGCCAACGCCGAGACCATGCAGGCGATCTTCGACGCCGACCCGCGCCCGTCGGCCTTTATCGCCGTGCGCGAGGCGATTGGCGATGAAGATCTGGCCGCCTTTGCCGAGGCCGGCGCCAATGGCCTGCCCATGCCAGCCATCCCCGAAATGTCCGCCGTCTGGTCGGCGTGGGGCAATGCATTGACCTTTATTGGCCAGCAGAGCGAAGACCCTGCCGTCGCCTTCCAACAGGCGGCAGAGCAGATCCGCGAAGCGATTGGTCAATAGGGTTGTGATGGGTCAACGGTCAGACGCCCGGGAATCGGGGCGTTTGGCCGTTGGCTGCCTGATATTTCAGACCCGATGTGCGCTCCCCAGCGACAGGGGGAAGGGATAGAGTCCATGGCGACGGCTGCACAGGCAAAGATCGGCGGCTCGCCAGCGCCGGTCACATCGTTCACCTCTACGCTCCTTTCGTGGCTCTTTCGGCTGGCCGGGTTGGCGATTGTCGACGCCATCGCCATCTATCTGCTCTACAATATGTTCCGCGATGGCGTATGGGAGTTGGGTCTTGTCATCGCCATTGTCACGGTCTTGTTGAATATTATTTTTCTGCGCGAAGACCTCTACCCGTTGCGGTGGGTTTCGCCTGGCCTGGCCCTCCTGATCATCATCGTTGTCTATCCCATCCTCTTTACTGTCTATACGGCCTTTACCAACTATGGCGACGGTCACCTGCTCACCAAACCGGTGGCGATCCGCCAGATTCAGCGCGAGGTTTTTCTCGACGACGACGCCATCGTCTATGACTGGACGGCCTTTGTGTCGCCCACGGGGCAATATCTGCTCTGGCTCGAATCTCCTGAGACCGGCGAGCGCTTCATCGTCCGCCCCGGCGAACCGCCAGAGCCAGCCGAAGGGGAGATGCCGCAAACGATTGACGGCTATGTGCAGCTCAGTCGGATCGAACGGCTGCGCCATACGGCCAGCCTGGTGGCGCTTGAATTTGGCGAGGCGCCGGATCTCTTTCGGGTGAGCGAACGCCAGATCGGCAAAGCTGCCCGCTATCAACAGCGCTATGTGTATGACACCGGACGCGATGTCATGGTGGACCAACAGACCGGCAAGGAATACCGCCCGGTAGAAGGGACGTTCACCGCCGACGACGGCAGCACGCTTCGCCCTGGCTTTCGGGTGACCATCGGCCCGCGCAATTTTGTGCGCTTGTTCACCAGCCCGGCGTTGCGCGGGCCATTCACTCTTGTGTTCGTCTGGACGGTGATCTTTGCTGCGCTAAGCGTTCTCATCACCTTTGCCTTGGGCCTATTCTTGGCGATCATGTTCAACGTGCCCGAGATGCCCATGCGCCGGGTGATCCGTTCGCTGCTATTGCTGCCCTATGCGCTGCCGGCCTTTGTCAGTGTGCCGGTTTGGGTGGGGTTGCTCAACCCGCAGTATGGCGTGATCAGCAACGCCATCGCCAATGTCTTTGGCGCCGCGCCCCCCTGGTTTGCCGACCCAACCTGGTCGAAGGTGGGCGTACTCCTGATCCAGCTTTGGCTTGGCTTCCCCTACATGTTTGTGATTTCCACGGGCGCGTTGCAGGCGCTGCCAACCGATATCTACGAAGCTGCTGACATTGATGGCGCCAACCCCTGGCAACAGTTTTGGAGCATGACGCTCCCTCTGTTGCTCATCTCGCTGGGACCGCTGATGGTGGCGTCGTTTGCCTTTAACTTCAACAACTTTGTCATTGTCGAGCTTTTCAACCGGGGCGGCCCCCCGATGAGCGGCACCCTCTCACCCGTCGGGCACACCGATCTGCTTGTCACCTACACCTATCGCATTGCGTTCGCTAGTGGGCGCGGGGCCGATCTGGGCTATGCAGCAGCGATCACTGTGGTGATCTTCCTCATCCTGGTCTTGATCACCTTCATTCAGTTCCGCTATACCAACATGCTGGAGGAGGTGTCGGAAAATGTCT
>JAHDWG010000026.1 GCA_023384495.1 Caldilineaceae bacterium
TTTTTGTGCAAGTTTTGAACATCAATGACCATCGTTGCGCTCCTTTCGTAAATGGGTTTGTGCAATGTACTCACAGTACAGCATAGAGAAGAAATGGGCTTCCGTAATCCATCAGCGGATGGATTTATGAATCAACCAGATGGTTGATATAGAGGAGAAACTTGATGTAATTGCTTGGTTTCAGCCTCACTATTGTTATTGGGTGTTATTGGGGTCTAAGTCGAAGAGTTACACGGGTGGGGGTGTTGGGCGTACTCAGTTTAGATCCGGAGGATGCTACGACACGTTAATCCCTTGAGGCGTTCGAGGCGGGATTGAGGTGACTTGACTTTGTGGTGCAAGAGTGGTTTATTGCCATCAACGAAACAGATCGTTCTTTAGCTGAGAGATAATTCCTAGGCTTGAGTACCTTGTGGTGGATTGAGGATGATCCGAAACGCAAAAATCAGAGGCAACGTTCGGCGGACATCTGGCAATCAGGGTGACTTTCATGAGAAACCCATTGCCGTTTCTTGAGTCGCCCCAACTATCTCCGTGCTCACCGGCATTCCTGCTTGGTTATTTTGCCCCCATTTTTGATTAGTCTCGACTTAATCCCTCAAGATCGTTGAAATAGATGCGGATCTCCGCCGTGTCGCGTAAGAAGTCGATTTCCTCTATCAACGCCTGCTGAATGTCCAGCCCCGTACGGTCGCGCAGGTCAGCCAGCAACTCCTCGTAACGTTCCGGCTTGATCAGTTCGATCTTTTCATACTGTACTCGCTTGCTGGGGCGGTAGGGTGTGCGCAGCAGCCGCTCTAGGATGAGCACGGCGAAAAAGATCATCAAGTTGAGGACGATCAGCTCCAAAAAGGAGATGCGCGTGACGACAAAAAATGTGTTGAGCAGTGGCAACGTGATGCAGACAAAGAGATAGGTGATGTCTTTGACGGGGATGTTGTTGCTGCGGTAGTGAAGCAACGAGAAGAGGGCAAGCAGCCCAAAGCCAAGGCCCAGGCTGAGCTGCACATCGCGCAAGAGCGCAATGACAAAGTAGAGCATCACGCTAAAAGTCAGGCATGTAAAGCCGTGATCGGTGTTGCGCCGGTTGGAGGGGACATAGGCAAACGCAATGATCAGCGAGGCGGTCACCAGGGTCAGGACAAAGCCGGGAAAGAGTTCGAGCAGAAAGGTCATAGCGCCTTCTCAATTTGGGTTGCACATCGCGCCGGAGGTGGCTCGATTGTACCGGACATCGGCGCGGCCCCCAATTTATGCAGCCGGAGTAAGATTGGTTTGAAGTTGTTCTGTTTGAGGTGGGGGTAGAGCGTGGCCGCGCCAATGCAATACTTGCTGAAACCCATCTCTTGGGCGTGGACGGCGCGCATCCGGTGCAGGAACTGGGAATGGCGCGAGAATCCCTCCTGTTTGACCTCAGCAATGGCCAGACGCGGCGCCGTCGTAACACGGTGGGGGCAAACGAAGCTCAGGTCAAAGTCCAGCGTCAGCCGCTCAATGTGCTGATTGCTCACCAGCGTTACGCGCACAAAGTGATTGCCCAACTTGGCCTCGAGGGGGGGCGCAGGGTGGTGAAGCGAATCGTGCAAGAATTGCGCCAAGGGGCCATCGATCCGTGATGTGAGCGAGGCTACGCGCTGCCGGCTTTTGAGCGTGCGCCCCTTGTTGTCTTTTTGTTTGACCTCAAAATAGGTGAGATTGGAGTCGACATAGCTGCGAAAGCGCACCTTGTAGCGCACTGGCCGCCCACTATGATGGATTCGATAGAGGCCGAATTCGGGTGTATCAAAATAAAGGGTATGGTAGCGGTTGAGCCGAATGCCCGCGATGCTAAGCACGCGATAGTGTGGCGCAAGTGGGATCAACGCATCCACCAGTTGCTCCGGCGTTAGGATGAACTTGATGTCGACGCGGTTGAGCAGCGCAACGGCGTCCATTTCTTGTAGGCTAATCGGCGCAAATTGGTCGAGCAGCGCCGCCAGCGCGCGCTGGCTGGGCAACGCTGGTTCACGCCGTGGCGGAGCAGACGATGGGGTGGCCATACTCATCGATTGATGATCGCCCCACTGGTGTCCGCTCCCTCCAGGTGGGCGCCATCGAGCAATACCATGCGCAGGTCGGCGTTGCGCAGGTCGGTGCGACGTAGGTCGGCGCCGCGCAGATCCGTACGGTGAAGCGTGGCGTCGGTCAGGTCGGCTTCAACCAGATTGGCGTAGAGCAATGTGGCCCGCTCAAGTCGTGCGCCATTCATTCTGGCGCCGCGCAGATCGGCCTGGGTCAAATTGGCGTTGCGCAGGTCGACGCCGCGCAGGTCGGCAAAACGAAGGCGGGCATTGGTCAGGTCGGCGCCACGCAGGTCCGATGTGAGCAAGACGGCGCCGGTCAAATCAGCGTCGCGGAGATCGGCGCTGCGCAAGTTGGCGTGGCGTACATCGGCGTAGATCAGATTTGCATGCCGCAGATCGATTTCGCGTAGGTCGGCAAAGGCCAGGTTGACGCTGCGGAGATTGGCCCGCGCAAGATCCTGGTTGCGCAGATCGCTTTGTGCGCACTGTGGGGCGCACGGCAAGGTTGCCGGCATGGTAAACAATGGCCGCACAAAGGACACGAGCGCGACGAGCATGGCCAGGAATCCGGGGATCATCAAGAAGGGCTTAAACATGACTTTGCTCCATCGGACGAAGAACTCGTCAGGGTTCATCCAGAAAACGCTGATAGGCCATGCCGGCGCGCCATCGAAGTGGCGCGCAAACATGGCTGCTATCCATTTCTGAAAAATCAACCCTTATTGTCTGCCGGGCGTTGCCAATCGCTGATGAGTAGGCAAAGCATGGTAGCCGTGGTAGCTTTGCACACTCAGAACCGCGATCACACTGAGATCGATCTGTATAGGTGGCCGTTGCGAATACAAGACAGCGGCGTAGGAGCTCATCCCAATGATGGATGCAGGCCGCCTTGTGATTCGGCCTGGCGCTTACGGGCTGCTCGCCAGGGGCAGATGAGCCTGTACTGCGCAGGGTTCATTCGGCTCGCCAGGCGAGTAACACCCGGTATGCACCCACGGGCCGGTCCCATCTGGGTAGCGGGCCATGACTCCATTGGTGCTTTGATAGCCAAACTCAATTTCGTCAATCGGCGCCAGCTCGGCATGGGCGTACAACCCCACATACTCACCATCGCGCGCCAGCGCAAAATTGGTGTGATGGGGCCACACAGGCCATTGTTGTGAGTCATTGTTGTTGTCGGCGTAAAAGAGCACAAAGCCCCCCGCCGGCACAGTCAGGCCCGACGGAATTGGATACTTCGTCGGCGCATCGGGATTGTCCGTCAAAAACAGACCATCGAGCGATACATCCTCATCCCCCGGATTGTAGATCTCTACCCAATCCGGGAAGTCGTCGGGCAGGCGCGGGTTCTTGAGCACCCCTGTATTATGCGCCATAACCTCGTTGATGTAAAGCGTGGGCGCTTGGAGGCCAACCAGATACCGGTAGGGGCGTTGTGATTCCAACCGGGGCGAACGTGCCGTCAACCCATCCTCGTCGGTGGCAACAAGGAAGTAGCTAACGAGCGCGCCATCGGGGAACGGGGGGATGATCGCCAGGTAACCGCTTTCCAATTCGGAAGTGGCGCTCATGGGGACGGTCACCGGATTGGCGCCGGGTAGATTGTAGGTGAGGATCGCGCTGCTCAGCCCGCGGTCATCATTGATGATTGCGGTGACCGTAACCGTTTCGCCGGCCATGGGCTGGGCGGGCGTCTGTTGCACATTGCTGATGTTGGGAGGCAAGATTGTATTGGTGGCGCCGGGGGTGGGCGTCTCAAAAAAGCGCCATGGCAACCCGCCATCCACCTGCCGCCCCTCCGAAATATCGGTTTCCTGGAATCCATACGAGTAGCTGTCGATCACGGTGTCGCTTTCACCATGAAAGAGGCCAATATAGCCAGTCTGGCGATTCAAGGCAAAGTTGGTGTGAAGTGGCCCTTTTTCGGGGTCATTGTCTGCATAGAAGACAAGAAACCCACGAGCGGGGATGGTCACCCCATCGGCGATGGCGAACTTGGTTGGCCGGTTGGGGTTGTCCGACAAAAAGAGACCGTCAAGGCGTACCGGATTGGGGCCAGGGTTGTACAGTTCAAGCCAGTCGGGGAACGCCCCCGGTTCGTCGGGGTCTTCCAGCGTGGTTGAATTGGAGGCCATGAACTCGTTGATGCGCAGATTAGCCTGCGCCGGCGCCAGATTGGTTGTATCGGCGCTGGCCGGCCACCATGCTGAGGGACTCATGAGGACGATTGCCAACACACCCACAATCAACAATAGACGAAACAGCATCACAGCCACTCCTTTGTCTGGTGCAAGCGGCCGGCGCGACCCTGCTCGTGGTGCATTGCCCAACGAGCGAGGCCACAGGCGCTGCTGCTTGCTTCACCAACCATACTCAGCTCTGTTTGAAGACGCGAGTTTCTCTGCCGCTTTGGCCGAATCTCAATGCGCGTTTTCAAAGCAACCGCAGTTTAGGGGCAGACGACTGCCCGATTGACAACCGGCAGGTAGACCGAGCCCGCGCTGGCGAAGTCAAGATTGGGCCTGCCTGGCGTAGGGGCGCCCAACGGCTTCCACGATGGACCGCCGTTGGGGTAGCGGCCCTCGGAAAGGTTGCGCGGCTGGGGCCCAAACACATATTCATCCACTATTTTGAGACCGGTGGGGTGAGGCTCATAGAGCCCGATCGCCTCGCCCGCCCGATCCAATCGAAAGCTCAGGTGTCTCCAACCGCGCTCGGGGGCGCCATCGGCATAGAATACCAGAAAGCCATACGGGCGGATGATAACCCCGTCGGCAATGCGGTGTTTGTCTGGCAGTGTCAAATCATCCGTCAGGTAGTAGCCACTCAGATTTACGGCAACCGGAGACGAATTGTAAAGCTCGATCCAATCGGGAAAATCGCGCGGCGCATTGGGGTTGACGGCATAGGTCTCGTTGGAGGCCATAAACTCGTTGATCACAATGGGAGAACGCTCTGGCTCAGTCGGGAGGGGCGCGCGGTCATTGGGGCGCATGGTTTCCGCCAACAGCGCTGCCCCCGTTTCGGCGTTGACGGCAACCTGCTGGCCGGCAATATTGACTGCCCGATAGGCAGGGGCGCCCGCTTCGCAACTGGTTTCGCCGCCCTGAATAATGACCGTATAGGCTGCGCTGCCGCCCGCTGGGATGGGAGGGTTCAAATCCTGGTTGAGGAGGCGGATCATCTGTCGCCCCTCATCGGTCCAGGCGAGGGGCGACGCCGTTGCCAAGATGGGGGCGCCTGCCGCGTCAAAGATATGCTCGCAACAAGGGACCCGATGCACATCGATGCGGCTGATCATGGTATTGGCCTGGTCTGTCGAGAATGGGGAATCGTTCGCATCGAGTAGCCGTAACTCTAAATAGGCCAAATCCATGGCGGCGTCGCCGGGGCGGCCCCGGTGGGTGACAACCACGTGGAGGATGGCGCTGTTGTTGGGGTTCACCGTGGCGCTCATCGCATAGTGACCGCCCAAATTTTCATACCAGGCCACCTTGCCGTCGTCACGCGAGGCGGAAATGATGTCGAGATCGCCATCACCGTCAATATCGGCGGCATAGATGCCGTGGGCGACAAGCGTATTGGTGACCACGATATGTTCAAGAAAAGTCGGGGGGGTTCCACCCACATTCTCATACCAGGCAATCGTATTGGAGCCTTCAATCGCCGCAAAGATGTCAATATCCCCATCCTGGTCGGCGTCGCCCGTGTAGACAGCGTGGACGGCAGGCGCATTGTTGGTGACAAGGTGCATCTGAAATTGGGGAGGCGAGCCGCCCAGATTCTCATACCAGCGGATGGTGTTGTCATATTCCACAGCCACCACGACATCGATGTCGCCATCACCGTCCAGGTCGTCGGCATGGACATGCTGCACCCCATAGGCGCCAACTTCCAGGATATGCTCGCGCCACTGGATCGGAGACCCCCCCAGATTCTCATACCAGGCGACCTTGCCGTCATCCTGGGAGGCCGACATCAGGTCGAGGTCGCCGTCACCGTCGAGGTCGGCGGCGTAGACCGAGCGGGCGTAGCGAGCGCTGAGCGAGACCACATGCCGGCGAAACTGCGGTGGGCGCCCGCCCAGATTCTCGTACCAATAGACGGCATTGTCGCTGTCCGACGCAGAATAGAGGTCGAGCTTGCCGTCGCGATTGAGATCCGCCACCAACACGGCGCGCGCGCCTCTGGCGTCTTGGGTGACAATGTGGGTGGCAAAGGTAGGCGGGGCGCCGCCCAGATTCTCGTACCAGGATATTTGGTTGTTGCGGTGGGAAGCCGCCACAACGTCAAGGTCGCCATCGCCGTCGAGGTCCCCGACGGCGACCCACCGTCCGCCTCGAATGTTGGCGCCTACCACATTGGGCGAAAACCCCGGCGGTGAAGCGCCATCGTTTTCAAACCAAAGAACCTGATCATCAAAAATCGCCAGCAGATCCATATGGCCATCTTGATTCATGTCGGCGGCCTGGACGTGACGAGCGCCGCGATAGACATGGATGATCGACTGCGTGCTTTCGTTGTAGAGGGCCGTGCGGCTGGTTGCGCGGTTGGGGTACCAGACGATGCGATTGTCGTTGCGCGAGGCAGAGAGCACATCGATGTCGCCATCGCCATCCAAGTCCGCGGCGTGCACATCGCGCGCCCCCATCGCCGCTGTGGTGATCACATGTTCGGTAAAGGTGGGCGACCTGCCCCCATGATTCTCAAACCACCTGATCCCATTATCCCCGGCTGACGCCACCAGAAGATCGACATCGCCGTCGCGGTCGAGGTCGAGCGCCACCACCACCTTGGCGTGGGCCACATCACTCGCCAACACATGGGGGACAAACGTGGGGGGGTCCCCCCCTATATTTTCAAGCCAGCCAACCTCGTTGTTGTCCTCACCGACAAAGGCGATATCCAGATCGCCATCGCCGTCAATGTCCGCGGCAAACACCGATTTGGCAAAGTCCAGGCCAGCAGTGGGCAGCATCGGTTGATAGGCCACAACTTCAGCAAACGTCGGGGGATTGGCGCCATCATTGCGATAGATGGCGATCTTATTATCCTGCTCCGACGCCGACACAATGTCGAGCAGCCCATTTCCGTTCATGTCCCCCACATGGACCGAGACGGCGCCCAGGGCGTTGGTCGTGACGAGATGTTCAACAAAGGCCGGCGGGTTGGCGCCGTTGTTCTCGTACCAGCTAATGCGATTGCCATCACGCGCGGCAATGAGGATGTCCAGGTCGCCGTCGCGGTCCAGATCCGCCACATGGATATCCACCGAGTAGGGAAGCCCAACGGCGACCACATGAGGGGTAAACCCAGCGCCAGCGCGCAGATTATTTTCAAACCAGAGGATAGACCCTGTGTTGGGGGTGGCGTTTTCGTCGCCGGGCTGGCGAAGCTCGCCTGCCCCAACCACGACGATATCGAGATTCCCGTCCCGATTGAGATCGGCGACGGCGAGTGCGTACGCCCCCTGCACATAGCCCACTTCATGCAACGAAAACTGAGGGAATTGGGCGCCGTCATTTTCAAGCCAGACCACCCGGCCGCTTTCACGGCCAGCCGCAACCACATCCAAATCCCCGTCGCGGTCCAGATCGCCCGTCCGGACAGCGTGGGCCCCACCAAGCCCATCGAGCAAGACGACCCCACCCGAAAAATGGTTGGCGTACTCCCCTGCTGCGTGCAGCGGAGACGCATGTAACCCTAGAACCCATGCAAAAACGAACAGATAGACCGGCATCGCGTACTGTTTGATCTTTACCATACGTCCAATTTGCACTCACACGACTTGCATTTGCTTGCTACAGATGCAACCTTTCCGAACGCAATTTCTCAACACGACGGCTTCCTTGTGATCGGATTGATGATGCTGAGGCCAATCGGTGGAGACTGTTCAAGCTTCCCAACCGTTGTGGGTGCGTCGGTGAGGCCCACGCAGCGCTGGGCGTGAGGGAGATACGATACTGGTTGGCTTGTGCAACCGGTCATGGCGCAGGGCCCGAACCCCATGTAGAGAGTCCTTTGTTTTCGTCAGGCGCCCGTAACTGTCACCTGGCAACGTATATGTGGAACCGATATGTGGTATGGTAAAGACCCCTGCTTATGGTAGTATAATACGATAAAAATGAGATATGCAAAAATGCTTTTTCACGGTTGTCCGCCGAGGAATCATTCACTTGTTCGGTTTGAGCGCGTGGACTTATGCATCGACTTGACTGGATTCTGCTTTTCCTTGCCGCTTCTCTATCTGCATTCTTTCTCCTGTTATGGCCACCTGGCGAAGTCCACGCGCAGGAAAATCAAGCGAATGTAATCATCAACGAAATCATGGCCCGCCCGCTGCCCAAAACCGAGCCGCGCGAGTTCGTCGAACTATACAACGCCTCGGCGGCGCCTGTCGATCTGTCACATTGGAGCCTTGCCGATGGCGTGGACTTCGTTTTCCCGTCCGGCATCATCCTCCCCCCCGGTGGCTATCTGGTGGTGGCGCAAGATCCACCTGCGCTGAAAGCAGCCTATGGTGTAGAGGCGCTTGGCCCGTTCCGCGGTCGGCTCGACAACGACGGCGAAACGGTTGAGCTGCAAAACGCACGCGGCGACACGGTCGACAAGGTCGCATACGGGCTGGGCTTTCCGTGGCCGCTGCCGGGCGGCCCACCAGAACAATCGATCCAACTTGTGAACCCTGCGCTGGATCGCCAGCAGCCCGGGCACTGGCGCTCAGCGCCGCCCACACCGGGCAGCCCGAACGCAACGCTGGTGATCAACCTGCCGCCGGTCGTCGCTGCGGTGGCCCACACGCCGCAGTCGCCCACCTCGCACGATGCGATCCGCATCACCGCAACCATCACCGACGCCGATGGGGTGGCGGATGTGCAGTTGCTCTATCAGATCGTGGCCCCTGGGCGTTATATCCGCCTATGGGAAGAGGCCTACCAGACCCAGTGGGCGTCCATGCTCATGCTCGATACGGGCAGCGGAAATTTTGTGGCCGAGATGCCACCCGAAGCGCGCATCCACCGGCACTTGGTGCGCTATCGCATCGTGGCCACTGACCGCGCCGGCCAGCAGGTTGCTGTGCCCTATGCAGATGACCCGCAGCCCAATTTCGCCTATTTTGTCTACGATGCGCTCCCAGTCTGGCATGCGGCCGTCAACCCGTCTGCCGATGACGGCCAAAGCCAGCGCATGGCCTTTGACTTTGGCGGCATGCGCTCATTGCCGGTCTACCACCTGATCGCCCAGCGCAGCGATGTGGAAGACGCACAGTTTATCCCCAACGCAGGGCGTGTCGAGGGCTACATGGGCGCCGATTATCTCTGGTGGGGCACACTGGTCTATGATGGTCGGGTTTACGACCACATTGGGTTTCGCGCGCGTGGTGGTTTGCACCGGTACGCCGTGGGCAAGAACATGTGGAAGTTCAACTTCAATCGCGGTCATCGGCTCCAGGCTCATGATAATTGGGGGCGGCCCTATGGCGAGCTATGGGACAAACTCAACTTTTCGGCGGTGATCCAACATGCCAACCGAGGACACCGGGGCGAACAGGGCCTGTTTGAGTCGCTTGGCTTTCGCCTGTTCAACCTGGTGGGTGTGCCCGCCTCGAATACCCACTTTGTTCACTTTCGGGTCATTGATTCCCCCGATGAGGACGAGCAAAACCAGTATCTGGGAGACTTTTGGGGCCTTTATTTGGCGATTCAGGAGGTAGACGGCCATTTTCTCGATACCCACGGCCTTCCCGATGGCAACCTCTATCGGATGGAACATGGCACAGGCGAACTCAATAATCAGGGGCCGGATGCGCCGACGGACAAGTCGGACCTCAACGCGTTTCTCGATGGTTACCTGCATGGGCAGCCCGACGCCGACTGGTGGCGGCAACATCTCGACCTGCCCGCCTATTTCAGCTATCGGGCTATTGTCGAGGCCATCCATCACTATGATATCAATGAGGGAAAAAATTATCTTTACTACCACCACCCCGAAACCCAGCACTGGTCGGTCTTCCCCTGGGATCTGGACCTGACGTGGGCCGACACCATGCCGGGCGACGGCAACGAGCCTTTTCGAGACCCGGTGCTTTCCCTCCCCGAATTTCAAATTGAGTATCAGAATCGCCTGCGCGAGGTGCGCGACCTGCTCTTCAATCCCGACCAGTTGTTCCCCATGCTCGACGAGTACGCCGCCTTCATCAACACCCCCGCCGATGGTCTGGCCATGGTCGATGCCGATCGCGCCAAGTGGGACTACAACCCCATCCTCGACGATGAGCGATACACAGTCAGCCATCGCGCCGGTCATGGCAAATTCTACAAGCGCGCCCCGTCGCGAGACTTTGCCGGCATGGTGCAAGTGATGCGCGAGTGGGTTCTCTCGCGCAACCAGTGGATCGACGAGACGCTCCTCACCGACCCCTTCATCCCGCAGACGCCCGCCCTGGTCTATCGCGGGCCAGACGGCTTTCCGGCAGACCAGTTGGCTTTCGAGACGTCGCCCTTTGCCGATGACCATGCCGGCTTTGCCGCCATGCAGTGGCGTGTGGCTGAGGTGATGTATCCGGGGCTGCCCGGCTACACACCGGGTCAACCCAATCGCTATGAAATCGAAGCGAGCTGGCAGAGCGCCCCGTTGCCCACCTTCTCGCCTACGCTGACGTTGCCCCAGGGGGCGTGCCTGCCCGGGCGCGCCTGCCGGGCGCGCGTGCGGGTGAAGAATCAACTAGGGCGCTGGAGCCACTGGTCGCACCCGGTGGAGTTTGTGGCCGGGCCGCCGGTGCTGCCCCCCAGCGCGTCGCTCAAGATCACCGAAATCATGTATCATCCGCTGCGCACAAGCCAGGCGCAAGAGCCAGACTATGAATTTGTCGAGCTAAAGAATGTAGGCGACACAGCTGTCGAGTTGAGCCACATGCGGTTCACCGAAGGCATCTCGTACACCTTTCCCGTTGGTCTCTGGCTGCAACCCGGGCAAATGGTGGCGCTGGCCAGCAACCCCGAGCGCTTTGCCGAGCGCTATGGCTTTGTCCCCCTCGGCCCCTACCGCCAAAAGCTAAAAAATAGCGGCGACCGTCTGGTTGTGCTGGACGTATTTGACCGCCCCGTGCTGAACGTAACCTATGCGGACGCGTCGCCCTGGCCGCTCACCGCCGACGGGTTGGGGCACTCGCTGGTGTTGAATGCGCCCCATCGCCCCCTCAACCCAAACGACGGCGGCAATTGGCGCGCCAGCTTCTTTACAGGCGGCTCGCCCGGTGTGGATGACCCGCTGCCGTTGGTGATCAACGAGGTGTTGGCCCACCCCGGCGCCGGCGAAAGCGCGTGGATTGAGCTGTACAACCCCACGGGCTATGAAATCGCATTGGGCGGCTGGGCCATCATCGACACGGTTGGGGCGCCGCGTGCGCTGCCCCCTGCAATTCTGCCGCCGCAGGGCTACCATCTGTTCACGCTGGCGGAGCTTCGGCAGGCCGGTGGTGGCTTTGCGCTCCGCAGCCAGGGAGGGACACTCCGCTTGCAGGCCCCTGCGATTGGAACCATCCACCCTTACGAGCATATTGTAACCTATCGGGTTGCGCCGCGCGGTGTCTCGTCGGGGCGGCACATCAATACCGCGGGGCAAGAGCGCTTTGCGTTGCAGCGCGCAAACACCCCAGGCGCGCCCAATGCGCCGCCGGCCGTTGGCCCCGTGGTGATGAGCCGGATCATGGCGCGCGCCGAGCGCGGGCTGGAATTTATCGAATTCACCAACGTCACCGACCAGCCTGTCCCGCTCTTTGACCCAGACCGGCCAGCGAACAGTTGGCGGTTGAACGGCGTGCTATTTGTCTTCCCGGTGGGGATCGTGCTTCCCCCCCATGGTAAGCTTGTCGTCACCACCCAGGAGCCGTTGACCGTCTGTGGAGGCTACCGGGTGGCGGATGATGTGCGGGTGCTCGGCCCCTTGCCGCTAGCGCTGGCGGATGGCGGTCAGCGGCTGGCGCTGGAACGCCCATTGCCCCCCACCACCGATGGGGTGGTTCGCTATGTGGTGGTGGATGAGGTTGCCTACACCAACCTGCCCCCTTGGCCGCAACTCACCGAGCGGGGATCATCCCTGGCGCGCATCCGCCTGAGCGACTATGGCGATGACCCGCTCAACTGGCGGCGCGGGCAGCGTGCGGATGATCTCATCCAGCCGGCTGGCGTGGCGCCGGTAGTCGATCTATGCAGCTTCGATGTCTATCGCAACATTGAGGGATTGCTGATGATTGAATGGGCGACGCGGAGCGAAGAACAGGTGACAGGCTACGCACTGTGGCGAAGCCCCGACGGTCGGCGCGAACATGCCACCCTCCTGACGCGCGAGATCGTCGCCGCTCAGGGTGACGCCGACCAGGGCGCCGGCTATTCTTGGGTGGACGATGCCGCTGACCAACAGGTCGATTATACCTATTGGCTGGTGGCGCTCGGGCCGGAGAATGCCCAGATCGACGTAGCCTTTACCGCAGTGCGACCGACCCTCTATGACCTCCGTCTGCCATTTGTCTATCGATAAAACGTACGCAAGCCTTGACTGAGCGCACGACAATCTGGCGGAAATCTTCTCGTGGCATACATCAGCCGCTGCGCAAGTCATGTCGAGCAAGCCGCGCCACCCCCCAGAGGGCGGGGATCTGCCAATCCCCTCTGCGGGGCAAAACTTACCCCTTTTTCGGGACGTACCCGACATTAGGCGCGGGGTTTCCCTAGCGGCGCGGGATGGGGTAGAATGGGAAGCGATGAACCAACCCCAAGCGCGAAGGAGTCTTCATGCAAGAGATTCAGCGGTTTGCCCAGGCGATCACGACCAACGTCGAACAGGTGATTGTGGGCAAGGCCGATGTGATTGAAACGCTCGTCATTGCCCTGCTCTGCGAGGGCCATGTATTGTTGGAAGATGTGCCCGGCGTGGGCAAAACGATGCTTGCCCGCGCTTTGTCGGTTACCCTGGGCGTTGAGTTCCGCCGTTTGCAGTGTACGCCCGACCTGCTACCCAGCGATATCACCGGCGTGAGTGTCTTCAATCAGGAGACGCGCCAGTTCCAGTTTATTCCCGGCCCCGCCTTTACACACATTTTGTTGGCCGACGAAATCAACCGGGCGACGCCGCGCGCCCAGTCGGCGCTGCTCGAATGTATGGGCGAGCGCCAGGTGACGGTCGATGGCGTCACCCGGCGACTGCCGCGCCCCTTTCTCGTGCTCGCCACGCAGAATCCGGTGGAATACGAAGGCACCTTTCCGCTCCCCGAGGCGCAGTTGGATCGGTTTCTCTTCAAGTTGAGCCTGGGCTACCTGACAGCCGACCAAGAAGGGGCGATGCTGGTCAACCTGGGCGGTCGCCACCCGATTGAGGCGCTCGAGCGCCAGGTGGACGGCATGGCGATCCCCACACTGGCTGAGCAGGTCTGGCAAGTCAATGTGGACAAGACCCTGCGCGATTATATTGTGGCGCTCACCCAGGCCACCCGCACCCACCCGGAACTGGCGCTAGGGGCCAGCCCGCGGGGGACGCTGGCCCTCTATCGGGGCGCTCAGGCGCGCGCGGCGGTCCGCAATCGAGATTATGTGGAGCCGGAAGACATTCAGGCGCTGCTCCCGCTCGCCTTGCCGCATCGGTGCATTGTGCGCCCCGAAAGCGTGTTGCGTGGGCGCACCGCCGCCGCAATCCTGGCCGAGATTGTCGAGAAGACGCCGCTCGACTTGGGCGGTGTGGAAGCATAGCGCCGCCAAATCCAAATTCCGTATCTAGCCTATGTACAATCTCTTCTGGGCCATTCTTATCCTCTTCTTGTTTGGCGCGCTCTTACGCATGGACTGGGTCTATTACCTGGTTTATGTGCTTGGCGGCGTGTGGGTGGTCAGCCACTGGTGGATCCGGCGCGGGGTGCAGAAACTGACCGTCGAGCGTCGCATGGCCGACCATGCGTTTTTGGGCGAGCGGCTTCAGGTTACGCTCCGCTTTGTCAATCAGAGTTGGCTGCCCCTGCCCTGGCTTTTTGTGCAGGAACTGGTTCCGCTCGACCTACGCGACGCTGCCGACTATGGAATTGTGCTCAGCGTCGGTGGCCGCACCGTGGTCGAACATACCTACTCGCTTCATTGCAAGCGCCGTGGCTACTATGCCGTGGGTCCATTGTCGCTGCGCACGGGCGACCTGTTTGGCTTTGTCGAAAATGGCTGGCATGAGCGCAGCGTCATGAACCTGACTGTCTACCCCGAGGTGTTGCCGCTGGGGCGGCTGGGGCTGCCGAGCCGTTCCCCCTTTGGCACGCTTTCGAGCCGACAACGCCTTTTTGAAGACCCGGCGCGCGTGGCGGGCGTGCGCAGCTATACCAACGGTGATAATCAACGTTCGATCCATTGGAAGGCCAGCGCCCACGAAGATGCTCTATTGGTCAAGAAATTCCAGCCGGCGATTGCGCTCAATGTGGTCATCGTGCTCGATCTCAACCGACGCGCCTACCCCTATCGCGAAGAGGCCGGGCTGAGCGAATGGGCCGTGGTGGTGGCGGCGTCGGTGGCCAGCAACCTCATCGAGCAGCGGCAAGCGGTGGGGCTGTTGACCAATGGGTTGGATGCCCCCACGGAGCAACTGATGGCGCCGCTGCCGGCGCGCACTGGTCAGGGGCACTTGATGAACATCCTCACCCAACTGGCGCGGGTCGAGATGCACGAGTATGACCTGTCGCTGGCCGAGTGGCTGCCCAGCCGCATCGCCGACCTCGAATGGGGCGCCACCATCATTGCGATTACGCCGCAGGTGGATGAACAATTGCTCTGGGTGCTTCACGGGGCTTATCGCCGCGGCTCCAACGTGATTGGGTTGGTCTGTTCAGCCCAGCAGGAATTTGCGTTGGCGCAGAGCCGGGGCAAGCGGCTGGGCGTGACGTTGCACAAGACGGTTTGGACCAAGGATTTGCAGCAGTTGGCGGCATGAAGCGAGAGATCGGAGGCATACATGGCTACCCCAGTGATGAGTGATGAGTGAGCGAGATGGCAAAAGCGATGCGCAGTGCGCCGGTGGTGGATGAACGAGAGACGCGGGCGGTGAGCACCTCTGCGGCGGGCGTGCCGATCCGGTATGACCAGTCGTGGCTGACCTCGGTGTTGCGCCCCTTGCTGATCGCGCTCATGGTGGCGGCCATCGACTGGGTGGTGCTCTCGTTTGTAGCGCGGGTGGCGCCCGTCTTGTCGCACACATACATCCCAGCGATGGTGGTGATCAGCGTCGGTGCGGCGGTGATCGGCTGTATCAGCACTACGGTGTTGGCGCAACCGGAACAACGCCACCGCCGCACCTTTGGGTACCGTATGGCCGAACTGGGCATGCTGCTCGTGGTCACGCGGCTGGCAATCTGGATTGTGACGGGGCTTTGGCCAAGCACAACCCAGATGCTGACGCAGCCTTTGAGTACGCTATTGGATGGGCTCTTTGTCGTGGGTGGCATGGTGGTGACCTTTTCGTGGATCATGGCGACCGACATCAGCAACGACCTGCTGCGCATGGCGCTGCAACCGGATGAGCTTTACGCCATCGAGGCCGACCGCATCGGTGAGATGGTGCGCACATCGAACACGGATCGACCGGCGATCCTGCGGGGGTTGGTGAGCCGCTGGGTGGTGGGCGGCATCCTGCTCGTGCTCTTTGCCGCCGGGCTGGGGCTGGATTTCTCGTCTGGTCGCAGCCTCTTTACCATGGATCAAGCGGCGGTCGGCCCTGGGGTCGTGGCGGCCATTGTAGTCTACTTTTTGGGCGGGCTGGTGCTGATCAGCCACGGGCAACTGGCAATCCTTCGTTCGCGCTGGACGATTGATCGAGTGCCGAGCGCAGCCGCGGTGTTGCGCAACTGGCCCGTCTATGTGTTGCTGTTGCTCGGCCTGATTGGCCTCATTGCGTCGCTGTTGCCCTTTGGCGGCACTTTTCGATTGGCGCAGATTCTTGCCTTTATCTTCAGCACTATCTTTAGCCTGTTGCTCGACTTTTTTCGCCTGATCCTGGCGTTCTTGATGATGCTGATCTCGCTCTTCACGGGGGATGCGCCGCCACAAGAGGCGCCGCCCCCCCCACCGCCGGTTCAGCCGGTGATGCCTGAGGTGCTCGAACAGGCCGGCGGCTTCCCCGAATGGCTGGGCGGGGCCGTCTTTTGGGCGGGTATGGCGCTGCTTTTGGGGTATGCGGCCTATATTTATTTTAGCGGCAGAGGCTTTACCTTTGCCTGGCTGACCGCGTTGTGGCGGCTGTTGGCGGCGCGCTGGCGGCTCTTTCGTGGGGCGTATGCGGCCTGGGTCCATACGCGACTGCCATCGCTGGTGCGTGACGAGGAAGGGACGGATGGGGCGCGGCGGATTCCGCTAAGCCGCTGGCGGCTGGGGGATCTGAACGCTGCGCAGCGCATCCGCTATTTCTTTCTGACCACCATCGAGCGTGCAGAGCAGGGCGGGTTGGCGCGGCGTCAGGGCGAAACACCGCGCCAGTTTTCTGCGCGGCTGGCCCAACGACTGGCCACGACGCCAGAGGCCGAGCAGCCCGAACCAGAGGTGATCCAAGCCGGCGCTGAATATACGCAAGCTGTACAAACCCTCACAGAAGCCTTTGTTCGCGTGCGCTATAGTAAACGACAAGTTGGCGACGATGAGGCATCCAAGCTGCAGCAAATTTGGCAGAAGATTCGTGATCGGTTACATGTGTAGTCAACCTTACGAATCGCCACAAATATTGCTTGACGCCACGCCATGACCCTGGTATAATCAAACATAACAATAATTTTTTTCGGGGGTGTGTTGTCTCTGCACCTCTCATCCCTTATTCGGAGCAGTTCTTACGATGGCTGACTCGGCGCATGACGACGTAGAAATGCAAGATGCAGGTGAGACTCAGGCCCAGCTGGATCTGGAAGAGTTCAAGAAATATCTAGAAGCTGATGTAGATTTTGATATTCCCGAACGAGGCGATTTGCGTGAGGGCGTCATTGTCGAAATCAGGTCTCACGAACTACTGGTAAACATTGGTGGCAAGCGGGATGGTATCGTCCCGCAGTCTGATCTTTCCAAGCTCGACCCTGAATTTGTCAAGGGCCTGCAAGAAGGTCAGACAGTCGATGTGGTCATCAGCAAGCACCCGGAAGATGATGGCTTTTATCAGTTGAGCATGGCCGACGCTCTGCAGCAGCGTGACTGGATCACGGCGCAGAAGATGTTGGACAGCGGTGAGATCTCCACCCATAAGGTGATTGGCTACAACAAGGGTGGCTTGACAGTTGAGTATTTCAATCTGCGCGGCTTTGTGCCGGCGTCGCATGTCATGGATATGCCGCGCAACCTCTCAGAAGACCAGCGCCGCGCCGAATTGGAAGGGCGGATTGGCGACAGTATGCGTCTCAAAGTAATTGAGGTGGATTGCAAACGTCGCCGCCTGGTGATGTCGCAGATGCTGGCCGAGCGTGAATATCAGACACAGCAACGTGAACGCCTGTTGACAACGCTCAAGGTGGGCGACACACTCACTGGAGAAGTACGCAGCCTGCGTCCTTTTGGCGCCTTTGTGGATTTGGGTGGGGCCGACGGTCTGCTCCACGTCAGCGAAATCGGCTGGGCGCCCATCAATCACCCGCGCGAAGCGTTGCAGGTGGGTGATAAGATCGAGGTGCAGGTGATTCGCCTTGATCCGGAAAACCAACGGATTGCCCTCAGCCGCAAACGGCTGTTGCCCAACCCGTGGGACGACATCGAGTCGCGCTATCAGGTGGGTCAGGTGTTGCCAGTTACCATCACCCGCGTAGTCGATTTTGGCGCCTTTGCGCAGATCGAGCCAGGGGTGGAAGGGCTGGTGCATATTAGCGAGGTGGCCGACATCTCGGTGGCCGAGCCGCTGCGCACCGTCCGCCCGGGCGACCAGGTGATGGCCAAGGTGCTGCGGGTTAGCGGCAGGCAACAGCGGATCGGGTTGAGCATTCGCCAGGTGCAGGAAGCGACAGAACCGGCGGAAAGCGAAGAGTAACGCGCTTTGTGTTTTGCCGAACAGTGCGCGGATCGAGTATAATATCTGCGTGTGAAAAGAACGATTGGGTCAGCATTCACCTGTCAGATAGCCGCTACAGGCTGCCTGGCAGGTTCTCTTTGTCCGAAAGCCAGAAGCACGGTTTGTTGGCTTTCCGCACAATCAGGGTGAAGGAGGTGAGTAAAGATGAGTGTCGAACTTCGACCCGGAGAAGGGCAAGATAGCATTTTGCGCCGGTTCCGCAAGGCAGTGGCGGAGGCGCGCATCCTGCCCATTGTGCGGCAGAAGCGCTGGTTTACCTCCAAGAGCGAGATCCGTCGCATCAAGCGCCAGAAGGCTATTCGCAAGGCGCAGCGCGCGACGATGGAGCAGCAGTAATCATTTTGGGTTTACGATTTGGGGCGGCGACAGGTCGAGTAGGTCTCACGGTTCAATCGTAAATCCAAAATCGGCAATTAAAAATTGAAAGAAATGGAGCTACATGGCTGAAGAAACCGTTGTACTAGAAGGCAAAATCGTCGACACCTTGCCCAATGCGATGTTTCGCGTCGAGCTGGAAAATGGCCACAATGTGTTGGCCTACCTTTCGGGGAAAATGCGCAAGTATTATATCCGCGTGTTACTGGGCGACAAGGTGCGTGTTGAAATGAGCCCATACGATTTGACGCGTGGCCGCATCGTCTATCGCTATCGCAACTGATGGGCGTTCTGTTTTGGCTACACCGGTAGCGTGGCGGTATCCAAACTTGTGGCGCGGCAATCAATAGACCGTTGACTGGTTGGGGCGAAACGATGATTCGCCCTTTTTGTTTTTAGGCCCTCTCTGCAAAGTGCTTGCGGATCGGGCCATCGCCTGGTCTCAGCTTTCAGTGACGCAGAAATATCATCGATGCTTGGTTGATTTGCGCTCCCAGCCATCGCCACGACGTTCAGCTTGCCGACTGTAACTTATGCACGGCGCGGCGCGCCATTTCCTGTTCCGCCGCATAGGTTAGCAGGGCGCAAGCCTCTTCCCATGTCGCCCATTGCACCCGAAACTGAGCCTCGTCTTCCTCTGTTCGCGCGATTTTGCGTTGACTCTCAAGCCGCATAAGAAAATAATGTTCATGGCGGATGATGTGTCTACCCTTGTACTCAAACTCGACCGTCTGCTCACCCAAATCGGCAACAATCGCCAGATCGGCATAGCCGGTCTCCTCGATGGTTTCGCGTAGCGCCGCCATTGCGTCCGTTTCGCCTGTCTCGATGTGGCCTTTGGGCAGTCTCACTTCGTTGCGAGCCGGCCGATCCAAGAGCAGCATGCGCGCGCCCTCCACCACAATGCCGCCTGCCGCCCGGTATGTGACTGGATTGGGGTGGGCTGGTTTGTATTGAGTGCTCATCCGTGCGCCGCGCTCCGATTGGCTCTCGCCCCAACGGGGAGCGGCTGATGGGCAAAGACAAAGAGCTTGTCTGCAAGCTCTCGCCCGAGAATCTGGGTTGCGGCTGCGTCATCGTCGGCTTCCCTGATTTCCAGCGTCACTGGGCCGTTAAAGGGCGCCACATCGAGTACGCGCAACTGGCACCCCGGCATAAGCTTGAGCTGGCCCAGATAACGCAGCACACGCGCATCGCTCGAGTTAACGCGACGCAAAACACCTTGTTGCGCCGTATCGAGTTCCAGAACAGGAATGAGCGTCTCGTTGGGCATGACGCCATCTTTACTGGGGATTGGGTCGCCGTGGGGGCAATGGGTGGGATAGCCGCAGAGTTGATCCATGCGCTCTACAAAGTTGGCGCTAATGGCGTGTTGTAAGCGGTGCGCCTCGTCGTCGACCTGATCCCAGGTGTAGCCCATAACCTGCATCAGGAATACTTCGAGCAGACGGTGGCGGCGGATCAGCTGGAGCGCGGCTAACCGGCCTTGTTCGTTCAGTTTGATGCCATCGCTGGTGCGATCAACAAACCCCGACTCTTCCAGCCGTTTGAGCATACTGCTGGCCGCTGCCGGTGAGACGTGCATACGTTCGGCCAACGCTGAGGTGGTTACTTTGTTTTGAGATTCTCCTAGCTTATAGATCGAGGCCAGATAATCCAACATGCCGTCGGTTGTTAAGCCACAAAATGTCAACATATAGAGCGCCAACTCTCGAAAACGGAATTATTATGATCGATCTGAGAATTATTGTGCTGCGATTATATGTGTAATGGCGCAAGATGTCAACCTCCCCTGGCCCGCAGGGCCAGGGCTTATCAGGTGCGACGCACCTGAACGGCTCTGCCACATGCATATGACCGCCGAGGGCAATCGCAAACTACACAATAGCAACGGATAAATCCGGTTTTTTGACAGTGAGAGGCGCCCGCAGGCGCTAAAAAGCGAGTTGCTGCGGCGATTTTTCTTTGTCATGGGTGGGCTTTAACCCGGCTGAAGGTTCGCGATTGCCCTGTAGAACCGCTTGCTGCTTGCGCCTCTCGCGCCCCGGTGTGTTAGAATAGGCGACTATGGACGCCCAATCCGCCGCGACGTCGGCAACTCCATCCACTACGCCACCGCCCGCCGAGGCCAACGCACCCGCGATGGCGTTATTGGCCGCGGGCAGCGCACAGCTCGGGTTGCCTCTCTCGCCGGCGCAACTGGCTCAGTTTGAATCCTATTATGAATCCCTGGTCTCGTGGAATGCAAAGTTCAACCTGACGGCGATCACGGCCTATGCCGATGTGCAGGCCAAACATTTTCTCGACTGCCTGGTTGGCCTGCGTGTCTTGGCCGACGAACGAAAAACGCCGCTGGCGTCGCAAACGCTGCGTTGTTTGGATGTGGGAACCGGGGCCGGTTTTCCTGGTCTGCCGCTAAAAATTGCCATGCCCAATTTGCACTGGACGCTCATGGACGGCACCGGCAAGAAGATCACATTTTTGAAGGAGTTGGTCGAGAAGCTGGGGCTGGCTGGCGTCGATGTGGTGCAGGGGCGAGCGGAAGAAATGGGGCGGCGGGCCGATTTTCGTGAGCGCTTTGATCTGGTAACGGCGCGCGCGGTGGCGCCACTAAACACGCTAGCGGAGTATCTGTTGCCACTCGTGCGGGTGGGTGGCCTTGTCATGGCCTACAAGGGGGCGGCCGCCCCTCAGGAGTTTATGGAGGCGCGTAAAGCGATTGAATTGTTGGGCGGTGAGGTCGTGCGCCTGGCCCCGGTACAAACACCGTTTTTGGATGAAAAGCGCTTTATCCTACTGATCAAGAAGATTCGGCCTACACCGAGCCTCTATCCGCGTGGCAAAGGGCTTGCGCGCAAACAGCCTCTGCAATAGCGCAGCCGAATTCGCCCCCACTTACTCCGCCGCTGCCTCCCCGTCAAGGCAATGCCGTTCGAGATAAAAGGTCATGTGCTGGAGCTGTATGACCGGGTCAATATATTCGACGCGCACATCTTTGGGCACCGTCAACGTGGTTGGCGCATAACAGAGAATGCTCTTGACCCCTGCCTCGATCAGCATCCCGGCGACAGATTGGGCGCTCTCGGCCGGCACCACAATGATGGCAATCTGACAACGATAGTCGGCCACCACCTGGGGTATGGTGCTGACTGGCGAAATGGTCAATTGCCCCACGGGTTGGCCGAGTTTATCGGGGTTGCTGTCAAAGACGGCCACAATCCGAAACCCGCGATTCTCAAAGCCTGCATAATTGACCAGCGCATGGCCCAGATAACCGGCGCCCACCAGCACCACCGGCCACATACAGTCCACCTTCAAGATTTCTTGCAGTTGGCTGCAAAGAAAATCGATGTTGTACCCCGTCCCCTGTTTGCCAAACTCGCCGAAATGGCTCAGGTCTTTGCGGATCTGCGCCGAACTGATGCCAAGCAGATCCCCCAGCTCCTGGCTGGAGGTCACCTCCTGCCCTTGGTGCATCAACATGGTCAGCGTACGGAGATAGACCGGTAGGCGACCAATGACGATATCCGGGATCATTGTATCCTGAATTTCGTTGCCCTGTTCGTGTTCAGCTACACCGTTTTGTATTGTCATAGTCTCGCCATACGCCATTCAAATAGGTTGCCTGAACTTGATAATGATCCCCTCAACTGACCGTCGCCGCGGGCGGCAGTCTTGGAAACCGATATCTGCACACAAATGTTCACCACAACAAGGCCGGCTTTCAAACAGAGCTCACGGCTCCGCTGCGGCTGCATTGAAATCCGGGATTTGACGATGCTCTACTCCCACGGGTGACTCCGGTTTTCTATCACAATTCAGTATCATGTGGATATAGACAACGTAGCACCGGTGTTGGTGGGTGGTTGAGGCTGGAACACGAGAGGCGTCTCACCCACGCGCAGTATCAAGGGAAGGATGACATAGCGACGCACCATAAACGCTTGTGTATTTTAGCACAAATCGATCTGATTGCCAAGCATCTCAACCCAAGGGTGCAATTCAATAGGAGTTACGCAAGCCTTGACTGAAGGTTCGTTCGTTGACAAATTGGCCCCTCCAGACAACCATCAGGCGCTGCGTAAGTCATGTTCAAGGCAAACTGACTTTGGTCGGTCGGCCCAAGCCTGGGTTCAACCAATGCAACCACTGATTGGCGGGTTGGGGGGCTGATGGGCAAAATTCAAAGGCTTCCTTGCCGCGGAGACGATGATTCTATACTGAGCGCTGTTTGAAAACCGGAGTCGCCTCAAGGAGTTGGCGCTTCGCACAGTCCGGTTTTCCAAGCAACCGCAGCAGAGTCAAGTGGGAACACAGAGAGGTGGGGCAGTCTTACTGATAATAGACCGTGTGTACATCACTACGGCGGCGTTGGGCCTGGCGCAAACCCCATCCCCAGAGCGTCAGCGAGACGCCAGCAAACAGCAGGACGGTGGCCACCATATACGCCAGAAGTTCCGGCCAGATTAGAATGGCGATGGCCATCAAGGTCAACACCAACCCTGGGGCCAACAAGAGCCAGGAACCGCCATGTGTGGCATGCTGCCCCATGGTGCGCATACGAACGAAAATTGGAGAACCGGTAAACATTGTGAGCCCCTCGTGCACTTCGCCGCTGAGCCCACCAGAAACGGAGAGTTCAGCGGCATTCCAATCAATCTTTAATCACGCCGCCCAAGCAGAATATAGGCATAGTAAAGCAACGTTGAGATGGCCTGCAGCGCCGCCGCCACATAGGTGAGCGCGGCCGCGTCCAACACCTTGTTGACGCCGACCAGCTCCTGCTCTCCCAGAATCCCCTGGCTCACCAACAGTTGCTTGGCGCGCCGGCTGGCGTCAAACTCTACCGGCAGCGTTACCAGGGCAAAGACCGCGGTGGCGGCAAAGAGGATCAGCCCGACCCATGCAATGGTGCTGCCAACCGCGCTTGACATCATCAAACCCACAAAGAAGATGATGGGGCCCAGCCAGCTTCCGATCTGCACCGACGGCACCATCGCCGAACGCCACTGGAGCGGCGTATACGCCTGTTTGTCTTGCAGGGCATGGCCTGCTTCGTGGGCGGCCACCCCTACGGCGGCCAGGCTGGGTGAGTCATACACATCAGGGCTGAGCCGGAGCGTCTTGCTGCTCGGGTCATAATGGTCAGACAAGAAGCCGCTGACCCGCTCTACCCCCACGTTTTGCAGGCCATTGGCGTCCAGAATGCGCCGCGCTGCCTGGGCGCCCGAAATGCCACGCAGCGAGCGTACCTGTGAATACTGGCCAAAGGCCGACTTGACGCGCCATTGCGCCCAAAGCGCAAGGAGCAACGCCGGCATGGCAATGACAAGGTAAAGTGGGTCAAAGAAAAACATGGTCAACTCCTTTTATGCGTTCAACGTTCGGAATGATTGGCGACTGAGCGATGAACGATGCTCAAATATACGTTTCCATCTTTGTGCTGTTTTTGACTCAGGACTTTCGCAAGCCCGGACTGAGCACTCTCAGATCGAGCGTCAATCTTCTCCTGGCTGGCATCAGGCGCTGCGTACGTCCTATGATTCTTGTCTTTTCACTGTCTATTTTTACGTGCATACCATATCATGAGTCGCGCGTATAGGGCATTAGAGAATGATTAGTCTTGTATTAGCGCCGGCTGGTGAGGCGACCCACCACCAGTTCCCACGCCTGCTTTACTTCGTCGCTACGCAGGGCGAATGCCGCCGTCAGGTAGACCAGCGCCCCGCTACCGAGACCGCCTATGGCAACCAGCCAGGCCCGGGCGCCCCCAGCCGGTGGCCCTGAGACGGCGCTATTCCAGTGGAGCCACAGCCAGATCACCCCGCCGGCCACCGCCGCGGCCAGCAGTTGCCTGGCGCCCGCTCCCACAATCTGCATTTCGCCAAAGCCCTGCAACTGCCGGCGCAGTAGCCACACAAGCAGCAGCACCTCGGCAATGGTTGCCACGCTGTTGGCCAGGGCCAACCCCCCATAGCCAAGCCAGCCCACCCAGGCGATGCTCAAGGTGATATTGAGGGCCATCGCCAGAACGCCGACAGCAACCGGCGTCATTGTGTTATGTAAGGCATAAAAGGCCCGCACGAGGATTTCCAAGACCGCGTGAGCCGTCAGGCCCACCGCATACAACCGCAGGGCATAGGTCACGCGCAGTGTGCTCTCTGCGTCAAACGCCCGCCGCTCAAAGAGCGCAGCCACCAAGGGCTCACCCAATACCATAAGCGCCACCACCGACGGGATGATGAGAAAGAGCGTCAAGCGCAGCGTTCGATTGAGCGTGTGGCGCAACCCCTCGAGTTCACCCGACGCCACCTGTGCAGCCATTGTCGGGAAGGTTGCCGTCGCCAGCGACTGGGCAAAGATCCCTTGCGGCAGCAACATGAGCAACCATGCATAGTTAAGCCAACTCAGACTGCCCGCAACCAATCCACTCGCCAGAATGGTGTTGACGAGAAAGTGCATCTGCACAAAAAAGAGGCCCAGCACGCGCGGCCCCATGAGCCGGGCCACCTCGCGCACGCCCACATCATTCCAATCAAACGATGGCGTATAGCGGGCGCCGACCCGCCATAGCCCCGGCAGTTGCACCAGCAAATGGGCCAATGCACCCGCCACCACACCGATTGCCAGGCCATTGATGCCAAATCTAGGCGCCAAGAGCCAGGCGCTGGCAATGATCGCTAGATTGTAGAATACTGGCGCCGCTGCCGGCAACACAAAATGTTGCCGCGCGTTGAGCGCACCCATGATCAACCCGCTAGCCCCAAACAGGATCGTGCTCAGCAACATCCAGCGCATGAGGCCGGCAGTAAGCATCTGCTGCTCGGGCGAAAAGCCCGGCGCGATGATCTGGCGCACCAGGGGTAACGCAAAGAGGGCGGCCAGCCCGGCGATTCCCACCAACGCCACCGTCACCAGGTTGAGCACCCGGCTAAAGAGCAGCCAGGCGCCCTGTTGGTCTCGCCGCGCCCAATAGCCAGCAAAGGTGGGGATAAATGCGCTGCCGAGAGCGCCTCCTGCCACTAGTTGAAAGAGGAGATCGGGTACACGAAAGGCGGCCAGGTAAGCGTCAAGCTCAGCGCCGGCCCCAAACTGGGCGGCGATCACCATCTCGCGCGCCAGCCCGAGCACCCGGCTCACCACAAAAAAGAACATCACCACCATGGCGGCGCTGGCAATCATGCGCGGTGATGTTTTGGAGGAGACAGTCACTTGAGTGTACGCGACTTCTGTGCTAGACTAAAATCGCAATTGTATCCTGATTTCACAGTTAGATTTCACAGGAGGTTGTTTCTGGATAGCAATACATTGGCTCGACAGATTGTTGACATTGTTGAGGAAAAGCAAGCGTCTGACATTGTGTTGTTGGACGTGCGTGAACAGACATCGATTGCTGACTACTTTATCATTGCCACTATCGACAATGAGCGGCAGGGGCGAGCGATTCAAGACGATTTGCGCGAGAAGTTGCAGATCGAGCAAAACATCCGCCCCCTCAACATCAACGGGCTGGAGGATGCCGGCAGCGGCTGGGTGCTCCTCGACTATGGTGATGTGATCGTCCATCTCTTTTCGGAAGAGATGCGCCACCACTATCGGCTCGAAGAGCTATGGAGCAAGGCGAACGTTGTGCTGAAGGTGCTCTGACCGTTGAACTCTGGTTGTCCTTCATCGCCTGATTCATCGTCGGCGGTTCGACGCCGGCGCCGCGGCCGCTCAGCTTCCGACCATCTCCACCGCAATCGCAGTGCCGCCACCCAAGCCATGACAGAGAGAAGCGATCCCGCGCGCCTGCTTGCGCCGGCGTAGCGCATGGAGCAGGGTGACGATGAGGAACAAGTTGCCCATGCCCATGTATGAGGATGTTGCCAAACACGAAAAGATCGAGCGCCATGCCGTCGACGCCGGCCTGGGCCAGCGCCGCCTGCATGGCATGGGCGGCCAGGTCCACCGGCGAGATCTCTTTGAGCGTACCGCCGAACTTGCCGATGGGGGCGCGCACCGCGGCGAGAATATAGACTGATTCCATACATTGACCGCAGATTGTTGGCCACAGAGTATGGAACGCACGCTCTGGGCTGCGTAGACGATGACCCAACGAGCGATACCGGGTGCGTTGGCTATGTCGGCTGGCTTGCGCCGTTGCCACCACCGCTGCGGTATTTTTTGCCTTCCTCGATCAACATGACTGGGATGCCATTACGGATCGGGTACTTGTAGCCATTACGGGGGTTGAGCAAGAACTTGCCGTCGTCCACCAGTTCCAGCGGCCCTTTGTCTTCAGGGCAGACCAGAATTTTGAGCAATTCGGCGCTCACAGGGCCACCCAGGGGCGCTTCATCGAGTGATTGGATAGGTTGGTTGGGCAATACACCGCGGCCACTCGTCGTTTGCTCGTTGTTGGTTGGCGCCAACAGGTTCTTGAGGGCGTAGACCACGCCGCCGATCACTGCTGCCCAAAAGAGGAATTTCAACAATTTTTTCATGCTTATTCTCTCCACCCGTCACTTTGCGTATGTGGGTATGTCATGAAGGCGCCCGGCGTGCTCAGGGAGCCTGTCATCCTGAACTCGAAGTTGAGCGACCAACGTGCAACCAGCATTAAATCTTAACACAAGAACAGACTGTTGAAAACTTTGTTGGGGATGCACGCTCTCAATTCACCGGATCAATCGACCGACGCGCTTGACGCATGGGTGGGCAAAGACGCTCGCCGTGTGCGGCGCATTGGCCAGCTCATCGGTCAGGTCCTGACCAGGCCAGTGTTGATTTTCGTGGATGCCGCGCCGCCACTTGGGGCAATCTGTCACATCATAGACGACGCCGGCATAGGCCACGTACATGCGGTAGCCCTGTTCGCCCGTATAGCGACGTAGCTGTTGTTCGGTGAATTCACGGTCGCTGTTGCCCGTCATCATTCAGGTCAATTGTCACTTGTTATAGATCAAGACCCTCTTTGGTCTCAGCAATCAGGTGGTCGACCACTGCCCTGAGGTCGCCATCGGTGGCGTCGAACACGCGCAACTGGCGGTCAGCGCTTGTGCCGTGGATGAGCATGTCCTCGATGGGTTTGATAAAGGGGGCAACCCCCAACTCATCCACCTCTTCGGCCACCAGGTCGAGCAACTCGCGGATCAGTTGGCGCGTCGGCGCTTCCTGGGTTTTGCCAAAGTCGATCATCTTGCCGTCTAGCCCATAGCGCGACGCGCGCCAGCGGTTTTCGCTGAGCAGGTCGCGGCGATAGATGCGAAAGGTGAGATTCTGCCGGCGCAGCTTCCAGAGCCAGAGCACCAACGCCTGGATCAGCGCCACAATTGCAATCGCCTCGTCGATTTTGGGGCAGATGTCGCAGATTCGAAATTCAAGCGTGGGGTATTTGTGATGAGGGCGAACATCCCACCAGATCTTGCTGGCGTCGGGGATCACGCCGCAGTTGACCAGCGCGCCCACCAGGTTGTCATAGTCGGCCACGGTGCGGCAAATATCGGGAATGCCCGATCGGGGGAAGTCTTCAAAGACGACCGAACGATAACTCTTGAGGCCCGTCTTACGCCCCATCCAAAACGGGCTGCTCGTGCTGAGCGCCAACAGGTGTGGCAGCATGTAGCGCACCACATTCATGGCGTCAACGGCAAAGGCGCGGTCTTCGATGCCGATATGAACGTGCATGCCAAAGATCAACAGCCGTTGCGCCAGCGCCTGCATCTCTTCGAGCACGCCCACATAGCGAGGCAGCGGCGTAATCGGCTGATCCAGCCAGCGGCTAAACGGGTGGGTGGCGGCGGCGACGACAGCCACCCCTTTGTCGCGCGCCAACCGGGCAATAAAGCTGCGCTGCTTCACCAACTCATCGCGCGCCTCGGCCACGGTGGTGCAGACGGGCGTCCCCAGTTCCACCATCGAGGCGTGCAATTCCGGCTTGATCTCGCGTTCGATCATCACCACTTTATCGTCGTCCAGAAACTGGGTGATAAACGAACGCATTGCCCGCGTTTCGGGGTCAATAATCTGATATTCTTCTTCAATCCCGATGTTCAACGAAGGGCGCGGGATCATGGCGCGGTTCCTCTCTTAACATTCCTGCCGCCTATCACTCGATCTTCTCCGTCTCGGTCACCAGAAAATCCACAACCGCCTTCGCATCCTGGCTGTGCGCCTTCCAGACCTGAAGCTGTTGATCGGCGCTGGCGCCCCGGGTGATAATCGTCTCGACGTAGGCCAATTCGTCAGCGCTGTTGAGCTTGCGCGTATAAGGCGCCACCCGCTCCAGCAACTCGCGGATCAAGTCAACCGTGGGGATCGCCTGCTCGACGCCCAGGTCGAGCAGCTTGTTGTCCAGCCCATAGCGCACCGCGCGCCATTTGTTTTCGGCAATCAACAATCGCTCATAGAGCCGGAACTGGAGGTTGCGCTGCCGCAGGTCCACCATCCACGCCACCGACGCCTGAATCAGCGCGGTGACGGCCAGCACATCGTGGACGTTGGGCAACATGTCACAGATGCGGATCACCAACGTGGGGAAGCGATAGTGAGGCATGATGTCGTAGCGCACCTGACTGGCGTCGGGGATGCTGTTGGTCCGTATCAGCGTATCGATGTAGCTTCGATACTCCTGATAGCTGCTAAAGTAGCCGGGAATGCCGGTGCGCGGCAGTGCGTCGAGCAGCACGTTGCGATAGCTCTTGAGCCCGGTGTTGCGCCCCACCCAAAACGGGGAACTGTTGGCCAGGCAAAGAATGTGCGGCAACACATAGCGCATGGTGTTCATGACATCCACGGCCAGTTCGCGATCCTCTACCCCGATGTGGACGCGCAGGCCAAAGCAGAGCAGCCGCCGGGCTATCATCTGGGCGTCGTCGATGAGCGCCCGGTAGCCCGGCAAGATCGTGCTGCGGTTTTCCCAGTGGCTAAATGGGTGGGTGCCGGCGCCGAGCACCTTGGCGCCACTGGCGTGCACCAACGCCAGCACGCTGGCCCGCATCCGCACCAATTGCTCGCGCGCCTCTTTGATGTCGGCGCAGACGGGCGTCCCCACTTGGATGACGGCTTCAGAGAAGCGTTGCGCCAGGTCGGCGTCGGGGCTGCGTTCGCGCACCACCATCTGCTCGTTGACCATGGATTGGGTGACATAGCCCAACAACTCGCGGCTATCAGGGTCGATGATCTGGTACTCTTCTTCAATGCCGATGTTGAAGGAGGGATGGTACATGGATTCTCAGCCCCGCGACTTTACCACAAAGGATGGCACAACCGAGCCGCCGCCCGCAGTGACATTGAGCAAGGTGACCGTGCTCAGGCGGGTGAGGCAACCGCCCACGCTGTCGCCGTTGAAAAGAAAGGGGTCACAATCGACCAGCCGCTCGCCAATTTCGATATGGCCGCCTGGCGTCATGTGCGGAAAATCCTCATACGCGATTTCAGCCCGCTCTTGGACAATGCTCGGCTCCGCAAGCGCCTGTTCCAGCGCCCGCTCCCACTCCGACGAGCCGGTCTCCCAACCGATCAGGACGCCTTTGCCGCCATACTCATCGTTGGGTTTGAGCACCAATCGCTCTTGGTTGTCCACAGCCCACGGCAGCAGGTCGATCTTTTTGCCGTGACGGTCCAACGTGTAGCGTTCCTCCACATTGCGCGTCCAGGGGATGTGCTGGCGCACAGCCTCGCGCTCGTCGGCGGAAAAAAGATACGCGTTGCGTTCATCCGACGCCAGGGCAAAGCTCGCTTTTTTGTGGACAAGTTTGCACGTGAACGGGTTGGCCATGCAAATGGCGCCGGCGCGCAGCGCCTCGATGATGGGGTGGTCCAGCCCATATTTTTGCAACAGTTCGGTGGTGAGCACCCGTTTGTAGACAAAGTCAATCTCGCGCTCGCCGGCAAAGAGCTTGCCATTGTGAAAGTCCAGGTCATCGGGCGTACAGATGGTGGCCTCAATGCCGCGTTCAGCGAAGTAGGCGCGAAAAAGGTGGAACTCGCTGGTGGTGGGCACGCCGGCCCAATCCACAATCGCCATGTCGGGGAGCTTGTTGCGATTGCCGCGCCACTCGTAATAGACGCGCAGCAGCGCGTCGTGGGCATGTTCGCGCACCGCCAGCGGGGCCACGGCATATCGATCCTGGAACTGGTCCATCAGCGGCGTCTCGAGAAACAGCTCGGCCAGCACATCGTTGTAGGCCATCCCTGCCGGGCTTTCACCGTTGAACTCGATAAAGGTCAGCGCATGGTTGCCCTGGCTGGAGCGGGCGAAGAAGCTATCCAGCCGCGCCGTGGGGATATTGGTGGCATAGCCGGTTGGGATTTGGATCAGCGTCTCTTCGGCATCGGTCAGCCCGACCTGGGCGCGCAGGGCGCGGTCGGTGAGCATGGCCGCCGTCAGTTTGCGAAATACGCCGAGCACCAGTTCCGTTCGTGTAGCCAGATAGACATATTGTGGCTCGGTGTGGAAGAGCGGCCTCAACACGGTGCAGAGCGGGCGGTCGCCAAAGTAGAGGTTGCGCTCGCGCATCCCCGGCGCCAGCACATCCCAACTCTGCTGGGCCAGATTGCCCGTGTGGCAAAGGTCATGATAGTGGCCAACCGCTGTCGACAGGTTCGTCATGGTCTCCGCCTGATGAAAAAAACGTGGGAAGTGAGGGGCTCAGTAGCGCCACAGAGAATCGTGGAGTGCGACGCACGCACGCTATTCTATGACGCCACCTACGAGGCTCAGTAGCGACATTATAGCGCTGTGGGGTATTTACGCGCAAGCGTCGGTAAAGAGGCGAGTAGGTGTGCGACAATTCTGTACGGGCCAGACAGGGCGCCCATTGCGCTCCGTCAGTGTCGGGCGATCTGCGCCAACACCCCTACGATCAACTGGGTCAGCCGCGGCACGATGATCTGGCCGGCAGCCTGAACCTCTTCGTGGGTCGGCTCGCTGTCGGCGTCCACCTCGTCGATACAGAGGTTGGTGATGGTGCTGACGGCCAGCACCTCCATACCGGCGTGGTGGGCCACGATGGTTTCGGGCACGGTGCTCATCCCCACCGCATCGGCGCCCGCGGTGCGCAGAAATCGAATCTCGGCCGGTGTTTCAAAATTGGGGCCGGCGACAAAGGCGTAGACCCCCCGGCGCATGGGTAACCCTGCGCTGGCCCCCACTTCCTGCGCCAGGCGCCGCAACCGGCGCGTATAGGCCTTGTTCATGGGGGGAAAGCGTGTGCCGAACGCTTCCTCATTGGGGCCGATCAGCGGATTGCGCCCCCCCATACCCACCAGATTGAGATGGTCTTCAATCAGCATGAGGTCGCCCACGGCAAAAGTTAGATTGACCCCACCGGCGGCGTTGGTGAGGATCAACGTGCGAACACCCAGTTGCTTCATCACGCGTATGGGGAAGGTCACCTGTTGAAGCGAATAGCCTTCGTATAAATGAAACCGGCCCTGCATGGCGCAGAGCGTCACCCC
>JAHDWG010000594.1 GCA_023384495.1 Caldilineaceae bacterium
GCATACTGGCCGGGCGGCGGTACGGCGATGATGCCCAGCTGGCTGGCCAGTGGGGCGTCGTCGATCAGCCGGAAGAAGGCGCCAAAGGGGATGTTCTGCGCCGCGTGAGCCCCGGGCCCGGTCTGGCCCAGTTGGTTGCCGGCCGGGTCGATCAGGCTGAGGACGACCGGCGCGCCGCCGGCGCCATCGCCGACGATGGCCGCAAGGTGAGCCGGTCGCGAGACAACCGCCTCAGCAAAGGCGGCCTGGAACCCCAGCGCACCCTGGCTCTGTACCTGGCTGGACCACAGGTCGCTCAAGACCTGGATGAAGCGCGCGCCGCGCTGCGACTGGCGCAGCAGCGTATCGAAGCCCTGGTAATCGCGCCGCGCCAGCTCTTGGAGCGCGGTCTGATTCTCTGTAAAACGCTCTGGGATGCGGGTAAAGTCGTTGCCCAGGAAGTCGAGCGCCAGGTCGCGCGTCACCGCAACCAGCGGTTCATCGAGTTGGATACGCTGGCCGGCGGCGGCCAGGTTTCTCGCCCGCTCGATGACGATGTCGCGGCTCATGGGCAGCAGCCCCTTGGGGGTGAAGGGCGCAGTGGCGACCGCATAGGCCTGGTTGAGCAGCTCGATCCCGGCGCTGCGCAGCGCATCGGGCAGGGCGTTGGTGGACGCCGGCAGCACCAGGACGTTGGGGGACATGGGGATGCCCAGTTCGCCCACCGCTGTGCGCAATTCGAATTTGCCGGGGAGGTTATCGGCGGCGATGGAGGTAGCTGTCACCGTCCCCGTCTTGAGGGCGCGCAGCCGGAAGCGCACGGTCTCGGCGTCGCCCGCGGCGATGGTCGCGACGGGCATCACCTGGTCGCTGAGCAGCTCGGCGCCGCTGATGCTGCGCGGCAGTAGATTGAGCGAGACAAAGTTGGCCGGCGTTTCCGAGATATTGGTGACGGTCACCAGCAGATCATACTCTTCGCCGGCCACGACCGTGGCGGGATGGTTGACGGTGAGCGAGAAGGTCGGGTTGCGCACCTCGACCACGCCCACCGTCTGGCCGCGCACGCCGACGGGGCCGCCGGGCAGACCGTAGAGCGTGCCGGTGATCTTGATGTTGACCACGTGGACACCCTCGCGGCGCCCCTCGACCAGAAACTCGGCGTCGGCGTTCTGTTGCGGGCCGAGGGTGAGGATGTCGTCGCCGGTGCCCAGTTTGCCGTCGGGGCCGGGCTGCACCACGGGTTGGAGTTTGGATTGGGGTTGCGGCGCGCCGCTGGCATCGGGCAGGCGGGCCATGCGCAAGGGGTCGTCACTGGTGTCGCCCACCTGGTCGGCGCCGGGGGGCAGCACGATTTCGGCCTTGAGGTCGCGCACCTCCAGGTTGGCATAGGCCGGCGCCACGTTGGAGACTTTGAGCAGCACGCTAAAGAACTGGTTGAGATAGGCAATGTTGCCCGGGATGATGACCACGCCTGGGATCGGGTTGACCAGGGCCGGCACCCCTCGCTCCTCATCGTCAAGTTCGAGCGAGAAGCCGGAAATGCCGACGTTGGGCGTTTGGAAGGCCAGTTGCAGCGCCGGGATCAGGCTATTCTCCGGCAGGTTGGGGCGAAACACGGGTAACGGGGGGGCCACCGGCACGGCCGGCAGCCCGGTCTGGGTGGCCGAGGGCATGATTACGGGAAAGTCTACCTTGATCGTCTGGTTTTGCAGGCCAAAGGCAACGGTGAAGTTGACGACCTTGAAGTTGTCCTGGTCGATGACAATGCCCATGTCGGTGATCTCGTCGGCCGTGAGCGGGCGGGCGGTGACCTGGGTCTTGAGCACCTGGTCGATCACCTCGATGCTGACGGCGTCGGGGTCGGCCTGCAACAGGGTCTGGCCGGCGCTGACCAGGCGGATGTTCTCCAGGTAGTAACGCCCGGCCAGCGGCAGCGGCGGGATGGTGAAGAACTCGTTGGGCCGGGCGCTCAGCGGCACCGGCGTCTGCAAGGCCGGGCCGCGCAGTTCGGCCAGGAAGAGAGCATCTGCCGGCAGCGTGGGCAGCTCCCCATCGGCCTGGTCGGGCCGGACGAGCAACGGCGTGACGATGGTGCCCGTATTTTTGGGCACCACCTGCGACGCCGGGCTGGGCTGGGCGGCCAGGCCGGTGATGAGGATCTGCGCCTCGGCCAGTGGTGGTTGGGGAGATTGGGCGCGGACGGGCGTTGGCTGAATAAAAGCGACAAACAGTGCGATGAGCACCATCACTGCGCTCGAGAATCTGCCAGTTGAAGTCTTGTATTGCATCGCTATTCCCCTTGCCACCCTCTGCCGACGGAGAAGACTAAATGAACGTTTACTTCTTGACCAACGCGATCCTGCCGATCGTCCGCTGGAGGAGCCGAACCATCGACCAGTCGTCCTGGGCCATGCCGAAGAAGCCCTGTTCTCTGGCGTACCTCCTGGCCTGCACAATCGCTTTGTCGTATTTTTTGCCAAACAGGCTGCGGATATTCTCCACATCCATTTCAAAGGCTTCCTTGAACATCCCTGCGTCAATCAACTCACGCTGCCTCTGACGGTACACGACGCCGCCTGGCCGGCTGCCGTGGCTCTCGGTCCGGGCATGATCCTTTTTGCTCATCCAGATGGCTGGCCCACGGTCCATGTGCAAGGGACTGGTCGAGTTGGCCAGCATGTGATGGACTTCGCCCCGCCAGCCGGCATTGCTGGAATGTTCTCGCACGTCTCTGTACGACCCGCCCAGTTGACGTGTGGCCGTTCTGCATTTGGCATTGTGAACCAGGATTTCGTCCACCGACACGTAGTAGGTGTGGGTGTTGGCAATGCTCAAGTTGTATACGTGCAGGTTCTCTTCGCCGCGCACCAGGGAGACAATGGGCAGGTGTTCCTGCTCCCCATTGACCAGGTGTTGGCCGGCGATCAACTGGTCGGCCCGGACCCAGCCCAGCTCCGCCACGAAGAACGGGTGCCCATCGGTCGCCACGATCTGCACGCCCGATGAAACGGTGACGGTGATCAACGTGGCGGGATGTTCGCCGTTGATGAGCGCGGTCACCGGCTGGTAGCTGTTCTCACCCGTGGCTTCGTTGTACGAGAGCACCCGGTCACCCACCTCGACCTGGTCGATGGCAATCAGCCCTTTCTCCGTCGCTACGAGCGTATCGCCCGTAAAACTGTTGGCCAGACATCCTCTGCCTGGAGTAGCCAGGCGTGCGACACCAGAGCGCAGCAAGGATGTGACACCGGTGGCAAGAACAATCGTATCGGCAGCATGTTGAAGCGTTTCCGCGCCTTTCTGCACGGCTGTGACATAGTCACCCCTGTCCCAGGCTTGCTTGGACTCGTACCCGGCCACCAGGGCGTGGTAGACCGGGTTGACCACGTTGATGGCGCCCGTGACACCGCTCAAGCCGCCGCCTTCTTGCGCATAGGCTGCCCGCATCTCTTCGATCTTGGGGCTGATGGGGTC
>JAHDWG010000027.1 GCA_023384495.1 Caldilineaceae bacterium
TGCCGGGCCGCCAGTCGCGGATCTCCATGCGCCAATCAGCCGGGGCCGCGCTTCGCTGCTGCAACCGCCGGTAGCGCCAGCGGATCTGCCAGGTGCGCCACGCCGATTCGAGCTTCACCGGCACGTCCAGCTTGCTTTGACCAATGCGGCGGTCTTCAAAGTGGATGGGGATCTCAATCAACCGGTAGCCCAGCTTTTCGCAGAGATAGGCCATCTCCACCTGAAAGCTGTAGCCATTGCTGCGGATATGCTCCAGGCCAATGCCCAACAGCGCCTCGCGCTTCCAGAGCTTGAAGCCGGCGGTCATGTCCCGGATGCGCAGCCCCAGGATCATGCGGCTGTAAAAGTTGGCCCACCAACTGAGCAGCCGCCGCCACCAACCCCATCCCTCGTCCAGGCTGCCGCCCGGCACATAGCGGCTGCCGATGACCACATCGGCATCGGTGGCCAACATCACGCCCAGCAACTGCGGGATGTAACGCGGTGAGTGGCTAAAATCGGCGTCCATCTGGAGCACAAAGTCGGCGCCGTCGGCCAGGGCGCGCTGCATCCCCGCCACATAGGCCGTGCCTAGCCCCCCCTTCCCCCGCCGGTGGAGCACCTGCATGGCCGGGTGGTTCGCATCGACGGCGCGGGCGTTGTATTGTGCGGCCAGCCGGTCGGCCACCGGGCCGGTGCCATCGGGCGAGTTGTCGTCAACGATGAGCAATTGCAAGCCGGGCAGCGGCAATTGAAAGAGCGCCTCGGCCAGCGCCGGCAGGTTTTCTGCTTCGTTATAGGTGGGAATCACCACAGTCAACCGCATACGTTCCGTCATTGCATTCAAGCAGCGTTGTCATCAGCCCGGCTTCTCTGCCGTCTCCGGTTCGGGTGGGCCGGTCCACCGCGGACATTTCCAGGCAGACGGCGGATTCTACCATGAGATGGCGCAAATGACCATTTGTTGCAGAGGTTGTCGCTTTTTTGTACCCCCTATGGTTTGCACGAGTTATTGGGAAGTAAGCAACTCTTCAAGGGTGATAATACGCAACGCAGCAACACTCTTCAACGCCAGGTCATTGGTTAAAAAGGCCTGACAACTGGCTGAAATTGCAGCGCTGACCTGTATGGCGTCCGGTGTTCGCAGGTTGTATTGTGCGCGTAATTCCGCCGCCCGCTCCGCAGTGGCTGCATCGATGACTTGAAGTTCAAAATGCTCACTCGTGGTCAACAGTTCACGGTATTGTTGTTGTAAGGCCCGCGCATTTTGGCGAAATGGATGCACCAATACCTCCGTAAGCGTCAAGGTCGAAGTGCTTCCGAACAATTCACCGGTGGCAATCCGCTGAAAAATCGTCGTAACCACTTCATCATAGCGAGGATTCGCTTCAACGAAGTAGAGGATGGGCGCGGTGTCGATGGCGAGCCGAGTGACGCCATGCAACGCATCCTCGATCCTCATTTCTCAGGTTGCTCCCACTCGTTGCGAAGTTGATCGATATAGTGCTGCGTGTCTAGCTCTTTCCAAAGCTCAGCCCCTAAACCGTGCAATTCCATAATATTGCGTTTCTTCTTCGACTTAGCGGGTTTTGCACGCCGGTGCGTGTGACTTGCCAGGTTGTGCGTGATCATAGTGACCAGCTCCAACTGTTGTCTTTCTGATAGTGCGACCACATGTACTTGATATATTTCTTCTACCCGATTCATGACCATATCCTTCCCCATCCTCTCATCGATAGGGCACATTGTGTATCATTCGCGCCACGCATCACGCGACAGTAGTCACACGCTGCCCCCGCCTCGGCGCCCTCATGGGCAGCTTTGTGCGCCGTACGCCGTCGAACTGGGCCAGCGCGTTGGCCACTGCGCCGGCGGTGGGCACCAGGCCGATCTCGCCCACGCCCTTCAGCCCATAGGGGCCATGCGGATCCGAAACCTCGACGCCAATCACCTCTAGTTCGGGCATCTCTTTGGCGCGCAGGATGCCGCACTGGCGCAGCATGTCGCTTTTGGGTCTGCCGTCCACCAGCGCCAGTTCCTCGCTGAGGGCGTAGCCCAACCCCATGTGGAGCGATCCCTCGATCTGCCCCTCGAAGAGCGTGGGGTTGACGATGCGCCCGGCGTCGTGGGCGGCGATGATCTGCTGCACCTGCCCCTCGTCGTCGAGGATCACCAGTTGGGTGGCGTAGCTGTACGAGTAGTGGGTGATCTCGTCGCCGGCTTCGTTGGGGTGGCCGGGCTTGGTCGTCCAATCCACCACCCATTCGCCCCAATAGACCTTGCCCACCAGATCGGCCAGCGACGATTGGGCCAGATCGGCGCGCAGCCTGGCCGCGGCGTCGATGAGGGCGTTGCCCAGCAGCGACGTGGCGCGTGAGGCGGTCGTCATGCCGGTGACGGCGCCCGCGTCGGTGTCCGTCTGCACGACGAACAGGTCGGGGTCAAGCCCGGTCTCTTGGCAGAGCACTTGCACCGCCATCGTGTTGATCCCCTGGCCCATCTCCGTCCACCCGTGCTCGATGAGGATGCGGTCAGGCGCCGCCACCGTGACCCGCACGCTGGCCGCCTCGGGCATGCCGTTGCCGATGCCGGTGTTTTTGATGCCGCAGCCCAGCCCGGCGTAGCGCGCGGCGTAAAATCGCTCCCTCACCGCCTCCAACGTGGCGCGCACGCCGACGCCGCCGGTGAGCACCTGCCCCGTGGCGGTCATCGACCCCTCGCGCAGGGCGTTGTCCCAACGAAATTGCCAGCGGTCAAAGCCACCCTGTTTGCACAGCTCATCCACGCAGCTCTCCATGGCAAAGACGGCCTGGTTGACGCCAAAGCCGCGCATGGCGCCGTTGGGGATGTTGTTGGTGTAGACTGCCGTGCTCTCGATGTCCACCACGGGCACATGATAGGCGCCGGTGGCGTGGCCGGCGGCCCGCTCCAACACCTTCATGCCCACCGAAGCATAGGCCCCTGTGTCGCCCACAATGCGCGCCCGCAGTGCGGTCAATTTGCCGTGCTCGTCGCAAGCCAGCGTGTAGTCCAGCGTTAACGGGTGGCGCTTGGGGTGCATGTTGATCGACTCGGCGCGTGTCAAGGTCACCTTGACCGGCATCTGGAGCAGATGGGCGAAGAGCGCGGCGTGCCCCTGCACCGAGAGGTCTTCCTTGCCGCCAAAGCCGCCGCCATTGGGAACCAGTTCGACGCGCACTTTCTCCAGCGGCAGACCCAACAGCTTGGCCACCTGCTTCTGGTCTTCGTAGACACCCTGGCTCTGCGAAAAAAGCTCCACCCCGCCGGCAACCGTGGGGTGGGGTCGGGCGATGCAACACTCAGGCTCCATAAAACCATGTTCGATGGTCTGCGTCTGATAGCGCCCGCTGACCACGTAGGCGGAAGCGGCCAGCGCCCGCGCCACATCCCCACGCTGGATCACCGTCTTCGAGAGCAGATTCCCGCCCAGGTGGATCGCCGGCGCGTTGGGCTGCAATGCAGCGAACGCGTCGGTGACAGGGGGAAGCGCCTCGTATTCGACCTCGATCAGGTTGACGGCGTGGCGTGCGATCTCTTCGCTTTCGGCTGCCACGCCGGCCAGCACATCGCCGATATAGCGCGTCGTTTCGCCCACCGCAACCATCAGCGGCCAATCCTGCTTGATCAGCCCGATGGCGCGCTCGCCGGGGATGTCAGCGGCGGTGAAGATGCCCAGCACGCCGGGCAGCGCAGCCGCGGCGCTTGTGTCCATGCCGACGACCCTGGCGCGCGGGTGGGCGCTAAACTTGAGCGCGCCAAACTTCATGCCGGGCAGGCTCATGTCGGCCACGTAAGGGCGCTGGCCCAACACCAACCGGTGGGCGTCATACCTGGGGTGGCGTTCGCCCACCTTGCCGCTGCTGGTGGGACGGGGGACCTCCTCTTCGGCGCGGATGGCGGCGGCGGCGTACTCGATGGCCTCGACGATCTTTTTATAGCCGGTGCAGCGGCAGAGGTGGGGCGTCAGCGCTTTGGCGATCTCGTCGCGGCTGGGGGATGGGTTCTTGTCGATGAGCGCATTGGCCTGCATGACGATGCCGGGGATGCAAAAGCCGCACTGGACGCCCCCCTTCTCTACAAAGGCGTTGGCAAAGACAGCCTGGCGGTATGCGCCGAGCCCCTCAGTGGTGCGCACCGCGACGCCGGCCACCTTTTTCATGGGCGTCACACAGGCCAGCAACGCCTTTTCGCCCACCTGCACGGCGCAGCAGCCACAGGCGGCCTGCGGCGCACAGCCGTCCTTGGGCGAGGTGATCCCTTCGACTTCGCGCAGATAGCGCAAGAGGGGCAGCTCGGGGTCGCCGTCGTAGGTTCGCTCCTGGCCGTTGAGGGTGAATTGCATGGTGGTCACTCCTTTGGGTAACGCCATATCGTGGAGTGCTACGCATTGGCCGGGAGCACTCCTGTATGACCACTCAGTTTCCGGCCAGTGCGTCGCACTCTGTTCGCGATCCGCGCTGCGTCACGTCCGAATTATACACCAGGTCACCACGTTACCCGTCACCCCACCTAGGGCGGCATAGGTGACAGTCACTTCAAAAGTGACTGTCACCTAAAGTGACTGTCACTTCACAGGCCCCCGTTCCGCCGAGGGCCGGTTTGCTGCGGTGCGGTCGAGCACGCCGGCCAGGTCGACGCCAAAGGTCCATGCTGCATTGGCCGTCATGGTCTGGAGCTTGGTTTCATCCACCTCCAGGCCAAGCCCCGGCCCTTCGGGCGTGAGCAGATGGCTCTGTTCGTACTGCACCGGGGCCTTGACCACGTCGTCGGTGTAGAGGTGGGGGCCGGTGTTGTCGCCGGGGTAGTCGAGAATGCGGGCGGCGGCGGCCAGGTGCGCCACCGCGGCGGTGCCCAGGTTGAGCTCCTGCGTCGTGCCGATGAGCACACTGGCGCGGGCGGCCTCGGCCAGGGCGATCATGCGTTCGCAGGCGCGCAGCCCGCCCAGCAGATAGGGCGAGACGTTGAGGATGTCCACCGCGCCGGCGCTGAGCAACTGCCAGCCATGGTGGATGTGCAACACGTGCTCTGAGATGGGGCGGCGGGTGCGGCTGCGCAGTTGGGCCAGCCCCTCGATGTCGTTGCGCGGCGCGCCGCTCTCCACAAGCATATAGTCGCACAATTCGTCGAAACGTTCCAGCGCCATGGCCGCCCGTCGCCAATCGAGCAGATTCGAGAAGTCGAGCGACTTGATCTCAACCCGGCCCCGGAAGCGATCCGTGAATTGGCCCAGGAACAATTCATCGGCCTCCAAATTGGCCCCCACATAGACGCGGATCAGGTCAAAACCTTGGGCCAGCTTTTCTTCCACCCGCTCCAGGTTGGGGGCGACCTCCTCCACCGAGCGCATGCGAAAGATGGGGTAGCAGACGCGCATGCGGTCGCGCAGCTTGCCGCCCAGCAGATCATAGACGGGCGCGCCCGCGGCGCGGGCGATCAGGTCGTGCAGCGCCAGGTCGACGCCCTGGCGCACCAGCCCAGAGCGGCTGTACATGTGCCCCTCGTCGGGGAAGAAGCGAATGAGGTCGTCTTCGATCTTGGCCAGGTTGCGGGCCTCTTTGCCGCGCAGGAGTTCGTTCAACATGCGTTCCAGTTCGGGCAGGTCGAACTGGTACATGGGCACGTGCGAGAGGTCGCTCATCTCCCCCCAGCCCACATGGCTGTCGCCCGCCTCGAGTTTGACGATCACATGCTGGTTGGCGATGCCCGTCTGCCGGGGGGTGGCAATGGGGAAGAGTTGAACGCGTTTGATCTTCATGGTCGAACCCTTTCAGAGGAAGTGAGATGTCTTTCCCTATTTCAGCCAGCGGTCGAACCAATCGAACGCTTCGGCCTGCATGGGGCGGTCAAACTTGTGCGGCCCCGGGTAGTATGAGCAGGCAAAGTGGTCGCCGGCGCCGGCCTTGTCGTAGACCGCGCGCAAGATCTGTTCGGCGCGCTGCATTTCGGGCAGCGTGAAGAGCGGGTCGTCGATGTCGTTGAGCACCAACGTGGGGTGGGGGACGCGCAGCCCTAAGATTTCGGGATAATCGAGCTCGTTGGGCAACAGCGGGACGTAGATCATCCACGTGTGGGTATGCGCCTTGTGAAGCAGATAGTCGCGCCAGGTGGTCATCATGCCCACGCAGACGGCGCATTGGATGCGTTCGTCCATCCCAGCGAGCATGACGGTGCGCAGCCCACCTCCCGAAAGCCCGCCGCAGCCAACACGGCTGGCGTCCACATCGGGCCGGGCGCAAAGCACGTCGAGCGCGGCGCGGTCTTCGGCCAGGAAGACGCCCGGCCAGGTCGTACCGGCGCAGAAGAGCGACTTGGCCATGACCGATTCGTGTTCGGCGGCCCAGCGGTTATACGCCTCGATGCCCGCCTGGTCGCCCCACGCCGGGTCCACCACGCCTTTGCGCAGCACTTCGGGCGCGTCGCGCAGCAACACCCGGCGGCTGGCAAAGGCAAACGCATCGTGGACAAGCACCACATAGCCCCGTTTGGCAAGCTCGTTGGCCCAGCCCACGCCGTCGTAATAGGGCATGACGCCATAGCCCTCGTCGTCGGTCTGGACGATCTTCTCACGGCCAAAGAACTTCTGCCCGCCGTGGCAGTGCAGCCCCACCACGCCGGGGAGCGCGCCGGTTGCGCCGGCAGGCTTGAGCAGATAGGAGCGGGTCGGCGGGCCATAAGGGAGCTGCCATGAAAGGTCTTCAATGTGTAGCCCATCATAGGTGAACGCGCGGTGCAATGTCACAGGGGGCGGGCCGGCCAGCGGGGGTGAGGCCAGCCGCGCCGACACCTGTTGGCGGGCGGCCGTGCGCCACTCGGCCAGGTCGGCCCAGCGGGGGTTGCGCCACGAATAGCGGCCGGGCGCATCGGGAACCAGGCTGGCGGCCCAGGCGCCGTACGCGCCGATCATGTTCTCTTGCATGATAGCGTCGCTCCTCGTATTGGTCATAGTGTTGTTACCCCCACCCAGCGCGCCACTGGCTCGCGCATGACCAGCGGGTTGCGCAGCGGCTTGCCAAATGGCGGCGCGGAAATCTCGAATATGTCCCCCGGTTGGGCCGTGACGCCGGCGGCAAAGCTGAGCGTGGCCGTGCCAAAGTAGTGGCAATGCACATCGCCTGGGCGGCGGAACGCGGCGTACTTGAAGTGGTGGTGTTCGATGTTGGCGAGCGTGTGGGACATGTTGGCCTCGCCGGTGAGGAACTCGCCCGACCAGATCTCCTGGCCGTTGCGCAGCAGCCGCGAGACGCCCACAATATGTTCCGGCGGCTCGCCCACCAACAGCTCCGGCCCGAATGAACTGGTGCGCAATTTGGAGTGCGCCAGATAGAGATAGTTCTGCCGCTCCAGCACATGGTCCGAAAACTCATTGCCCAGGGCAAAGCCGGCGCGCAACACATCACCCCGCTGGCCGATCACATAGAGCCCCACCAGCTCCGGCTCCTCGCCGCCGTCGAGCGCATAGGGGGGCAGCTCCAGCGGGTGGCCGGGCGCCACAATCCAATCGCCATCGCCTTTGTAGAACCATTCTGGCTGCACGCCGATTTCGCCCGCCGGCGGCTTGCCCCCTTCGAGGCCCAGCTTGAACATCTTCATGGAGTCGGTCAGCTCGTCGGCGCTGAGCCTTGTATGCATCGCGTCGCGCGCCTGGGCGCTGCCCAAGTGGTCCAGCCCCGTGCCCGAGATGATGCAGTGGGCTGCGTCGGGGTGATCAAGTGGGACGAGCAGGCGGTTGCCGGCGATGACCTGGTTGTAATCGACCGCTTCATCGCCCACACATTCGTTGACGAGGTCGGCCAGGGCCAGCCCCGTGGCGTCGGCCTCCAGCACCAGATCGTAGACGCGGCGGACGCTGCGCAGGGTGCGCAGGCTGTCACCGCCATCGCTCACCAGCCCCACCCGGCGCGTCCCGTCGAGCGCCTTGAATTGAACCAGCCGCATTGAGGGTTCTCCTTGAATTGATGGGTCGTTCGATGGATGAAGGAATTGCTGAGGACTATACCCGATACGGGGGATGGCTGTCAATCGGCGCGCACTACATGCGCTCGCCGAGGCGATTCGCCGCCGCGGTCAGCCCCAGCTTCTGCACATAGGTGTGCATGGCGTGGAGCAGCGGTTTCACCGGTGCGCCGGCAGGCCGCAGGGCAGCCATCAGCAACAGGGCGTCCATGTATTCTTCGAGCAGGCTGCGGCGTCCGGCAAAGCGCAACGCCCGTCGCAGCAGCGCCGCCGCTTCTGCATCCTCCCCGCGCTGGGCGGCCAGTTGGGCCAGCCCCAACAACGCCTGCACATGGGTATAGGGATAGAGATTGACCGCATCGGTCAGCGCGCCTGCGAGCAATTCCTGGGCGGCAGACAGATCGCCGCGGCCCAACGCCACCAGCCCCAGGCCGATCTGCGCGCTGTTGCGGTGGTTGCGAAAGGCCGGGCGCTGGTCGAGCAAGGCAAGCGCCTGCTGCAAACGACGCTCCGCCTCGTCCAGCCTGCCCTGTTTGAGCGCAAGGAAGGCGCTGCCAATCCGCGGCCACAGGCTGCCCAATTCACCCGATGCGCCCAGCATTTCGCGCTGGATGGCGATGCTCTGTTCGTTGAGGGCGTGGCTCTGTTCCCAATGGCCCAGAATGCGCGCCGTGACCGCCAATTGGTGATAGGCAGTGCTGGCAATCGAGGGCTGCCCCGTCTCTTGCGCCAGATCGACCACGGCCTCCAGGCAGTGGGTGGCTTCTCCTAGTTGCCCCTGCACCAGCAGCGTCCAACCGTAGTCGAGCAGGGGCAAGACGGCGTGCGCCCGGTCGAGCACACGCAAGACATCGGCGACGGGTTCGGCCACGGCGGGCGGGGGAGGCGTATAGCTCGCCCACGCGGCCTCATCGCCCGGCGGGTCGGGGCTGTACAAGAGGCGGCGCCGTTCGTGCAGGTCGAGCATGAGGCGCGACGGCACGGTTGGCGACCCTGCTTTGGTCAAGGCGTCGATGAACGTGCGTAGCAGCTCGTTGCTCTCGCGCTGTTGGCCCAGCAACCCCAGCATCGAGGTGAGCCGGCTGTAGGCGGTGAGCATCAATTGCTCATCGCCCTGGGCCTGCGCCCAGGCGTGGAGCCGCCGGTACGTTTCGGTGACGCCTTCCGGGTCAAAGAGACCTTCGTAAGCGAGCCCGCGGCCCAGCAGCGCGCGCCCGAACTGTTCGGCGGGCGCTGTTGGCAACGCCGCCAACAGGGCCAGCGCCTGGTCAAACGCGGCCACCGCCTCGCGGAAGGCATAGGTGCGCAACAGCTTCTCGCCCGCCATAAGCGTGTACAGGGCAAATTGAGGGCGGCTGCCCGCGCCAGCCTGCCCAAAGTGAAAGGCGATTTCGGCAGGATTGTCTTGGGCGCGGCCCAGCGTGATGAGCGCGTCCGCCACGCGCTGGTGCAGCCGCCGCCGTTGCAGGGTGGTCATGCCCTCATAGGCCACCTGGCGTATAACCTGGTGACTGAACTCGATGCGCTCGTCGGGCCGCTCGACAAGAAACTTGCGCTGCAACAACGTCTCCAATCCGGGGGCGGGGTCATCGGTCGTTGCCGCCTCCAGCAGTTCCAGGCTGAAATCACGCCCGACCACGGCGCCCAACTGCAAGAGCGCGCGGGCGGGGTTGGGCAGCCGCTCGATCCGTTCGGTGATCACCTCTTGCACGCGCGGGTTTGGCGGCGACGGCAGCGCCGTTGCCGGTTCTGGCATGGCGGCTGGGTCTGGGTAGCGTTCCTCCCAATCGCGCAGGGCTTCGCTGACAAAGAGCGCATTGCCGCCAGCCGCCTCGTACAGGAGGCGGGCGAGCGTCTGGCTTTGTTCATCAAGCTGGCCTGTGATCTGCGCTGCCAGCTCCTGCACATCACCCAGCGTGAGCCGGCCCAGTGACACCACCTGGTGAAAGCGGTCACGCTTGAGGGTGTGAAGCAGGGTGACCAACGGTTCGTTCTCGCCCAGATCGTCACTGCGGTAGGCCAACAGCAACCAGATCGGCAATTCGGCCAGCCGGGGCGCCAACCGGCTGAGCACCGCCAGGGTGTCTGGATCGGCCCAGTGTAGGTCGTCGATAAAGAGCGCCAGCGGTGAGCGCTGCGCCAGCGTAGAGAACAAGGCGACAATCGCGTCGACCAGCCGCTGGCGCTGTTCATCGGTGCGAAACACCGGCTCACTCGGCAAAGTGGGAAGTTCGGGCAGCCGGTCGGGCAGGCTCGGGATGATCTGCGCCACCTGGGCCAGTTGCCCGGCGGGCAGGCTGCGCAACAGATCGGCGGGCAGGCTGTGCAGATAGCGGCTCAACCCATCGGCCAGGGGCGCAAAGGGCAGGCGACGCTCGAGCGGTCGGCACGCCATGCTGAGCACGGTGGCGTGGGCTGCGGCTGATCGCAGCGTTTGGTAGGCGAGATGGGTCTTACCGATGCCGGTTTCGCCTTCGAGCAGAACCAGGTTGCCGGCGCCCGCCAGCGCATTGCGCAACCGGGTTTGGAGGAGCGTCAGCTCTGCGGGGCGGCCGACAAAGCGATCGTCGAACGGGCGCCCGAGCGAAGGAAGCACAGACTGGTGCGGCAGCGGGGATGTGGGGCGGGTGGCATCAGGGCCAGCGCCGGCCAGCGTCGATGGGGGCGGCGCGGCCGCGGCGGTAGGGGCGATGGCCCTGGGTTGCACTTCGCCATTGAGGATGCGCTCGTGCCAGTGCTGGGTGAGCGGGCTGGGGTCGGCGCCCAGTTCCTCGGCGAGGATGGTGCGGCAGCGCTCGTAGGTGAGCAGCGCGCCGGCGCTGTCTCCTGCTTCAGCCTGGTAGCGCATAAGCGCCTGGTAGGCGTTCTCGCGCACCTCGTCGCGGGCGAGGATGGTTCGGCAGGCGGTCAGGGCTGCATTGAAGTTGCCCAGGGCGGCCTGAATTTCGGCGAATTGCAAGAGCGCCGAGAAATAACGTTCACGCAGTCGCTCCCGCTCGCTTTGCGCCCAGTCGGCATATGGGTCGCTCATCAGGTAGTCATCCTCATAATGAGCCAGCGCCTGTTCGAGAAAGATGAGGCGCTGGTTGAGGTTCGCCGTTCGCTCTGCCGCATCCAGCATTTCTTCAAATTCCACCACATCGAGCCACAGGTCAGGCCGCATGCGAAAAGCATAACCCGGTGACTCGGTCACGATATAGCGAGATGGCGTCCGGCTTGGGCGGTCGGGCTCCAACACATTGCGGAGCGCATTGATCGCGCTGCGGAGCGTGGTGGCGGCGGCGGCGGGCGTGCTGTGCGGCCAGAGCAACTCGATGAGGCGGTCGGTGGAGACGGCGCGCGGGCGCTCGGTGACCAGGATCTTGAGGAGTTGGCGCGCTTGTCTCGTGTGCCAATCCCCCTCGCTGACGGTTCGCTCGTGGCGGACAACTTGCAGCGCGCCGAGGGTGTAGATGCGGATGACAGGGGCCGCATGGTTCTGGCTGAATGATTTGGGTGTAGCGTCAGTTTTGCGCATTGCAGCGGGGCGTTGGTGGTCAGTCCCCTACAAGCATTTCTCTCAAAATCCGGTTTCAAGCCTGCGCTACTCAGGTAGACTCATGAGCAACAGCCGATTTTGAGATAGCTTCTACGGTTGAACGGGAAACATACGATTTACATACGATCTACCACTTGAACGGTTTCCTCATTGTAGCGTAGAATGGCAGTGCAATCAAAGATTGGCGCTGTGCGCAGCATGGGCGCTGGTCAGGCTTGAATGTGCAGTGAACTGACGGGACCGTGTTCGCTATCTTTGTGCTTGTGTCGATCATCGCTACGAAGCAATCACTCTCAAGCAGTACCATGAAGAAGGAGCTGTTATGTCTGTTGTGATGTGCGCATCCGTCCGTCCAGCTTTTCGAGTTGTCTCGCTTTTATTGGTTATTTTGTTGGCGTGTATGGTTTCGGTTATCGTCTTCTTTGCAGCATCTGGGGCGGTGGCGTTGGCGGCGCCGCCCGCGCAGATCGTCGCCGCGCGCGGGCCTGTGTTGCAGGGCTCGCTTCCCTTGCGTTACAACGCCCATTATCTGGGGTTGGAGCCGACGATCCGCGACGGGGTGATCACCCTGACGCTGGCCTACGAGCCGCAGGATAACCCCAACCTGCGCGGTTTTGTGAACTTTTATGTGTTGACGGAAGACGGTTTGCGTCGCTACCTGGCCGGCGGCGATCTGCGCACCCTCAACGTGGCCGCGGGCAGTCCGCTCCAGTTTGACCCGGTGGGCAACAAGATGGCCGCGGCTTTCCGAGATTCGGGGCGCGGCAACTATACAGTGATCGTCTACAACAATTCGGATCTGCCCATCACCTATGCGCTCGGCGTGGATGGCGGCGTGCTGATTGACAACGCCAATCAGACCCTCACCGCGGCGCTCGCTGACCCCGATCCGACCCCGACCCCCTCACCGACGCCAACGGTGGCGCCCGGCGTGGCCGACCCCGCCACCTTTTTGCTGCCTGGCGCCATCACAGCCCGGCGGGTGAGTGGTTCATTCACACGCCCTTCGGAACGGCACTATTTGAACATGGAGCCGGACATCCGCGACGGGCTGATTATCTTCAATTTTACGTTCGAGCCGATGGATGTGCAGGAGCTGTTGGGCAAGATCAACTTCCTGATCCTCGACGAGGATGGGTTGCGACGCGTGATCTCCGGTGGCCGCCCTGAGGATCTGAACCTGGCCACCGGTTTCCCCGTGCCCTTTAGCCCATTCCCAAACGAGTTGCAGGCGAGCTTTAACGCCTCGGGCAATCAGCCCTATACGGTGGTTGTCTATCACAATGCGGAGACCCCCGCCACCTATGCCCTGGCCGTCAACGGCGGCATCTTGATCGACCAGTATGGGCAGACCAATGAGGCCAAGGTCGCCGCAATGGAAGTTGCGGCACTCAGTGGCGCCACGGCAGGGGCGCTGAGCGGCCCCACAGCGGGCGGGCCCGTGTTGGTCGCGACGCCCGAAGCGCCATCGGTGATTCCGGCCAGCGAGGTGACCACCGTGGAAGTGAGCGATCCGGCGCTGGCGGCTACGACGGCGCCCACGCTAACCCTGGGCGTGGAACGGCTAGCGGGCGAATTGAACCAACCCTACCAGCACCATTATCTGGGGTTGGCGCCTACGATCCGCGATGGCCTGATCGTGCTTACATTGGATTTTGACCCCAAAGACAACCTGGCGCTGGCCGAGAATCTCAATTTCTGGGTGCTCGATGAAGAGGGGCTGCGTCGTGTGGTCAACGGTGCGCGGCCTTCGGACGTGGGGCTGGCCACCGGTAGTGTGGTGCGTTTTGGGGCCGACCGCGGCAAATTGCGCGCTGTCTTCAATGCGTCGGGTCGGGGGGATTACACAGTCGTGGTGTTCAATAATTCGGCTGTGCCTGCCACCTATTCGCTACGCGCCAACGGCGGCCTGCTCACCGACGAAACCGCACAGACGACGCTGCCGTAGGTGAAACACAGGATACGGGATGTAGGACAGCGTTGGCATCCCGTATCCTGTGTTCTGTGTTCGGCCGCTAGAACCCCTGTAGCTTGCTTAGGTCTCCAACCGTTGTGGGCAACGCGGCAATGTGTTGAACGAGCGCAAGCCGCGCCTGCCGAATCTCTTCTTGTTCGGCGTTGACCAAAACCTTCTCGAAGTAGGCGTTGATGGGGCGCTGTAGCCGGTGCAATTCGTCGCCGAGCGCCGTGGCCGGCTCATCGCGCTCGCGCAGGACGATGGCGGCGGCGCTATAGGCCGTGTGCAATTCATGCTCGACCGCTTCGACATAGGCGCCCGGGTTGAGGGGCAGTCTACTCTCCAGGCTGCGCGTGATCCGGGCGCAGCGCGCATACGCGGTGAAGGCTTCGCTCCACCACGGTTCGTTGATCAGCGTCTGCAGCGCCTCACACGCCCGCTTCGCCGCAGCGGGGTTGTCGCCGCGCACAGCCAACACGGCTTCGACCACATCGTGGGCAAACCCCATCTCGGCCAACACCCCTTGCAGGCGTCGCTCAACAAAGGTGAGCGCTTCGGCCAGCGCCTCGGCAGAGACGGCGACCGGCTGGAGGGCGGCGGCGGCTTCCAACGCTGTGCGTATGCTAAAGTCTGCCTGTGCGGCCAGCAAGTTGTACACCACGCCCAGCGCAGCGCGACGCAGCCCAAATGGGTCGGCGCTGCCGGTGGGGATGGCGCCCACGGCAAAGAGGCCGATCAGGCTGTCGAGCTTGTCGGCCAGCGAGAGCGCCAGGCCGGGCAACGACGCCGGATTGGCGTCGCCGGCGGCGCGCGGCAGGTAGTGCTCGCGGATCGCCTGCGCCACTGCTTCCGGCTCACCGCTCTGCCGGGCATAGACTTCACCGATGATCCCTTGCAGGCTGGTCATCTCCACCACCATCGAGGTGACCAGGTCCGACTTGGCCAACGAAGCTGCGCGCGTCACATGCGCCAACGCGTCGTCATGCGCGCCGAGTGTGCGCGCGATCTGTGGCGCCAGTTGCTCGAGCCGTTCCACCTTGTCGAGCATGGAGCCAAGCTTGGCGTGGAAGGTGAGCGTACCCAGCCGGGGGGTAAAGTCGGCGAGCGTGCGCTCGGTGTCGCGGCGATAGAAGAAGGCTGCATCTGCATAGCGCGCCCGGATCACGCCCTCGTTGCCGGCCACCACGACTTCGGGGTGAGCGAGGCTGGCGGCATTGGCGACGGTGATAAAATGGGCCAGCATCTTGCCATCGCGGAAGACGGGGAAGTAGCGTTGGTGTTTTTTCATCACCCCGATCAACACCGATTCGGGCAAGGCGAGATATTTCTCTTCGAACGAGCCGAGCAGGGCCTGGGGCGCCTCGACCAGATCCGTTACTTCGTCGAGCAGGGCCTCATCCGTAGGGATAGCGCCGCTGACCGAGGCCGCCACCTGTTCGACCTGTTGCGCCACCAGCCGCCGGCGCTCGGCGCGATCGACAACCACGCCCTGACGCCCCACCGCCTCGAAATAAGCATCGGCGGTTTCAATCTCGAAGGTGGTGAAGCTGCCGGGCTGGAGCGTTGCGGTGGCATCGACAAAGCGAGGGCCTCGGCTCGTGTTGCCACTGGCAATCCCCGCCCATGTGAAGGGCACTGTCTGATCGCCATAGAGCGCCACGATCCAGCGCAACGGGCGCGGATAGGCGACATTGCTGCTGTTCCAGCGCATGGTTTTGGCCCAGCGCAGGCCATCGAGTAGCGTGGCGCAGAGTTCGGGCAGCACCTCAACCGTAGGGCGGCCCGCCACGCGCTTCACGGCGTAGACATAGCTGTCGCGCACCTCGAGTTGATCGACCAATATGCCCTGCCCACGGGCAAAGCCTTCGGCGGCTTTGGTGGGTTGGCCCAGGCTATCAAAGGCGCGGCTGATGTCGGGCCCCCGTTTTTCCACCACATCGTCAGGTTGCTGCGGGGCCAGCCCCGTGATATAGGCGACCAACCTGCGCGGCGACCCCGTGACGCGCAGTGCATCATAGTTGAGGCGGTATTCGTGTAGCAACCTGCTCAGGTTGGTTTCGATCTGCTCGATGCCGGCGACCAGATCATCGGGCGGCAATTCTTCCGAACCGAGCTCGAGCAGGAAAGAATTCGGGATTGGGGATTTAGGATTGGGGATTTGGAGCGTTGACTGCGTTGTCGCGGTGTCCTGGTTGCCATTTCTGCGGTCCTGTGACTCCGTGATCCACGGATACTCCTCGCGTTCGCGCTGTTGGACATAGAGCTCGGCCACGGCGCGAGCCTGGGCGCGCATCCCGGCGAAGAACTTGGCCCGCTCGGTTACCCCAATCGCGCCACGGGCGTCGAGCAGGTTGAAGGTCTGGCTCTGGCGCAAGATGTAATCATGCGCCGGCAACACCAGCGCGCGCCGGATGCAGGCGTCCGCCTCAGCCTTGTAGAGGTCGTACATGAGTTTGAGCCGTTCGACATCAGCGACCTCAAAGTTGTAGGCGCAGTTCTCGATTTCGGCCTGTTTGTAGACTTCTGCAAAGGTATGGACGCCATCCACATCGATATCCCACACCTGCGTCTTGTTTTGCAGGTACATGACGATGCGGTCAAGGCCATAGGTGATCTCGACGCTCACTGGGTCAAGCGGCAGGCTGCCCGCCTGTTGGAAGTAGGTAAACTGGGTGATCTCCTGACCGTCGAGCCAGACCTCCCAACCCAGCCCCCATGCGCCGAGCGCGGGTGATTCCCAGTTGTCCTCCACAAAGCGGATGTCGTGACGCGTCCGGTCGAGGCCGACAGCTTCGAGGCTACCCAGGTAGAGTTCTTGGGGGTTGCCGGGGTCGGGCTTGAGAATGACCTGGTATTGATGGTGCATCTGCATCCGATTGGGGTTTTCGGCGTAGCGGCCATCATCGGCGCGGAATGAAGGCTCCACATAGGCGACGTTCCACGGTTCGGGGCCAAGGACGCGCAGGACGGTGGCCGGGTTCATGGTGCCGGCGCCCACTTTTTCGCTGTAGGGTTGCCAAAGAGTGCAACCGCGCGCGCTCCAGTAGTCGTTCAACCGGCGGATTACCTCTTGCATGGAGGGTGGCTTGGGCATGAGATACTCTTTCAATATGTGATTATACTGCGGTTGATTTGAAAACCGGACTTTGTGAAGACGCTTACTCCTTTGAGTAATTCCGGTTTTCAAACAGAGCTTAGTATAGCGCATTAGCCAAACGTATATACGTCTATCCGTCGATGGTTGCGGGCGCAGAATATACGGATAGATATCAAATCTACAAGTGATCGAATCCAGGCAATTTTGGCCCTTTGCACTCGTCTTGTCAAAAACTGTCCCCGGCAGTTGCGCCTCTCATGGCTTACGCCAGCTCTGCGAGGACATCCTGGGTGGCGCGGCCGGGCTGGAGCAACGTCTCCTTGACGATGCGCCCGTCGCGCAAGGTCAGCACGCGATCGGCCTGGCTTGCGGTGCGCAGATCGTGGGTCGCCAGTAGCACGCCATGTTCGCCGCTGTCGGCCAGGGCGCGCAGGCGGGCGACAATCTGACGGGCGGTGGCGCTATCGAGGTTGGCCGTCGGCTCATCGGCCAGGATGAGCGGTGGATTGGCGGCCAACGCGCGCGCCACAGCCACCATCTGTTGTTGCCCCCCCGAAAGCTCATCCGGATAGCGACTGGCGAGCTCCATAATGTTCATCTCGGCCAGCAACTGCCCCGATCGCTGTTGGGCGTCAAACGGGGGGCGTAGCATGAGGCGAAGTGGCAGCCCAATATTTTCGCGCACGGTAAACCCTGGGAAGAGATTGTAGTTCTGATAGATAAAGCCCACGGCCTGGCTGCGTAGATCGATCACCTGGTCGCTGTTGAGTGCGTGTAGGGGCTGCCCCAGCAACGTCACCGCGCCGGCATCGGGTTGTTCAAGCCCTGCCAGCAGCGCCAGCAGCGTGGTCTTGCCGCTGCCGGTGGGACCCACAAGCGCCACCAGTTCGCCCGCACGAACAACCAGGCTCGCCTCGGTGAGCGCCGGCACCCATCCCCCCCCGGCGTGGTAGCGTTTGGACAATGCGTCCGCCTGCACCAAAATGGTTTGCTCAGTCATGATTCTTGTTCTCCTCTATATGGGTTATACGGGTTCACCCTGGGCTGGTCGGTGGAGCGCCAGGTGCTCACCCACCCAGCCGCCAATTAGCACTGCAATGAGCGAGGGTAGGCCGATCCAAAACCAATATGAATTGAGCCAATGTTCGCCAACGATAAGATGGGGCCTCAGCTCGGCCGCCGTATGAAAGACGAGTGGCGGCACGCCAAAACAGAACATGCCCCACAAGCGCGCCGGCATCCGGCTGGTAAAGAGCCATGCCAGTAGCCCAGTCAACGCCCCCGCGATGCTGCCGGCGAGCCAGGCCAGGCCCACTGGGATTACAATCAGGAATGGGGCCAGCACAAGCGCTCCCACCCCGTCGCCCAAGAGCGAGGCGATCATTAATCGTTCCGAGCGCCAGACCGCAGCCCATTGACCACCGGCGGCAATCTGGAGATAAAAGGCGAGGGCGGCCAGCAACGCATAGACCACGGCCAAGTGGCTGCCCACATATCCACCCAATCGCCAGCCACGCAATACGGGATTCATCCGGTCCCTCCTCTCAGCGAACAACCGTCCCCGGTGAGCGTCGTGTTACGAGCCAGAGTACGGGGGCAGCCCCAGCACAGGCTGAAAGCAGCGCGCCCAATAGATCCGCGGCCACGATGCAGACGGCCAACCACCACGCCCCTCGGCCATGCGAGAGCGCCCAGTTGGCCAGGGCCATGAGGGCGCCCAGGCTGCCACCCCCAATGGCGACAATCGCATATTCTAATAGGATCAGGCGCCAGAGCCGGCGGCGACGCGCGCCCAACGCCATCAGCAACCCATATTCTCGTCGTCGCTCCAGCGCGGCTAGCGAGGCGGCTGTCAACACCAGGCTGGCGCCCGCCACCAACACCATGCCCGCCACCCAAAATGGAAAGGCCGAATCAGCCAGCCCATCAAGCCAGGTGAGTGCAGCCAGGCCCACGCTGTACGAACCGGTGGTGAGCGCCAGCGTCAGACCTGCGGTGTGGCGTGGGTGGCGCGCCAATCCCTGGAGCGCCAGCGCCCACAGGGGTGTCCATGCCGGCTTGGGCAGCCGCCGATAAAGACGAGTGAGCAGCCAGCCGCCGATGCTCAGTATCGCACTCAAGCCAAACGCCAACCCAGTCAGGGCTAGCGCCGATTCAACGGTCAAGACCGGCGCGCTGGCCGCCAGCGCCAGAATCCCGGCAAACAAGGTGCCCGTGATGGTGGTGCGCCATTCCTGCCAGGCATCCAGCCATTCCGAGTGGCGCCGCCCGCGCAGAGCGAGGCTGGGCAACTCAAACGCCACTACCAGCGCCGATAAACCCATAAAGAGCAAGGCGGCCAACATGCCGACTGCGATGCTGCTCAATAGCAGCAGTGGCTCCACCTGGTTGGCCCCCGCCAGTTGAAAGTAGATGCGCGCCGACGGCCAGGTGAGCCAGGTGAGCAGCAGCCCCAACAACAGCCCTACGCCGCTCCCCAGCAGCCCAATCGCCAACACCTCGAGCAAAAGGAGCGATGCAGTCTCCAGCCGGCTGAGCCCAAGACCCATCCAGAGCGCCAACTCACCTAACCGCCGCTCCACACTGGCGAGATAGACATTCGCCAATCCCAGACAGCCGATCAACAGCGTCACCACGCCGGCGCCGATCAGCACACCGGATGGCCCCAGCAGGTCGAGCAATTGAGTGGGCAGCAACCAGGTGCGCAATGCATCGGCATGGGGCTCGGCCTGGAGCAGGCGGGCCAGTTGCGACCAGGCCACCACGGCAGCGACACCGGGCGCAAGCCCCACAAACGCCAGCACGACAAGTTGCCACTCCCGTCGCCCGGCAGTGCGCAAATAGGCAGGTGCGATCCCCCAAAAGCGGCGCCAACGGCTCATCGTGCGCCCCCCATCAGCAGGCGCGTTTCGCAGCGGTCAAGCCACGCCAGGTCTGCCTCGGCGTGAAGGATGGCGCCATCCAACAGGCTGGCGGTGACAGCGTCGTTGTGGGCTTCCGCCTCGGATAGCGCCCGCTCCAATTCGCGCAGGTGGAGCAAATGGACCTCGCGCTGCCGCCAGATCAGCGCCGCCAACGTCTCTGGCTCATCGAGCACCGTCGCCAGGGTGGCCAGTTTGAGATAGAAGTCATCTTTCAGTTGTCGGCTGGAGCGGACGGGCGCCTGCGTCCATGCGACCAGTGCGGCCTGGCCTTCCTCGGTTAGGCGGTAATTTTTGCGGTCGGGTAGATTGTCTTGCTCGACTCGAATGTCGAGCGCAATCAGGCCATCTTTCTCCAAGAGGCGCAGATTGTTATAGATTTGCGCCTGTTGGACAGGCCAAAGCTTGCCCACTGTATCATCGAACTGTCGTTTCAGCTCGTAGCCGTGAGCCGGTTCGCTGTGCAGTAGCGCAAGCAATACATGTTTGATGCTCATGCTCTATGGCGCACTATCGACGGTAATGTCCCTACTAATCTATATTAGTAATAACTATAGTTAGTATATAATCATCCATAGGATTTGTCAAGCATCTTGGGATTAAAATACGAAGCGCCAGGCATGAGTCACGCCTGGCGCCATCTACTCCGCAGATTACATTCCTACAATCATTGCTTCATTGATTTGGTTCATGGATGGGGCCTGCGCTCGTCAGCGGCAGAGGACAGCGTCAATGGCGCGCCAGCGAAGATTCGCGCAGGCGCACACCACTTTTACGCATGATCCGCCCAATGTGGCCGTGGCTAAACTGCACGCCGTACACCTGCTGAATGACGGCGATGATGCGTGAGCGAGTCCAACTGTTGCCCCGAAAGCCATAGGCTTGAGGGCCACGGGCCAGCAAATCGGGGAGGCGCCTGATCTCCTCATCTTGTAGGCGTGGTTTGGGGCCGCCCCCTTTTCGACTTTGGAGCGCGGCCCGCCCCTCTTCGCGGGCGCGTTTCAGCCACTGGCTCACAGCCCCTGGGGTGACGCCCAGCTCTTCGGCGATTCGGGCTTGTTTCCAACCCTGCTCTTTCAGGGCCAGAGCACGGTAGCGTCGCGCCTCGCGGCCCCCGCCTGTATATCGAGTGTGCTGTGGCGTGATTGCCTGTTGTCTAAGTTTGTCCATAATTGCTTGCCTCCTGGATTCAAAAGATGGGATGGGAATGAAGATGGCCGTAACCATCATATGATTGGATAACGCTACTTTACCGGTAAACCCCGCTTTTGACATGCGGCAAATGAATGAAAGTGTATAGGTGATTTGTCGCGTTCTTCTGAGGGGCTATATAGTAAATATGTAGTAGTTGACGTGCATAATCGAGTTAGTATTGGCCAACGCCGTCGACGAATAGGGATCGATTGTCATGCGGTCGTGAGCGTTTTTCACACTTGCATAGGGCTATCCGATCCTCTATACTCTGGTAAAAAGGTGATAATTTCTTACTGTGTGATAAGGGCTGCTCGCCAACGCCCCGTGTGTTGGCGGTGTGGGGTCTGGTTGGAGTCGGCGCATTGCAGAGTGATATGGATGTTGCAAAGCTCGGGCTTGAACTTGAGCGATTTCTACACGACCAGCGATTGTGGCAGCCCGATAATCTGGCCGGGCGAGCCGAGGCGCTGGCGTTTGTTTCGTATTTACGGCAGGTGGCGCGCGCGCGCCGTCACCTGCCTGCAATGGTTGCCCTCTACGAAGAGGCCGTACGCTACGCGGAACAATGGGCTGCCATCACTGAGCAGATCGTTGCTGATGCGCGCCATCGGATTGTCACTGGGCAGTGGCGCGGCGCTCGTCTACGGCCTGTTCTAGATCGCTACACAGCCTATCGCCGTGGGGAAACAGGCGTAGACCATCTTGATCACGACGGCCTTGATGTGTGGGTGCGCGGGGTATTTGCCCCACAACCGACCCCGCCGGAGACGCGGCCCCGTAGCCCAGAGATGGTGCATCTGGAGCAGACCCCGGCGCGCGTTCTGCTAGAGCTGATTGACCGCCTCTGCCCGACGCCCACTGCTCATTTTTTTGATCTTGGCTCGGGATTGGGTCAGTTGGTGTTGCTTTTCCATTACTTGACGGGGTTGCCAGCCACAGGCGTGGAGGTCGAGGCGGCATATGTTGGCTATGCGCGGCGCCAGGCGGTCGATTTGGGCGGTGGCCATGTCACATTCCTACACGCCGACGCCCGCACAGCCGATCTCCATGCCGGAACCTTGTTCTTTCTGTTTACACCCTTTACCGGCGACTTGTTGCAGACCGTGTTGGAGCGGCTTTGCCATGTGGCGCAGCATCACCCCATTCATGTGGCGGCGTATGGTTCGTGCGCCCGCCCCATTGCCCGGCAGCGTTGGCTACAGCCGCTGGATGACCACGCCGAGCACCCCTTCAAGTTGGCGCTTTTTGGCAGTCGATAAAGGCAGCCCACGAAACATCAACCGGTGAAGCTGGGGATCGCGCACAAGTAGATTGCAAACGGGTCACGATGGTTGAGGGAGAGATCAATGCGACTTCATGATCGAGTGGCGCTTGTCACAGGTGGCGGCTCTGGAATTGGCCAGGCAATTGCCGAGCGCTTCGCCGCTGAGGGCGCGGCAGTGGTGGCGGCGGATCGCTTCCTCGATCGCGCCGCGGCCACAGTCAGGCGGATCACCGACGCTGGCGGGCGCGCGCAGGCAGTAGCCGTGGATGTGGCTGACGCCGCCGCGGTGGCATCCATGGCGCAGAACGCTGTGGCTGCGTTTGGCCGCGTCGACTTGCTGGTCAACAATGCGGCCATCGCCGAGGGGGATGATATTCTGACCTTTGATGAGGCAACCTGGAATCGCAACCTGGATATCGTCCTCAAGGGTGTCTTTCTCTGCTCCAAAGCGCTTTTGCCGGGGATGATTGAACGCCGTTATGGCGCCATCGTCAACATCGCATCGGTCAATGGCCTGACCGGTCTGGGGGAGGAGGCGTATAGCGCGGCCAAGGCCGGCGTCATCAATCTGACGCAGAACATGGCGATCAAGTATGGCCGCCATAACGTGCGCGTCAATGTGATCTGCCCCGGCACCATCCATACACCGATTTGGGAGCCAATCCTGCAGAAGGACCCCCACGTCTTTGAAAAACTTGCCCGCTGGTACCCAATGGGCCGCGTCGGTAAGCCCGAAGATATTGCCAAAGCCGCCCTCTTTCTTGCCTCTGATGACGCCGCGTGGATCACCGGCGCCACACTGACCGTGGATGGGGGCCTGACTGCCGGCAACTACCGCATGGCGCGCGACTTGCTCGCCGAAGAATAGGAGTGATGTGATGAACCTTCTCGCAGGCGATATTGGGGGCACCAAAACCAGTCTCGCAATTGTCGACCCCACGCAAGGGCCGGCGCAACCGTTGGCCGAAGCCACGTTGCCCAGCCGGCAATTTACGAGCCTCGCTGCGCTTGTGCAGGCATTCTTGAGCGAGGTAACGATCCCTGTGCAACGCGCTTGTTTTGGGGTGGCTGGGCCGGTGGTGGATGGGCGCGCAACCATCACGAATCTCCCCTGGAAAATGGATGAAGCACAGCTTCAATCGTCGCTAAAGCTCGAGCGCGTGCGATTGATCAATGACCTGGTGGCTGTGGCCAATGCGGTTCCTCACCTGGGGGCCAGCGACCTGTTTACGCTCAACCGGGGTCGCACAGACCCAACAGGCCCGATCGCCGTGGTGGCGCCTGGCACGGGCCTGGGCGAAGCGTACCTGGTTCACAATGGCGCGCGCTATGTTGCATACCCATCGGAAGGAGGGCATGCCAGCTTTGCCCCGAGCAATGAGTTTGAGATGGGGCTACTGCGCCATCTGTCACAACGCTTTGGCCACGTGAGTTGGGAACGGGTCTGCTCTGGTATTGGCATCCCCAACATTTATGAGTATCTCAAAGTCATCGGCTTCGAGCATGAGCCGAATTGGTTGGCGGCCAAACTGGCCGTGGCGGACGACCACACCCCAATCATTATGCAAGCGGCGTTGAATGAGGACCCCCCCTGCAAGCTCTGCCGCGCCACGCTGAACACGTTTGTCGCGTTGCTGGGCGCTGAGGCTGGCAACATGGCGCTCAAGGTATTGGCGACGGGTGGGGTCTATCTCGGCGGTGGGATTCCCCCGCGGATTCTTGCTTCGCTACAAGAAGGCCACTTTATGGACGCCTTCGTCCATAAGGGGCGCATGGGCGAAATTCTTGCGCAGGCGCCGGTGCATGTAATCTTGAACCCACAGGCTGCCCTCTTTGGCGCAGCCTACTTTGGGCTCGACGATTGAGCCTAATTCTGATCATGCCAGCTTCAGAGCCACAACCGTATGCAGTCAAGTGTTAGAATCCGCCCGCCCCGTTTTCGACGTCGACCCACATCTGCTGCCCATCACTGGCAATGTGGATGCGACCATGGAGATCGTTGCGCAACACGGTGCGGCCGGCCAGATTGTCGAGCACCATCTTGTGCGGGTGGCCGTAGCGGTTGTCCACCCCACTCTGGATCACGGCCACCTGGGGGTTCACCGCACGGATGAAGGGAGGGCTAGAGCTGCTACTGCTGCCGTGATGTCCCACCTTCAGGACGGTGGCATGCAGAGGGGCGCCGTCAGCCAGCATTGCGAATTCGGCAGGGACGCCGGCATCCCCCGTGAGCAACACACTGAAATCGTCGTAGCGGAGTCGCAACACCAGCGAATTCTCGTTGTCGATAAACTGCTCATCGTTGGCCTTCCCGCGATGAAATATCTCCTCGGGTGGCCACAATACGGTAAGCGTCACCCCGTCACCCAGGTCAATCAAACCGCCTCGGTGTTGCACTTGTATTGTTGCGCCGGCATTCTTGAGCCCTGCCCGCCAGCGGTCGGCGGAGGGATTGGACTGCGCCGCCCTGGTGTCCAGCGCCGCTGCAATCGCGAAGCGACTAATTGCCTGGATCTGCGCCTCCATGTGGTCCTGGTCAGGATTAGACACGGCGACGAGGTCGAGTGTGCGATCCCAAAAGGGCATGATCGTCCCGAGCTCGTTAAACAATAACTCAGGGCTACCACCGCCATCAATGAGCATCTGGCGCCCCGACGGCGTTTGGATAAAGATGCCATCGCCCTGCCCAATGTTGAGAAAGTAGACGTGCAGGCGGCCGTCGGGCAACGATCCCGCTGCCGACCAAAGCAGCAGCGCACACACGCCAACGCCGATTATTGCGCTGGGGCCCACCAGGCGGGTTTGCCAGCCGCGCAGGTCGAGCTGTACAAAATGACCAAGCCAGCCAAAGAAGAACGCCCTCCATCGTAGAGCAAAGATTGCGGCATAGGTCACCACAAGCGCAACCAAGCCATAGCCGGCAATCGATAGGCTTGCGCCGGGCAGGGCTGCCGTCCATTGCACCACCGCCACGGTCCAGATCAGCCCCAGCCAGGTGAGCCAGAAGGTCAATTGCGCCAGCGCGTCGCCGCCCGCCAGATCGCCCAGCAGGCCAAGCACCACCCCGGCGCTCCCGGAGAGCATGATGAGCGGCTGAATGGGGATGATGAGCAGATTCGTCAGAATGCTCACAAGGCTGAGGCGCCCAAAATAATAGACGACCAGCGGCAGCGTCGTCACATTGGCGGCCAGGGTGGTGACCAGGCTTTCTTCGAGCAGGCTGCGCGCCGCGCCGCCCGCCATGACCACGGCGTTGCCCACGGCAGATTCGCGCAGTGGGGGCAGTTCGCTTCCGGCGTCTCTGGAAGATAGTCGTTGCAACGCGCCCTGTATGGCTGGTGTAAAGAGGATCAGCCCCGCCGTGGCTGCGCTACTCAGTTGAAAACCGACATCCCAGAGTGTCAGCGGATTGGCCAGGGTCATGGCCCAACAGGCCGCAGCCAGGCTGACCAACGCCGTGCTGCGCCGGTTTATCACAGTGGCTACCACAAAGAGGCCGCCCATGAGCGCCGCCCGCAATACGGCTGCATCGCCGCCCACCAGTAGGGCGTAGGAGGCAATGCCGGCCAACGTGGGCCAGAGCACACGCCGCCGCCCAAGCAGCCGCTGCGCGACGCCCATGATCACGCCGGCAATCAGCGCCACATTCGACCCAGAGATGACAATCACATGACTGCTGCCGGTCAGGTTAAATTGGTCATATAGATCATCGGGTATGCCCGATTCGATGCCGAGCAACATGCCGTTTGCCAGCGCGGCATACGGCTCGGGCAGCAGCCGGTTGATCAAGGCTTCGCCCTGCGCCCGCACGGTATAGAGTACGCGCAACAACGGGTGGCCCTGGTTCTCGCCCGGCAACTCGACGATCTGTGCGCCGTAGACGAGGCTGTGGATTCCCTTGCGGGCCAGAAACTCTCGATACGAGAATGTATCAAAGACAGGCGGCGTCACCAGACGACCGGTCACTTGTACGGGTTGGCCGTAGCGATAGCGTTCTCGGATGCCGGTGTTCAAGCGTACTTGCCCCTTGACGCCATGTATCACGCCCTCCACCTCCAGGCGCAGCGCCTGGATTTCGACGCGCTGCGTGGTGTCGGATAGCAGTGGATAGCTACTAATATAGCCGGTGATGATCACTTGGGGCGCCTCTTTGTCAAAGGCGCGCTCGGCAGCCAGATTGTAGAATGGCAGATCGCTAGCCGTCCAGCACGGCTCCAATGGTTGGCTGGCGTAGCGTAAGGCGCCCGTTAACGCGCAGACGCCGATCGCGATCAACAGGGCGGGCGAAGGGCCGCGGCGCGGGGCGCGAAATCCGGCGCGCCGTGGCCACCGCAACGGAACGAGCCGGGGTCGGAACCACGGCAACTCGTTGAGCGTGGGCAGCAGGGGCAAGAGCAGCAACGGCCAAACCCAGAGCCAGTCTGGCCAGGTGCAGTCCAGCCAGCCCGCAGCCCACGCCAGCCGGCCCAGCGCAACGCCCGTCATATAGGCCAGTGCAAGGTAAAGTAACGTCATGGAGTGGATCATACGTAGGGCGCGCCGGTTGTTCCAGGGGCAAATGATGGAACTTGGTCCATCCAAAAGTACTGGGAAAACATGTCAGGCGCCGCTGCGGACTCATTTGTGGGACTTACTGCGTCTTTCACAGAGTGACTTTGCAAACCGACAGGTGGTATGAGCGTCAATCGTCAACCACCTGGGCTGTTAAAAAGGCCTTATAGAACTGTGACTGAAGGGTTGTTCATTGACGCAGTGGTCTCTCCTGATAGCCGTCAGGCGCTGCGTAAGTCATGATTTGGTTTGAATGGGCTTTGACGTGAACTACCGTTGTGCTGTAAACTATTGACAGTTGGAATCCAAAGCTTAGTACTGTTCAGCCTGTCTTATCCCTCCCAGTGGCTCTAGCTGGGCAAGAAGCCGCTGCCTTGCCGGTCCCGTGGCGGCTCCCTTATTCATGCTGGGGTGAGTTGGGGGGTTGAATGGTTGTCCAATCATTATTCCCTTTTCAAAGCCCTAGTCCCCAAAAGGAGGCATTCCCTTGCAAGCGATTGAATATGCTTCGCCCAAGAGCGTAGACGAGGTCGTCGCACTGTTGCAGAAGAAGGGCGATATGGCGCGCGTCCTGAGTGGTGGGACGGACCTGTTGGTGGCGCTGCGCGAAGGCCGGCGCCGAGCCGAGGTTGTCGTCGATGTGAAGCGTCTGCCGGAGACCACAGAGCTTTCCTTCGACCCCCAACAAGGGTTGACGCTTGGCGCTGCGGTGCCCTGCTACCGGATGTATGACAACAAGACGGTGGCGGCGGCCTATCCGGGGTTGATGGACTCGGCTCATCTGATTGGTGGCGTGCAGATCCAGGGGCGCGCCAGCTTTGGCGGCAACCTGTGCAATGCGTCGCCGGCAGCCGATTCGATCCCTGCCCTGATCGCCCACTCGGCCATATGCCAGATTGCCGGGCCGAACGGGCGACGTTCCGTACCGGTGGAAGAGTTCTGTGTGGCGCCTGGGCGCACCCAATTGCAACCAGGTGAATTTCTGGTGTCGATGTCGATTCCGGCGCCCAAGGCAGGGTTTGGGGCCGCCTACCTGCGCTTTATCCCCCGCAACGAAATGGACATTGCCGTGGTGGGCGCTGGCGCATCTGTGCAACTGGATGAGAGCCGCACCAAGTTTGTCTCGGCCCGGATTGCCCTGGGCGCCGTGGCCCCGACGCCACTCTATGTGGCGGATGCCGGCGCCGCGTTGGCCGGGCAGCCGGTGAATGCTGAATCGATTGCTACCGCCGCCAAGATCGCGCAGGACGCCGCCAAGCCGATCACCGATATGCGCGGCACCGCGGAATATCGCAAACACATGGCGGGCGTCCTTACCCGGCGCGCGCTGGAGAAGGCGATTGAGCGGGCAAAGGCCAGCTAGGCAAAGGCCAGCTAGGCGCCAATTCTGCTGCGCATTGCGTATTGTGCAGCGCGCAACATCCATTTGGAGAATCTCACATGTCGAAGACGATTGTTACGTCGACCATTAATGGTCAGGAAATGGAATTCTTGTGCGAGCCGCGCCAAAGCCTTTTGGAGGTGCTGCGCGATGAACTGCAATTGACCGGCGCAAAGGAAGGTTGCAACAACGGCAACTGCGGCGCCTGCAACGTGATCCTGGACGGTGTGTTGGTCAATTCGTGCCTGGTATTGGCGGTGGAAGCCAACGGCGCCAAGATTACCACTGTTGAAGGGCTTGCTGGTCCGTCGCAGTTGCACCCGCTGCAACAGAAGTTTTTGGAACACGCTGCCCTCCAGTGCGGAATCTGCACGCCGGGCTTTCTGATTTCGGCCAAGGCGCTGCTCGATAAGAACCCAGACCCCACCGAACATGACGTCCGGTTGTGGCTGGCCGGTAACCTCTGCCGCTGCACCGGCTATGACAAGATCGTGCGCGCCGTGCTCGACGCGGCCGACAGCCCAGAGATGCAGAGCGTGGCGTAATATGTAGTGAGTGAAATGTGATGCGTTCAACAAGGTTCGGTTCAACGCACCAGCGCTGCGCGCCGGCCCCCGTGTTACTGCTCACTTGCCAGAACTGGGAATAGCAATGCAACATCGAGTTTTTATCCCCGCACTGCATCGCGACTTGACAGATGGCCACGAGATGGTGACGGTGGAGGGTGAATCGGTGGCTGAAGTGGTGACGCAACTCGAGGCGCGTTATCCGGGGCTGGAAGCGCGCCTGTGCGCCGAAGGCCGTATACGGCCGCATATTGCAGTTGCGATCAACGGTGAAGTCACACGGCGCGGTCTCCGCCAGAAACTCGATGCCGAGAGCGAAATCCATTTCATCCCCGCCTTGAGTGGTGGTTGACCGACAGTACGCATACGAACTATCCGAAAATCGTTTAGGGCTTACGCAAGCCTTGTTCAGCAACATAAAGGCCAGATGGAGAAGTTACACTCCATCTGGCCTTTATGTTGCTGCCATACTGCGGTTAACTTGAAAACCGAACTTTGCGAAGATGCCTACCCCTTCGAGTAATTCCGCTTTTCAAACAGAGCTCAGTATTGAAACAACTAGCGCGTCTGCTTGACTACGGGACTGCGTCCTGGAAGCTCTGGAAGACGAGGGGAAGCTGCTGGATCCGATTGAGACCGGCGCGATCCACACTAAGCACGGTGGTGATCGGCTGGTTGACCCCGTCACCCAAAATGTAGATTGTCAGGGCGGCATCGACAAACAGAGTAAAGGGCGGAATGTCCACCACCTGCGCAACACAGCCGGGCTCGCCCACATACCAATCATAGATGCCCGGAGCGAAAGGCAAGTAACCAGTTTCAGTCAGATAAACCAACCCAGTGAAACCGGCGACGGCAGTGTCATCGGCCTGGCAAATGTCAACTGCGGTGTCGGCCACAACGGGGGAAAACGGCGCGCCATGCACCACGCGCACCAGGCCAGCGGTCAAGTTGTGTGGGGGTGGGGGGACGGTGCCCCCGGGGGGAATCGTCCCGGTCTGCTCTTCAGCGCTGGCCGGTTGGTGGAGCAGGGCCAAGCCACAAACAACCAGGACAAGGACAAATACGAAAAGCCCGTGGCGCGGCCAGCGCCCGAGTTGTGCAGGGACAGCAAATTGTTCGTTCATCGAATGGTCTCCTCAACAGTTGCACTTGCGCGGGTAGCCGGCCAGACGATGGAATGCGCCACAGATTCCAGGAGCTATAGGGGCCAGGCTGTTTCGCAGGCGCAAGCCACTGTGCGCAACCGACCATAGCGACGTGGTCCGATCAGCACATTGCGCTCGCCCGCGCGAAGACAGTTACGTTGATCAAGACGGCCAGATGCCGACAAAAGTTACGCATATGCCTATTACATCCCCTATCCCTGCTGGCGGCGCGGGTATGGTCGGCATTGGGGGTGAGGGTCATTTCGGGCAGTAAGGGCCGGCATGGCCACCCATATTGGCCCGTGACTGTCACCTGACCACACCCCGATTCTCGATGATGTGGGAGGGAGTGTAGTATAATAGGCGTCATGACGATTCAAATCCTTGCCCCGGATGTGGCGGCCAAGATCGCCGCCGGAGAGGTTGTGGAGCGGCCCGCCAACGCTGTCAAAGAGTTGGTTGAAAACAGCCTGGACGCCGGCGCAACCGAGATTCGTGTGGAGTTGCGCGAAGGCGGGCAGCAGTTGTTGCGCGTCAGCGATAACGGCCACGGCATGCGCGCCGCCGAAGCGCCGCTGGCGCTGTTGCGCCACGCCACCAGCAAGCTGAGCACGGTGGATGATCTCGCGCATATCGCCACCTTTGGTTTTCGGGGAGAGGCGCTCTATAGTATCGCCGCGGTCAGCCGCATGACACTGACGACGCGCCACCGCGATGAACCGTATGCAACGCAACTGCGGGTGGAAGGGGGCGCAATCGCGGGGCAACAGCGCGCCGGCGCCCCGGTCGGTACGATTGTCTCGGTGGAGCAGATCTTTTACAATGTGCCGGCCCGGCAAAAGTTTTTGCGGAAGCCAACAACGGAGGCTGGCCAGATTGCCGATCTCGTGGAGCGCGTTGCGCTGGCCCATGCCCATCACCGCTTGAGCCTGGTGGTCGATGGCCGGCTCGTCTTTCAGTCCAACGGCAACGGCGATCTCTTTGATGTGCTCACCAAGATCTATGGGCTAGAGCAGGCGCGCCAGATGGCGCCGGTGGGGATGCTGGATCCGGGAAATGGGCTGCACGCGAGCGAGCAACGCGCCACTTTGCCAGAACCAACTTACGCCGAAGTTGACTTTATGCCCGCAATCCCCACCGCCCGCCAATCGTCATCGGGCAATCCGCACTCCCCCATTCGTGTTACGGGCTACGCCAGCTTGCCCAGCCTGACCCGACCCAACCGTAGCCAGATCCAACTGTTTGTCAACCGGCGCCCGGTAGAAGACAGAACGCTCACCCATGCCGTGGTGCAGGCCTATCATACCTTGCTGCCGGTTGGGCGCTATCCGCTTGCAGTGATCTTGATCGATATCGACCCAACACAGGTAGATGTGAATGTCCACCCGCAGAAAAGCCAGGTGCGTTTTGTGGATGATCGCGCCGTCTTTGGCGCGGTGCAGAAAGCGGTGCGCCAGGCGATCACGCGCCACGCCCCCCCGCCCGATATGACGTTGCCCGCGCCTGATGCGTGGCGCACGCCGCCCGCGCTGCCTGGCTCGCTTGGCGCCGAGACGGGGTGGGCGCCGCCCACCTCGCTGCCCCCGACGATCAGTGGTCAGCAGCCGCTGGCATTGCCCCCCTTGCCGCCCAGCACCGCCGGGGCGCATCCGCCGACGCAGTCACCGCTGCTGGCCGGTCACCCATCGCAACTACCACCCCTACGTGTGGTGGGGCAAGTGGGCGCCATGTATATCATCACCGAAGGGCCAGAGGGCATGTACCTGATCGACCAGCACGCCGCCCATGAACGCATCTTGTATGAGAAGTTTATGGCTGAGCGGGCGCATGATCAGGTGGCTCGCCAACAGTTGCTGGAGCCGCTGGCCTTGCATGTGGGTACGGCGGTGGCCGGGCTGGTGGCTCAATATCTGGATGAGCTGCGGCTTGTCGGCTTTGATGTGGAACCGTTCGGCAGCGAGACATTTCTGGTGCGAGCGGTCCCTAGCATCCTTTCTGGGCAAGATCCTTTGCGCGCGCTGGAAGAGATGGCGTCGGCCCTGGCTGATCGCCGCAACCTGGCGCACGAGGCGCGCGAGGCGCGGCTGGTCAAGATGATCTGCAAGCGGGCAGCCATCAAGGCGGGGCAACTGCTCAGCGACCTCGAAATGCA
>JAHDWG010000028.1 GCA_023384495.1 Caldilineaceae bacterium
ATCCTGATTCTCGTCTCGCTCGTTTTTGGCGTGTGGCTGCTGGTCAAGGGCATCACCGGCTTAATGGCTTGACGAACAATAAGCCTGGCGTTTGGGAGCCTGAGCGATTCGCCTACGCAACACCTCAAGTTTGATTTTGTGTACACATCTATGAACCACTGTATCCATACCTGCCTTTGCGCCATCAGCCTGCTTGCCCTGACCGCCTGCGCCCCGATCAGACCGACTCCCACTACAGCGACAGCGGACCGCACTGCCGGCACGTTGCCGGCTGCTGTCGAATATGATCTCGGCGAGGCGATGCTCCTCCAGGAGCGTTTTGCCGAGGAGAGCCGCTTTCGCAAGATGCCCGTGCGGCTGAATGGCATTATTGCTGCGCCGATTGAGGGGAATGGGCCCTACCCGGTCGTAGTCATTTTTCACGGCAACCACCCAGGCTGCCCGATCCCGCCGGGCGATGAAGTGGATCGCTGGCCGTGTGACCCGGCGGTGGAGCAGCCCAACTACCGGGGCTTTGCCTATCTGGTCAGCCACCTGGCCGCACAGGGCTATGTGGCGTTGTCGATCAACATCAACGCCGAGAACACCTTTGGCTTTGGTGAACCGACGCCGGGCGAACGTCTGAAACAAGTGGTTGAACTGCATCTAAACGCGCTGGCGACGGCAGCCGCGGGCGGAAACAATCCGTTCGGCGTCGAGCTGGCCGGGCGCGTCGAGCTGGATCGGCTGGTCTTCTTTGGCCATTCACGCGGTGGCGAAGCTGGCTACCAGCTGGCGCATCACGACGGTCCCCTGTGGCCCACCGCACCGGAGCGCCCGAATGGCCCGGTGGCCGGCTTGTTATTGATCGCCCCGGCCATTATCAGCGTGGAACTTGCCGGCTCTGAGGCGCCGATGGCGATTATCCTGCCCGCTTGTGATCAGGATGTGAATGACCAGCAAGGTCAATACTTTTTTGAAAGGGCGCGGCTCGACCCGGAGCAGCAGCACTGGGTGACTTCCGTCTGGTTGGAAGCCGCCAATCACAATTTTTTCAACGAGACCTTGCGCGATGAGGCGGCTGTGCGGCCCGCTCGCCCCGATTGCGATCCGCTGTTGACGGCTGATCAACAGCGCACTTTTCTGACGGAATATGCGGTCGATTTCTTGACTGCACTCCTGAGCAACGACCCGACGGCCAGGGACAGAGCCAGCACCCGCATGGGGATAGAACTTCAGCGTCCAGCGCCGGATGAACTTTACGGCTATGCGGCGCGCGTGGCGCTTTTGTCACTACGCGCCGATCGGCGGCCTCTGCTGATTCCGGCCACGGCGGATGAACTGACCACTCATCTGGCCGGTGGACGAGTGACAAACGAGGGGTTGACGACCTTCTTTTGTGAGGCTGGTTATTACACCCCATTCGTAAAACCAGGCAGTGAGCCCTGCAAACGGGCCAATGTGACGATCCCCGGCAACCCGGCGATGGTGGTGCTTTCCTGGTCACAGATTGGCGCTACGTTGCGCCTTGCCTTGCCTGAAACCGAGGGCAACCTCAGCCGGTATACAGCAATCAGCCTGCGCGTTGCCGTCGATCCGCTCTCCGCATTGAATGTAACAGAGACCCCGCAAAGGTTTTCGGTCCAACTGACCGATCGCTCAGGCCAGAGCGCCAGCGTAACGACTCGCCCGATGGAACCGGCCTTGCGCTTTCCCGTCGGCTACGTGGACGAGGAGGACCCCATTTTTGCCGGAGGGCTGTTTACGGGGCGCGCGCCGATGACGACGATCCGGCTGCAATTGCGCGACTTTGTGGGAGTTGACTCGCATGAGATTAGCGAAATTGCCCTAGTCTTTGATCAGACAGCCACTGGTTCACTCTTTATGGGCGATCTCGAATTGGTAGGCGCGCCAACCAAGGGGAGTGGAGAGTGACGATGAGAGTATGCGAGCGGATTGGCAGCAACCTGGCGCTGATTCTGTTGCTGGTGGCTGTTGCGCGCGCGAGACGTTGGGCGAGCCACCAACCGCATCAAGGATTGCGACGACTTTTTCGCCGAGGTGAATTCGCCCTTCCGCGCGCCAGCGTCTCAAAACTGTGCCAAGCAGGGGCAAGGTCGGATGTTCTTTGAGCTACTGCGCCTGTTGCGCATGACCTACACAGGCTGGAACCGGAACAACGCCATGTTGCACGCCGCCGGCATTGCCTTTTACATGATCTTTTCGTTGGCGCCGCTCATGCTGTTGTTTACCTCACTGGCTACCAGGCTTTTACCGTCCAGCGATGTGGAATGGCAACTGGTCATTGGGCTGGAAAAACAGGCCGGGGAGCCGGTGACGACCTTTATTCGCGAGGTGGCGGTCAACAGTTACAACGTCCAGGTTGGGGGCCTTACCACCGGGTTGAGTTTACTCCTCAGCCTTTACGGCGCTTCGCTGGTCTTTATGCAGTTACAGGCGTCGCTCAACGCTATGTGGGACCTGCTGCCAAGAAACGCGAATCTGACTCAAAGCCTGGTCACCTCGGTCAAAACGCGGCTGGTCTCTACCCTGGCCGTCTTGATCACCAGTGTGCTTCTGGTGGGTTCACTCTTCTTGAGCGCACTGTGGACGGCGCTGCCTGAGCACTATCTGGCGGGGCAAAACCCAGTGCTTGACCGGTTGATGCAGGTGACACGCATTTGGAGTGCGCCATTGACCTATACCGCCCTGTTTATCCTGATTTTCAAAACTCTGCCCCAGGCGACCATCCGCTGGCGTGATGTCCTGGTCGGCGCCCTGGTGACGGCGATGCTCTTTTGGCTGGGCGCCTACGTGATCCGGCTCTACCTGGTGCTGGGTTTGGAGACCTCGATCTATGGGGCGGCGGGTTCGTTGGTTGTCTTCTTGCTGTGGATCTATTACTCAGCCTGGATCATCCTATTTGGCGCCAAATTCACGCAGGTCTACGCCGATACCTACGGCGCGCCGATCGTTCCGCACGCGGCGATGACGTTCAGACGCATCTCCCCAGCGGATGAAAGCGTGGCGCGCGAGCAATGACCCCTCATGAGGGCGCCAAGACTCATCTTGTCGGTATAGGCGGTTTTAGACAGCGTGAGGCGGCTCCCCAACAAATAGTACATCCATAGTCCATCTGTACCTGGTATTTTGTGATAGGAAGGCGTATGCTGTCACATAAGAACGCCGGGTTTTGTAGCTCAAATGCTCATTCAGCAGGTCGGTAAAGGAGTTCAGGTTATGTGTTGCCTGTGGACGATTTTGATCTTCTTGGGGCCGCGTGCGGCAATATTAGTCTGGTGGCTCATAGACTCGGCGCGCGTTACAATGGCCGTCGGCAACAACTTCTTGTGGGCCATCCTGGGCTGGGTTTTTCTGCCCTGGACCACGCTCATCTACATCTTCTTGATGCCAGTCAACGGGCTGGTTGGCTTTGATTGGGTCTGGATAGCGCTGGGGCTGCTCGCCGATCTGGGCATGTATGGCGGCGGCGCGTATGGCAACCGTGGGCGGATTCAAGGCGTCTATTAGCGCACAGTGACCTGATGACGTTTCTGCCCGATTCGATCACCGCAGCCGACGGTTTCGTCCGTGCTTCGTCTCTGTTCGACGCCATCCCGAAACAGCCAAACTAGCGCTACATTGTCGGTGTCCGGGGGGCGCAGTGATGAGCGTCATGCGCGCCGTCAGCACACCGCTGGGGGTCACCCATCCCACCATCCCCAATATCTCGGCCAGCCTCTGGCGCACGGCGATGGATCAGAAAAATCTGATCAGGTACTATAACTCGGCCACCCGCCCTAATACCTTTTGGGTGCCGTTGGCCGATCTGGACTTTGCGGAAGGCGCCCCGGTGAAGAAGCTCACCATCGCCGGCGGCAAGTTCTATGCCGGCAACGCTGCCGGCCACTTCGAGCCGGTCCAGCCAATGAAATTTGCTTCGATGGAAGCGAACTGATCAAACCAACCAACGAACGATTCATGCGACCATTGACCGAAAAGAAATCGTTCATTTCCACCTATCTGACGCCAGTGGACAGCCTCTCGGAGATCATCTTTGGGCTGATCATGGTGCTGGGCTTTACCAGCACGGCGCGGATTGCATTGGGCGAACAAAGCCCACGACAGTTCCTCTGGGCAGTGATCGGCTGCAACCTGGCTTGGGGGATCGTCGATGGCCTGATGTACATTCTGGCCAGTGTTTATGAGCGTTCACAACGCGCCCGTCTGGCCGACTCCATCCGCGGCGCACCGGACGAAGCGACGGCCCTAGCCCTCATCGCTGACGAAATCGATCCACAGTTGAGCAAGTTGCTCAGCGAGCGCGAACGCACGCAGCTCACCCGTTGGGTGTTCACAAAAGTCAAAGGGCTGACGCCACAACCGGTGCGCATCACCCAGGACGATCTACTCGGCGCCCTGGCCAGCGGCCTATTGGTTTTTCTTGCCACCCTGCCGGTGGCCGTCCCATTTCTGCTGGTGGATGACTCCTGGCAGGCGTTGCGACTGTCGAACCTGGTCTGCGTGCTGCTGCTCTTTGTAGTCGGCTATCGCTGGGCCTGGCACACCCGCGCCAATCCGGTGGTGGCCGGCCTGGCGCTCATGGTGATCGGCCTGGTCATGGTGGCAATCACGGTGGCGTTGGGGGGGTAAGGATAGAGCAATGGGTGTTGCAATCGGCGAAGTGCTCTTTTTTGGGCTGGCTATCGTGATCGGGGGGCCATTGACGATCACGACCGCCATCTTGCTCTTGACCGGCGAGCGTGGTCAGGTCAAAGGGGTGGCCTATCTGATCGGCTGGGTGATCGGGCTGACCTTGCTGGTGGTAGCGGTGGTCTTTCTTGTCCGGGGTCGCGACTTTAGCCCTGAGAGCACGCCATCGCTGGTCATGGCCTGGGCCAAGTTGCTGGGGGGAATTGCCTTGCTGATCGTGGCTTACGTCACCTGGCGCCGCCGCCCGCCGCCCGATGCGCCGCTCGAATTGCCCGGCTGGTTGAAGAGCATCCACCAGACGCAACCGCCGTTGGCGCTTGGCGCCGGCTTCTTTTTTGGGCTGTTTAGCGTGAAAAACTTGCTCATCGTTGCCGCGGCAGCGGCGGCGATTGGCCGGGCGAACCCGAATTTTCTGCAGGTGCTGCTCTTGATTTTGCTCTTTGTCACCATCGCAACCATTGGCATTGCGACACCTGTCTATGTTGCATTCTCTCGTAAAGAGCGGGCGCAGGAGATCTTTGCCGATTGGGTGCGCTGGCTGAGCGCCAACAACGCCTTGATTGTCAGCCTCTTGTGTCTGTTGATCGGCGTCAAGTTGTTCGGCGACGGTCTGGGCGGGTTGTTGTGAAATCTCAGCCAGGTTTACCTGGCTTTCCGTAAGAACTAGCTCCGCGCCCTCAGGCCGGGGCGGGTACGCAAGGAGAACCGATGACTGAACTCAGCGGGCTGACGTCTCAACAAGTCATAGAACGGCGGCAGCGCGGCCAGGGCAACAATGTGGCGCTGGCTACCAGCCGTACGGTCAAAGACATTGTCATGACCAATGTCTTCAACCCGGTCAACCTGGTCTTATATGCGATTGGCATTGGCCTGGCGCTGGTCGGCGATCTTGCCAGCGCCTTCGCCACGCTTGTCCTGGTCCTGCTCAACGCCCTGGTGGGGATCGTGCAGGAGGTGCGCGCCAAACGGCAACTGGACCAGATCGCCCTCTTGGCCCGCTCGCAGGTCACGGTGCGCCGCGCGGGGGCGGAGCAGAAGGTCGATCCGAGCGAACTGGTGCAGGGCGACCTGCTGGTGATCCGCGCTGGCGACCAGATCCCAGTGGACGGCGTGGTGGTCAGCGATGGCAAGCTCGAAGTGGATGAATCGGCCCTCACCGGCGAATCCGACCTGGTCAACAAGAGTAAAGAGGACCAGGTGCTCTCCGGCACCTTTGCCATCAGCGGGGAAGTAGTGGCCGAGGCAACCGGTGTGGGCGAAGGCAGTTTCGCCAACAAGCTGACGCAAAACGCCCGCAAATTTAGCATGGAGGTGACGCCGCTGCAACGCAGTGTCAACCTGCTGCTGCGCATCGTCTTGCTGATCGTGGCCTTTTTTGGCGTGCTGGCGGTGATTGCGCTCTTTGTGCTCGACCTGCCGCTCAATGTCTGGCTGCAGATTTTGGCTGTTATCACCGGCTCGGTCTCGGCGGGGTTGCTGACGCTGATCACGCTCAACTACTCGTGGGGCGCGGTGCGCATTGGTCAGCAGGGGGGGCTGGTGCAGCAGATCAACGCCATTGAATCGCTCTGCAACGTTACCGTGCTCTGCACCGACAAGACCGGCACGTTGACGGCCAACCGCATCAACTATCACGCCAGTTACCCCGTGGGCCTGGAACGGGCCGAGCTGGAGCAGTTGCTGGCCGATTTTGCCGCTAGCGCTTCCGCCGTCAACAAGACCAGCGAGGCGATCCTCAAGGGGCTGCCCGGCATCGCCCGCCCGGTCGCCGACGAAGTGCCCTTCAATTCGGCCCGCAAATGGTCGGCCCTCGCCTTTGACGATGCCGGGGACGCCCAACGCCCGCCGCTCAAGGGCGTCTACGTCCTCGGTGCGCTGGAAATGTTGCAAGAACACTTTGCCGCCGACCCTGTCGCTGTGCAACAGTTGCAAGCGTGGAGCAACAGCGGCTTGCGCGTGCTCGTCTTTGCCGGCAACGCCACCGCCACCACGCTGCATGACGCCGCCGGTGAGCCGGCCCTGCCGCCGCTCACGCTCTTGGGCGTGGTCAGCTTTAGTGATGAACTGCGCCCCCATCTACAAGAGACCATCGGCGCCTTTACTGGTCACGGCGTCAAGCTCAAGGTGATCTCCGGCGACAATCCGCAGACGGTGGCGGCGTTGGCCCGGCAAGCTGGCTTCCCCGGTGACCTGCGCGCCGTCTCCGGCCCCGAACTGGCGCAGATGAGCGAGGCCGAGTTTACCCAAACCGCCGTCGACGCCACCGTCTTTGGCCGCATCACCCCGCAGCAAAAAGAAACGCTGGTCGATGCCTTGCGCAGCCGGGGCGAATATGTGGCGATGATGGGCGACGGCGTCAACGATGTGTTGTCGCTCAAAAAGGCCAACCTTGGCGTGGCCATGGAGAGCGGCAGTTCGGCCACCCGCTCGGTCGCCGCCATCGTGCTGCTGGGTGACTCGTTTGAGGTGATGCCGCAGGCCTTTAGTGAAGGGCAGCGCATCGTCAACAGCATCCAGGAGATCCTCAAACTTTTTATGGCGACAGTCTTTGCGCTCTTGTTGTTGGTGATCGGCATCACCATGTTGGGCATCGGCTTTCCCTTTACCACCTTGCAAAGCACCTTGCTTTCGATCTTTGCCCGTGGTGCGCCGCCCCTTATCCTGGCCTTTGTCGCCACCTCGCTGCGCCAGCAGAACAGCCTGCTGCAAAATATGCTGCACTTCACCTTGCCCGCCAGCCTCACCATCTTTTTCTTTGGCTTTTTGCTCTACATCGGCGTCTTCTTTGTGGTCGGGCAGCGGCTGGTGGACGCCAGCCTGAGCCAGCATGACTTGATTGCCCTGGGCGCCAACATCGGTCGCGACTACAGCGACCTCAGCCCGCAACAGGCCCACGCAGTGACGCAGGTGGCCGCGGCGCAGACCGCATTGACTGGCTTCTTTGTGCTGGCGGGCGTCTTGTTAATGGTTTTTGCTCAACCGCCCATGCGCTGGCTGGCCGGCGGCGCGCCCTACAATGGGGGTAAATGGTTGCCGGTGGTTGCATCTGCGATATTGATCATTGTCTATGGCGGGCTGCTGACGATGCCGGGGATGCGGCGTGCATTTGACCTTGTTCCATTGCCGCTGGACCTCAACCTGATGATTGTCGGGGTGACATTGGTCTGGGCGGCCACGCAACTGCTCATCTGGCGCTTCCAATGGATGGAGCGTTTTCTGGGTATTGAGACCGACGCTGTGTTACGTTTTTAGCTACACATGATTATACTGAGCGATAGTGCACCATTGACTTTGAGCGTAACTTCAGTGTAATGCAATTTTTATAACCCGATTGTGCAACGATGGGTGCATCTATCGCCTGTATCGTTGACCAGTCGCCTTGTTAAAGATGCTGTAAGGAATGTGGAGCGATGGAAGCTTTGACCGATCTGTGGCAGTGGCTCTGGAACTGGATCGCGTGGCTCGCGGTCGTCTTCTTTGGCTTTATGCCCTTTTTGCTGCGCATCTTGGCGCTGGTGGCGATTCCCGAGCAGCAGAAGAATCGCTATGCCCACTCGTGGCTGTTGCTTGTCTTTTTCTTTCCGACGATTGGCTGGCTGCTCTATCTGTTGCTCGGCAGTCCCAAACTCAATGCCCAGCGCCGCGCCCAACAACAGTACATGGATGAGGTGATCGCGGCGCGGGTGAAAGAGGTGGAACAGCGACCCGAGCTTGCCGCGTACTTTGCGCCCAAGTTTCCCGACCACTATGCTGGAGTTGTTCGGCTCAACGAGAAGCTGGGAGGGCTGCCCACCTTTGGCGGCAATCATATCGAACTGCTGCCCGACTATATGGGAGCGCTTAGGCGCATCGCCGAACGGATCGATGGGGCGCAACGCTATGTGCATGTCCAATACTTTATGTTTGCCGACGACGAAAGCGGTTCGCTGGTGGTCGATGCGCTGCTGCGGGCGCAGGCGCGCGGCGTTAAGACGCGCGTATTGGTCGACCACATTGGCAACTTTTCGTTCAACAGGCCACTCATCAAGCGGCTGACCGAGGGAGGGGTGGAATGGCGCTATATGTTGCCCTTCTCGCTTTTTCAGCGCCAGTGGAACCGGCCCGACCTGCGCAACCACCGCAAGATTGTGGTCATCGACGGCGAGGTCGGCTTCACCGGTTCGCAAAACGCCATCAACGACACCTATAACCAGCGATCGACCATCAAACAGGGGATCTATTACGAAGAGGTCGTGGCCGAGATCAGTGGGCCGGTGGTCTTGCAGCTACAGGCCGTCTTTGCCACCGACTGGTTTGCCGAGACCGGTGTTCTTTTGTCATCGTCTGACTTCCCTGAACTGACGAGCCCTCTATATATGGCGGGTGAGATGTTGGCGCAGGTGTCGCCCAGTGGGCCCGGTCACGAGACCGCAAACAATCTCAAGCTGTTCATTGCGCTGGTGCACGAAGCGCGTGAACAGGTGGCCATCATCACGCCCTACTTCGTGCCCGACAGCCCGTTGCTGACGGCCATGCAGATCGCGGCCCAGCGTGGGGTGAAGGTGACATTGATCGTCTCCGGTGTCGCTGACCAGTTCCTCGTCAGCCGGGCGCAGTGGTCCTACTATGAAGACCTGCTGATGGCGGGCGTTGAGATTCGCGAGGTCGATCCGCCGGTGATCTTGCATGCAAAGAACATGACGATTGACGACAGCATCGTCGTGATCGGGTCGAGCAATATGGACATGCGCTCGTTTGAGCTCAACCTGGAGGTGACCACCATCTGGTACAGCGCCGATGCCGTAGCGAAAATGCGCGTCATCGAGGCCAGCTACATTGCCCGCTCCAAGCCTGTGAGCCTGGAGGAATGGCGCCAGCGACCGTTCGGCAGGCGTTTTGTCGAGAACATTGCCCGTCTGTTTGCATCGCTCGTGTAGAGATTGCCAAACTCATGGTCTACTGAACCTGGCAAAACAACCACTGCCAGATATACTCCAGATATACTCCAGATATACTATAGTGTAAAAACTCAAGGGGCTCCCCAACGCCGCACAGCCGGTAGGAGAATTGCGTTGGCGCCAGCCGCAGGCTGCCCCGTCTTGGGGCGGCGCGGCGTGCGCCCGGCGACGGCGTTTGGCGCTATTCGCGTGTTGCAGGGGCTTCGTGTTCCATGTCCAATCTGCCATGCGCTGCCCCGCGCGATGCACGTGGGTTTGGTAGAAAATGCGGTTGTGGTATTAGGGGAGGCGGGGCAGTGGCAGCGGCTCGGTGACGGTCGTTGGATCGAGGATCACGTCGGCGGTGAGCGTGGCCGGGCCGCGCCGCAGCACCCCATCGCTCAGCGCCTGCGCCCGTAAACCGCCCCGCCCGCGCAAGAAGCGCAACGCGCCCGGCGCCAGTTGGTTTTCCATCCAATCGCAGGGCGCGCAATGTTTCGCCCCACGGAAGCGCACGCCGTCGATGGCGAATTCGTGACCAATCAATGCGTTGAGCGCAACGCCTTCGACGATCACATTGCGACGTAGCGCGGCGGGCGTCACTCCGTTTGCAGATAGTTCAATCCGCAGCAGGTCAAAGACTTCCCAGGCAACGAAGGTGACGTGCCCGTCGAAGCGCTCTCCCTTGCCGAAGAAGCGATCGCCCACCAGCCCGTGACCGCTGCGCACCGTAACCTGATCGACGTCAAACGTCGGATGTACGCCCGGCTGACCTTTGGGGTGGCCAAAGTAGTTGTGCCCCGGCGAAATGAAGAGATGGCGGATGGCGATGGGGTAGGCGTACATGGGGCGTAGAAGCAACGTGGCAGGGTGAGTGAGTGGGGATTCTCCGTCACCCCGTCAGCTGGTCAGTGTGTCAATTGCTCGCTTGATGTGGGTCTTCCACCAGTTCCAATGTGTTGCCATCTGGGTCGAAGAAGAAGCAGACGCGCACCTCTTTGAAGTTGGCGGGGCCGCTCTTGATCCGTACGTTCTTGTCCAATAGCTCTTGGTATGCGCTGTCTACACTCTCGACATGGAAGGCCAGATGGTTGAACGCGCCGGGCTCGCTATTGGGCGCCGGCGCGGTGTCACGGCCAATGAGCTCGATGGTGGTGCTGCCGATGCCAATAAAGATGATCGTCACATCGTCCCAGCGGCGGGTGACTGGGAAGCCCAAGGTCTGGGTATAGAACTGCTCCATCTCGGCGAAGTTGCGGGTAAAGAGCGCAACGTGATGGGTGGCGTTGAGTTGCACGGAAGATCTCCTGGTTGTAATGGTTAGTGTATGATGTGGAGTGTACCCCAATTTGGACCAGTGATCAAATAGACCCAAACCGCTATGCTCTATGTCTCGGGTTGGCGTCGGCAACGGATTCGGCATCGACCTGTTCTTGCAAGCGAGTTACCGCCATCATCTCGGCGCTTTCGGGCGTCAGGCGCCGCCAGCGCGGGTTGGAGGCAAGGCCGCCCTCCCAGGTGTATTTTACTGAAGCGTAGGCATCCTCCATCAGCTTATCACTCGCGTCAGCCGGCCAGTGCTCGATCCATGTGGTGAGCGCAGGGTCCAGATGATAGCGCCTGACCAGGCCCGATGCAATCACTTCGCTGGCTGCTGTGATCGACTGGCCTGGATTATTAGGGACTTCCGTCAACAGCACGGTCTGGCTGCCGTTGCGCTGCTTATAGATGCGCAACCGACAATAGCCCTGCCGTTGAGCGGCAAGCGAACGATAGCGGTAGATCTGGTCAATCATAAGCATTAGGCGCCTCAGCCTTCGATTCTAATCGATGTTCCGTACTTCCGTTGGGTCTGCAAATTGTAGGATGGTCTGGCTGAGAACGCCCGCTCCGTATCCAACATCTAACCAACGGCTGCCGAGCACAATGGCAATCCATGCAAGAAACTCGCGCGCGACGAGACGCCTCCATCGGCCAACATACCGTTCATAACTGGCGTCGTCTACCCAGACCCCGCGTGGATGTGGTGGTGCTGGGGGGCTCTTCCTGATGAGAGGATGCATTATGAGGGTTCGATCTCAATGTCGTCGCCATCCTGGATGTTTTCCCAAATGCGCGCCTGCAGGGCAATCGACGATTCAACCGTGCGGCCATCCCCATAGCGAATGACCATGTTGGGTTCGACGATGCTGATGACTTGATACGCCCCATCACGATTCTGATACTGTTGGCCGACCTTGAAGGGATGCCCCTCCTCTTTGACAGTAGGTGTTTTCTTTTTCATTTTATTTGATCCTTTTTTGTCCTTACTCTCTATCCGTAAATTCTGCGTCCATCGGCGCAGTTGGCAGCCACTTACGGATAGGCTCTTACTGATCAAGGAGCATCAGTTGTTTGGCGCACTCGGCGGCGACCTTCGTGTCGGGCTGGGCTTCACCGGGCATCGTTGCCCAACCCTGGGCTTGTACGTACGCAGGACGTTGATAAGACGCCGTTGTTCGTAAGGCCTGGAGCTTCTCGTCACGCGCTGGGTCCTGGTTGAATAGCGCCACGCACATGGGGGTCAAGCGGGTAATCAGCGCATCTTGGGCCGAGGCTGCCGCCATATTTTTGGCCGTTCCCCCCGTTACCCACCCGCCCCAGGTGAAGCCCACAATCAAGGTTAGAACGATCAAACCGAGCGCCGACCAAACGACGGTCGTTTTCGTGGGGCGGGCTTGACGCCACCCCTGGCCCGCACTTTCCATCGCCACTGGCTTTTGCTCGTTGCTTTGATTTTGCTCTACCGGCCTGCGCATGCGGTTGTCGTTGTCTGGGCGCTTTTCGCTGCTGATGCCTGATTCCACCTGGTCCATCGTTCTGCTCCTTAGTACGTTACTCGTTTACAGCCGAAACATGTTTCCTGTCGCCACGATCGTTCGGGTCATCTGCATCGTGCGGCTCACTTGGAGCTATCCTGATGTTCCTGCTTGAGGCAACGAACGGAAATTAGCGTCAAATTTAGGTCGCGGATCTTGATCAGCAAGCCGTGTAATTCTGCCTGGTCGCGTACAGGCCCCGTCATGATTGAGCCACCATCTGCATCGTTGCAAATGGCCAGCGAGTCAAACCACAGCGCCATATCATCGTCGAGTCCCTCGCGAACTTGGAACTGGTAAATCTGTGAGGGATAAGGTTTCATGGATGATTGCATGCTGAAGCTGCTTGAACATGACCTATGTTTGCTCTGCGAAGTGTCACCATCACGCAGTGAGCACCCCAGGATTCTCCTTTTTCTCTCTCTTTTCTCGTTTTGCCTGCTTTTTTTCCTTGACGGTTTTTCCCGGCTTCTTCTTGTCTCGCTTTTTGCTGTCTTGACCTTTGCTCATGGCTTTTCTCCTATTGTTGACAAGATCACCCGCCTCAAAATGAGTGCGCAGATCGGTGGAGGCGATGAAAAGAAACGAATGACTATCCTACCAGTCTGTGCGAACAGCCTCGTGGAGCTCCTCACCGGGTTGAGCCTCGCTCAATCGGCCGAGGGTGAAGCCTCGTTGGTGATTGCAAACTACAAGTATACTTGTTGACCGGGGCTCCTGTCGTCTCCCCAAAGTGGGATTTGTAGCGATGGTTCGTGGGATCGCCGCTTTGGGCGCTCCTCCAAAAGGGGTATAGGGAGAAAAGGACCAGCGCAAGCCTTGGCGGGCTTGACACGTCCTACCAGTAAAAAAAGCGGCTCGTTGCTATAACAGGTCTAGCGCGTGGGCGCGCGCAACCGCCTGGGTGCGGCTCTGCACTGCGAGTTTGCCGTAAATGTGTTTGAGGTGGGATTTGACGGTGCCAACCGAAACGACCAATTGCGCAGCGATGGCCGCATTGGAGAGACCAGCGGCCGTCAAGCGAAGAACTTCCAGTTCACGGCCTGTCAGTGGCTCCACATGTTTTGAGATTTGTGGTTGCGGATGGCGGATAGGGAGAGCTTCAGTCGTCGACAATTGATCGCCTGCGAGGAATGGTAAACTCTGTGGTGTGGTTGGGGGTTGTTCTTCAAATGCGCCCAGCAGGGTATCGACGTACTCCGATTGGCGCCCGCTGCCGTCGTCCGCGGCAATCTGCAAGCGATGATCCGCAAGCAGTCGTCGCAGCGATTCGCCCTCATCTACAAACAGGCGAATATAACCTTCGGGTTGCGCAAGCGCTAACGCCCGCGCCAATGAACGCCGCGCCGCGGCGGATTGGCCATCCATTCGAAGCGCCTGCGCCTGGAGCATATTCATTTCAATGACACTGCCCATGCGCTGGGCAGCTTCGGCGGCCGGTAGCCAATCGGTTAGAAGCAACAGCGCCTCCCCTGCGCGCCCTTGGGCAAGCAGAAGCCGCACAAACACCAGCATCTCAAATTCGTGTGCGTACGCCAAGTGCTCGTCATCTGGCGGCGCCTGTGCATTGCCCGGCGCCCACCGGCCGGCTACCTCTGGCTGGCCTAGATGTAGATGGACCAAGGCTTCGAGTGCGTCGGCTCGCGCCCCGTCTACTGAAATCCCTGTTTGCTGTGCCGTATCCTTTGCCAACTGCACGGCTGCCAGCGCGCCCTCGTGGTCACCCATTGCTAGCCGGATCCGCGCCAGCGTGAGGAATCGATGGAGCGGCCCATCGGTGTAGGTAAGGCTGCCACTTGGGCTTAAGGCCAGTCCGGTTTCAACTTGATGGGCCGCGGCAGCAAGTTTGTTCCACTGGTAGAGAACTTCCGCGTATCCGACATGCGCCAGGCCTATCACGGGCGCCGGTCTTTCACGTTGGTCCGCCGTGGTCAATAGTTGTTGGTAGGTATTGGCCGCCATGCGCAGTTGCCCCTGGGCCATCCAGATCCGCCCTTGGTGATAGCGGGCGGCAATGGACAGAAAGTGATCATCGCCAGCCACACTGAGCCGGGTCGCTTCTTGATAGACTCGTAGCGCTTCGGGCAGCGCCCCATGTTGTTGAAGGGCCAGGCCGAGCGCATAGCAGGCATCGCCGCGCAAAAGCCCCAGGTTTGCAGGAATGAGACTGAGCGCACTCCGCGCCAAGTGAATCGCCTGCCGCGAGGCGCCCCGGCGCGCGGCCATCATCGCCTGCAGGGCGGCAATACGACCTAACAGCGCAGTGCGTGCGAGCGGACTGGCGACATCCGGGGCGACGGCTTGAAGCGCTGTCTCCACGTGCTGCAAAGCGGTTTCAGCCGCTTCGATCTGACTCGCCAGGGCTAGCGCCCACGCATGCGAGATCGCCAGGGTAGGGCGAGCCAGCAACGTCTCTGGGGGCAAAGCCTGGACCCAATTGAGCAAGGTCGCGACGGCCCCCTGATTCCAGAGCGCCGGCCAGCTCTGCTCGATCAGGTCAGCCATGCGCGGAAAATCCGCGGCGCGGAGGGCATGCCGGATCGCATCGGCCAACAGTCCTTGATGCTCAAACCATACACTGGCCCGACCGTGCAGATAAGGCGCTGTTTCGGGTTGGGTTTGGTGCAGTCGATGTTGCAACACTTCGGCAAACAGGGGATGGTAACGATACCATTGCCGTTCGTCATCGAGCGGGGCGAGAAAGAGGTTGGCCTGGTAAAGTTGCTCGAGCAGCGCTTTGGATTGGTCATTGGCAACAGGGCCTTGCCTCGGTGATGAATCACCACGAACCTCTGACGATGAACCGATGACTGCATCACACAATGACCCACACAGACGGTCGAGAATGGACGTTTGTAGCAAAAACGCTTGCACCGCTTTGGGTTGTTGATTGAGCACTTCCTCGATCAGATAGTTGAGCACATAGCGGTGACTGCCCGAGAAGGTCTGTAAGAAGTTGGTCTTGTCTGGGCGCCCTTGCAGCGAGAGCGCAACCAACTGCAGACCGGCGATCCAGCCCTCCGTGCGCATCTCCAACGCGATGATCTCATCCATGGAAAGGTGTAGGCCGATCCGGTCGTTCAAAAAAGTCGCCACTTCGTCCGTGGTGAAACGTAAGTCAGCGGCGCGAATTTCGGATAGTTGATCGCGCACACGCCAGCGTGACAGGGGCAAGGGGGGGTCGGCCCGGGTTGTGATGATTACGTGCAGATGCGGCGGCGCATAGTCGATCAAATAGGCTAATAGTTCGTGGATAGGTTGGGCGGTGATCTCATGATAATCTTCCAGCACCAACACGTACACAGGGCGCGGCTGGCTGCCCTCAACGGCTAACCGGCTCAGATCATTGAGCAGAAGGGTGAGGATAGTCTTGGCTACAGGTGGCTGCGGTGATTGCAATAAATCCCAGGCTGTTGCACCAATGGTGCTGTCGAATTTTTGTACGGCGGCAATGAGGTACAGAAGAAAACGCACAGGATCATTGTCATCGTTATCGAGCGTGAGGCAACAGAATTTTTGATTGCTGATTGTTGGTTGTGGATTTGTGGCGATACTATCCAACTCCATAGCGAACGTCTCAAATCCAGAATCGTGGATCCATTCACTAAGCAGCGTCGACTTGCCAAAACCGGCAGGGGCAGAAATCAACGTGACTTTCCCCACCAGCCCTGCGGTAAGTTTTGCCGTCAACTGTGGCCGGGGGACAATGTTCTTTTGGCGCTGGCGCCTGGGTAGATAGAGTTTGGTCTGGAGAAGGAAGAGCGACATGAAAAATACTTCCACAACGCATAATGTCTTTGTGCGCGATGTGTCATTATACCAGGCGCGGAGGGTTGGAGCGAGAAAGAGGCAAGTTCCGCGGGGGCAACTTCATTTTGCTTGAACAAAAGGGGGCTCAGATTGCGTCACACTACTCCAGAAGATTGGAGCGAGCGGCGCCATTACAAAACGAGGCGCGGGCATGAATCTCCGGGCCTCTATTTTATGTATGATGCCCCACGCGCAATTTGGAGCGCGCGGCAAGGAATTGTGAGCCGTCACACCGAACGGTCAATCACTCTACGCTGACTCCAATGCAACGGGACATTAATCCTGGTGGTCCTACGGCTCAAACAGCCGGGCAATCTTCAGCCCGACGCATCGAGAACTGGCTACAGTACGATCATCTCTTCGCGCCCGCTGACCGCTGAGCGCTGGATGGCGTCGATGATGCTCACCGCGATCAGAGCCTGCTCCGGCGTGACGAGCTCTGCCGTCGGGTCGCCGTCCAGATGGCGGACAAAGTTTTCCACCAGCTTGGCGTATGAACTGGCGGGCGTCCTGGGCATTTCGGTGGCGATGTTGACCTGTTGGCCATTGAGCGTAGTGTACAGCTCGACCTTGTCGCGGTCACCCACGTAGGCGCCCCCTTCGACGCCAAAGATTTCGGTGCTAAACTCGTCGGCGCGGTGGATGGCCCACGAAACCTGAAACTGGAGCACAGCGCCGTTGGCAAAGCGCACAAAGGCCCACGCCAGATCGTCGACGTCATAGCGGGTGGTGGCGTCGGGTTTGCGGATGTCGCTTCCCCAGCCGCCCAACCCCTGCCCCCGGGGGCCAAACTCGGCGTAGGTCGCGCCCGTGGCCGACACCGGCTGCGGGTAATCCATCAAGAAGAGCGCCCGGTCGAGGGCGTGGATGCCGATGTCGAGCAATGCCCCACCCCCCGCTAAGTCGTTATTCGTAAACCAACTCCCATAGCCGGGGATACCGGCCCGGCGGTGCCAGACCGTGCGGGCGGCGTAGATGCGGCCAAAGAAGCCGGCGTCCACATGAGCTTTGGTCATGCGCATGGGGTCTGTCCACCGATAGTGCGAGCCGACGGTGAGCGCCTTGCCATTCTGACGGGCGACCGTGAACATCTCTTTGGCGTCGGCATAGGTGAGGGCCAGCGGTTTTTCGCAGAGCACATGCGAGCCGGCGTTGAGCGCATCCACCGCCATCGGCTTATGGAAGAGATTGGGCGTCGCCACTACCGTAATGTCGGGCTTGACCTCGGTCAGCATCTGTTTGTGGTCGGCATAGACCGCGGGAATGTTCATCTCGCCGGCCAGGGTTTGGGCGCGCGCCTCGTTGATATCGCAGACCGCCACTGCCTGTACATTGGGCAAGCGGACAAAGTTGGGGATATGTGAGTATTTGACGATCCCCCCAGCGCCAATAAAGGCGACGCGGTGTAGTTGTTCAGCCATAGGTGGTATCTCTTTCGTTTCGTGTGGAATGGGTGCGGAGCAAATGGCAACGGAACCCACCGCTGCCCGTTGGCAAGCGGGCGCGATAGCATCCCGGCTGCGCCAATTATAGCCGAAGTTTGCGACGCCGGCATAGTTTGGGCCCAGCCATATAGAAGCGTTGCCTGGTCAAGCGTTCCGTCTGCAGGCGTCATCAGCCCCCACAAAGGCGCTCAATCAGCCGGGTGTAGACGCCCACCGCCGATTCCAGTTGCGCAAGGTCGATCCATTCGCCGATGGTGTGCGCCTGGGCAATGCTGCCCGGGCCTAGGATCACCTGCTCCGGTATGTACTCCTGATAGACCAACGCCTCGGTGCCAAAGGGCACGGTTTCGGCTTTGGCGATGCCGGTAACTTGAAGCGCAAGTTTGACCAGGGTGCTGTCGGGCGCCGTGTAGAAAGGCCCAAAGGTATGCTCCTGCGTTTCCAGGCCATACTTGTGCGCCGCGCCGAGGATCAGCCGCATTGCCTCGTCGCGGTGGTCGTTGGGCATGGTGCGAAAGCCCACCGTGGCCACCGTTTTGGCGGCGGTCACATTGGCCTTGCAGCCGCCGTCATCAATGACCATGTTGAATCCGTTGGTGGGTGGGTCGAACTCGGCGTTTTGAAAGCGCGGGTCGCGGCGAAAGAGTGTGGCCATTTCGGCCATTTCGGCCAAAAAGGGGGCAATGAGAAAGTTGGCGGAAACTCCCTGGTCGGTGCTGGTGTGGGCCGCACGCCCGCGCGCAGTGACATAGATGCGCGCGCCACCTTTGTGTGCATAGACGGGGACGAGCGAGGTCGGCTCGGCCACGACGCCATAGGCAGGCCATTGCCCCTGCAACAGGGTCGACTCGCGCGCCACCTGATAGGCGCCGCCATAGCCCACCTCTTCGTCGGCGGTGATGACCACAAAGAGCGGGCGGCGCAACCGGCGCGCATCCACCGCTGCTGCCGCCACCACGGTGGCGGCCAACGGCCCCTTCATATCGCAACTGCCGCGGCCAATCAGCCGCCCGTCCGCCACTGTAGGCGTATAGGGCGCCCATTCACCGGGGTTGCCCGGCACAGTGTCCGAGTGCGAAAAAAGGCCCAGCCCGCCGCGCTCCCCGTCGCCGTTGGGCCCGATGCGCGCCACGATGCTCACCTTTTCCACCCCGTTGTCGTCGTAGGCAAGGCGCTCTACATCAAATCCATGCTGCTGCAAGTGGGCGGCCAGATAGTCCGAAATCTCAGCATTGCTGACGCTGCTAGGCGACGGCATTGCGACAAGAGTTTGGGTCAGTTCAAGCACATTCGACGGCATCGATGTCACTTCCTCGTGAACATTCCAGTGAAGGTTATCATTCCAGTGTAAATGGATTGCGCCGCCGCCTGTCCATGGCGGTGACTTTGCGACCCCATGCGCGCCAGAGCAGCGGCTGAAGCTGTTGCCATGCCTCCACCACGCGCGCGCCCGGTGTGGCGCTCTGCGTGCTGCCCGCGGGCGGCTCGGACAAGGGCTGGCGACCAAACCGATACCGCACATAGCTCTCGGTGATTTCGCCGATGTACGCCTTGCCGTCGGGCACGGCGCGGCCAAAGAGGCGCGCCTGTTCGTAGGGTGTGTCGCTGGCTTGAGGGCGCAGGCCAAGCCGGGCGGCCCAGCGCTGCAGCCGTTCATAGAGGATGGGTGGCAGCTCGGGCGTAAAGCTCACGGGGCCAAAAAATTGGGTGCGACGCAACCCTAAGAACCCCAATACCAAGAGCGCCGGTGTCAAGAGCGCCCATACCCACCAGCGAGAAGCGGTGTTGTTCTCACCCCCGGCGGGGCCAAATTCACCGGCCTGGTTGAGCAGGTCATCCTGCATTTGCAGGTCAAACGGGTCAAACGGCTCTTCGGGGTTGACGGCGCCAGCGAATGGATCCCCTTCCACCTGTCCCGCTGTGCTGGGGTCTAGACCTTCGGGCCGGTTGAGAGGGCTTTCGCCGGCTGTAGGTTCAAATTCCACCCAGCCAAAATTCGGGAAGAAAACCTCGACCCAGGTGTGGGCGTCGGCGTCGGTGACGTAATAGTAGCCATATTCTTCGTCGAAGAAACCCTCGGCATAGCCACTCACGGTGCGCGCCGGCACACCCAGGTGGCGCAACATCAGCGTCATGGCGGTTGCGTAATAGTCGCAATAGCCGCGCCGCAGATCAAAGAGAAAATATTCGACCGGGTCGCGGCCCGGCGGCGGCGCGGGGATGCCATCGTCATATTCATAGGTGCGCAAGTAGGTTTCGATGGCCTTGGCCTGGTCGTAGGGCGTCTCGGCGCCGGTGGTGACGCTGATGGCCGTCTGCGCCACCAGTTCCGAGAAGTCTTCGGGCAACTGAAGATATTTTTCGAGAATCACCTGCGGGTAAACATCGCCGGCGTTGCGCATGGCGTTGCGCGTGATCTGGGTGAAGTTGCTCACCACCCGATAGTTGTCGCCCGGCCCTAACTCGCGCTGGGCGCGCGCCAGCGCGATCTCGAACCCATCGGCGGGGGGCTGGCTGGGGTCCCAAAATGCGCCTGTCAGGCCGGCGGCAGGGGAGGCCTGGCCGATGGCGTCTACCGCTACGCTCACCTGGCGGATGTCGGGCGCGCCGACAATCACGTTGCCCATGGGGGCCAACAGCGTGATAGACTGTGTGATCAACGTGCGCAGTTCCCAACTGGGCGCGGGCATTACGCTGTCGGCAGCGAAGGGCACATCTTCCTCCAGCGTGTTGAGCCACTGGCCATCTTCGTAGGTGTCAAAGGCAACGGCGCGCCAGTAACGGCCGGCCGAGGTGCTGACGGTGAAGACCGGTGTATTGTTGACCGTACGTTGCCCGCCCAGCGAGAGTGAGGTGCCAAACGAGGCCTCGACGGCGCGCGCTTGTCGATTCAACCCGCCATAAAGCTCGCTGACCTGCTGGTTGGTGTCTTCATAGAGCTTGTTGATCGGCGCCATCAAATTGCGCACCATGCTGCTCCGCTCCAACCCGGGGGCTAGCCAGGCCACAGAGAGGACGATGATGCTGTACATAAAGCCGTTGCGCAAAAAGTCGAGGGCAATGTCTTGATTGAAATAGACGCGCTGTTCGCGCCATCGCAACTGTTGCTCAGCGAGATTGGTGCGCACCAGAAAAATGAGCGTCAAGAGCGAGAAGACGACCAAAAAGCCCACCACGGGTTGTGGCGCATAATAGGTGTTGATGAGCAGCACAATCCCCGCCGGCATGATCGCGCGCCAGGTGTAGCCGTAACGAAAGATAGCCCACACGCCGAGGTAGGTCAGCCACCAGACGAGAAACGAGATCTCGAAGATAAAAACATAGTTGTCATTGTTGGCCGAGCTGCTCAGCGCGGCGTCCACCCAGTTGAGCAATTTCCAGAGCACAAAGTAGACCTTTGCCTGAAGGTCTGGGATGCCAAAATCGAGAAACGATTCGATCTCGCGCTGGGTCACCAGCCCTGCCATGAGGTAGAGAATCCACGCCAGGCCACAGAACATGCTGTGCGAGAGGGCAAAAAAGCCATCAAAGCGGCTGTACGCCATCAGAATCCCCAGCCCCGCAGCGCCCAACACAACGGGGATCAGCATCCCCATGTTAGGCACGTGGCCGGCCGCGTCCAGTGAGGCGGCAACGGTCACATAGAGCAGCAGGGTCAGGATGCCGGTCAACAGGGCGCCATCTTGAAAATAGACATTTTCTCGATAGGGCGCTGCCGCGGTCGAACGGGTAAAGGTTGTTGTCGCCATAGGTTGGTTGAATCATTGAAATACAACACTACATTCTCATCACAACAGCCACCAGAGCGCGCCAGCGAGCAAAAAGAGGCCGGCAAGCGCCATTGCAACCACTGCCACAAGCCGCCCCAAGCTGACGACATCTGCTGTGAGCGTCAACACCTGGAGCTCGGTTTCAGGGGTCGCCACCCAGGTGCGCGTCACAGGCGGCACCCCGGCGCCGGCAGACAACTGCACCGCCACCAAACTGTTGCGGGCGAGCGTACGCCAGGTCAGCGCCGCCGCCCGATAGTTGGCGGCCCGGATGCGCGTCAGCAGCGCTGATTCGGCGGCCAGGGCATCCACCACAGCCAGATTGATATTGGGGCTTTGGGCTTCAAACTGTCCGGCCTGTTGCTCCAGTGTGGCCGCCACACTCAGCCACTGTTCACGCGTGCTGCGCAGGTCAAGCGGCTGCGCCACAACAATCTGTTGGCTGAGCAGTTGCGACTCGCGCTCGATGCGGGGGGCCAGTTGCGCCAGCAGGGTACGCGCCAGCGCCCAATCGGCGCCTGGCGGGGTGATGCGCGCAAGCGCAGCGGCCCCCGTATTGGGCGGCAATGACAGCGTCATCAGAAGAACATCGTCTTCATGCCCCTGACTTGCGATCGTGGGACCCGTAACAACCGGTGTCGGGCCTGCCTCCCTTGCAGTTTGCCATGTCTGCGCCAATGTTGTCAACGCCGACAACGCTTCTTCCTCGCGCCCTCTGGCCGCGCGTACGGCAAAGACGAGATTCATCTGTGTGGGCGCAATCGTGACCGTTACCTGCCAGGTTGCGAAGATCGGGCGTGCATTTGTGGGCGGCATCAGATCAAGGTCACCGACCTGAGCTCCAACCAGATGCATGGCCGCTTCGCTATCACCTTCTTCCAGCAACTGGAGCGCTTGTTGAACCGTCAACGCGCGCTGCGTCTCTCTCAGTGTACTGGCATCTACCGCATCAGGCGGTAAGGTTGCCAACTGTTCGAGCGCGGCAAACGCGGCGGGCCAATCGCGCCGATCGCGAGCGTCATTGAGCTGGAGGGTCAGCCCTTCCACCTGCCACTGAAGCAGTTCACTCCGTTGCGGATCACCGACCGGCAGGCCAGCCAGCGCCTGCTCTGCCTCGGCGGCCAGCAGGTCCATATACACACGGTCAACTGCACCGGCGGCGCTGACCGAGCGGGTACGATAGCGTGCGGCCAGTTCGGCGTGCAGCGTTGCCACTGTTTCGCTGGGCGTCGAACTCGTGGCGGCATTGTCTAGCCCGGCGGTGAAGGCGGCGACAGCCTGCGCATAAAAGCGATCGCGCTGAGCTTCGTCGAGGGCTGCATCATGCAGCGCGCCGTAAAGACGACCCAGGCGGAGGAATTCGCTCACGGGCGCGCCAGGGGTGGCCGCTGTTGTCGCTTCGACCAATGCACGCCAGGCGCCAGGGTGAACAAAGTGAAAGCGAAAGGTCTGCGTCGGGAGCGGCGAGTCATACAGCCAGCGGATGCGCGGCGTCGTGCTGGCGCCCGGTGCATAGTTCCACCCTTCAGGTTGGATGCCCAGCCAGCTCTCGCTGGGGCTAGTTTCAATCGTCGCCATACTGACGCGTAGGCTTGGCTGTCCCGGCCACTGGCGCAGCGGGCGTGGGCTATACGTCAGCCCGGCCATAGGCCCGTCGCCCAGGTCGAGCGCATAGCTCAGCCGCACATCGAGGGTGGCGTCGGCGGGCACCTGCACCTGTGTGGCTGGGCTGCCATCGTCCGCCTGGATGATGGGCAAGGGCTGCTGATTGACCAGTACAACAAGGTTATCGGGGAGACTGGCGGGCAGCGCGTCGGCTGAGGTCGGTGAGTTTTCGGTGGCGATGTCGGCAACGAGACTCAACGTGAGGCTTACGGATTGTGCGCCTGTATTCTGCAATCGATAGAGCGCGTTGACCGATGCAACCAACGCGGCGCCATCATAGCCCAGTTCCATATCCGCCGTGTGCGTGTGCAACCGGATGGTCGTCGAAGCGGCGGGAACCAAATAGTAGTGGGCCTGGGACATGTCGCCCTGCGCATGGAGCGGCTGTGGCGAGACGAACCAGAGTGCAAGCAGGCAGACCAGACCGATCAATTGCAGGTTGTGGCGCGCCGTTGTATGGCGAGTGAAGTTGCATTTCGCCTGTGCTTTTGGTATCGTAAAGTTCATCAGGTTGCCGTCGTCTGCGGGTATGAATTCTCCGGCATGGGCGCCCATTAGAAAGGGTTTGTCATCGGTCATGGTCAAGCTATTGATGCAGTGGGACATCAGAATGGGCCGCGAGCAAGACTTTTCGGAGTTTGTTGTGCGCGAATTTGCCCCGAGGCTCATGCAATTGGGCGTACAACCGAGTGAGGTTCTGTATACCATGTACGGCGAGGGTCCGCAAATGTTGGCCATGGGTGTGGTTGAAAGCGCCGAGAAAGCCCACGAAATTCTACAGAGCAGCGGCTGGAAAAAGCTGCACACCAGTCTGATGAACTACGTAACGAACTATCGCCACAAAGTGGTTCCTGACAACGGGCGCGACTTCCAGATGTAAGGAGCGCCAACATCGCAAGAGAATTGTGCTGGCCGTAGTACATTCCGCCCTGCTGAACTCATACGAACCGCACATCTCACGCGCCGTTTCACACCCGCCGATTGACCGATCCCAATGCGTCCAAAAGATGATATAGTATGCTGTAATGCGGTTGTTCTGAGACCTATAGGTTCGACGATCTGCTGTTGGTCTCAGGCAGACTAAAGTATCTACGCGCCTATACCCTAATCTTACGCCTGAATACCGGGCGCGTCAAACTGGATTGCGATCACTGTGGGCACTGTGAGATGACTCGGAGGCGCGCGATGCATACCGTTTTCAGGCCGATTTGGGCAGCAACATGCAGGGGCTTGTGGTTCACCGATAGAGATGGGCAAGGCCTGGCCGGCGGAACCGACCGTTGGATGGGATGGGAGCGGCCAGTACGACGCTGGTGGGTGATTGTCACCATGCTTTCGCTCTTGGCGCTCATGTGTGGACGCACGGCGCCAGTCCGCGCACAGGTCGGCTCGATGACCTTTGGCGCGGGGGCCGGCATGCTTGTGGTGGACCCGGCCGGGCGCAACCAGACGCCATTTTGGGTAACCCAGACGGGGGCCGTGGTTGATTTCACCCTCTATCGCCTCACCGTTGCAGAACTGACAACACGCCATCAAAGTCAAGAGCCGTGGGGCGAAACCCTGTTTGACGTGTCAGGGTTGCCGATGGCTGCCGGCTGGCAACAGCAGTTCACCGCCGAAGATCACTGGTCTGTGCAGCCCGTGACGTTGCCCACGGTGGCCTCTGGCTTCTATGTGATCGAAGCCGCACACCCAACCCTGGGCCGGGCGCATGCGCTGGTGACGGTCACCGGCGCGGTCTTGATGCTCAAACAGGGGGGCGACGGCAAGCTGGTCGTCTGGGCAACGAGGCTACAGAGCGGCGCGCCCATCACCGGCATGACCATCACCGCTTATGATGCACAGGCCAACCCAATCGCCAGCGCAACCTCGTCGGCTGAAGGCGTGGCCAACCTTGCCTTAGGCGCGGCGAAACCGTTCTTGGTTGTGGGCCAAACCGACGCGGAGACCACCGTTGCCGGGTTGGGCTGGCAATGGCGCGCCAACGGGCCCAATTATGACTGGGCTACACAAGGACAGCAGGCGCACACCATCTATCTCTACACCGAACGCCCGCTCTATCGCCCCGGCGACTCCGTCTATTACGGCGCTGTGATCCGCCGGAATCTGGCCGACGGCTATGCGCCGTTGTCCCCAAGCGAGACCGTCACGCTGACCCTGCGCGATTCGCGCAGCAACGTGGTCGCCACCCAAACCCACACCGCCGATGAGTTTGGGGCCGTAGCCGGCGATTTTCGGCTCGACGCCGAACCACCGCTGGGCGCCTACACGGTGGAGTTGGCCGTGGGCGAGCAAATTCAGCGCCAGCAACTCTACGTCGAGGAATATCGCAAACCCGAATACGCGGTCGAGGTGACAACGCCTGACCCCTTTGCACTTGCCGGCGATGAAATCCCCGTCACGGTTCGCGCCAACTATTTCTTTGGCCAGCCGGTCGCCGGGGCCCCCCTCACGGTGCGCATTTACCGGGCCAATTGGGGTTATCCGCATGACGACATGGGGCTGCTTGATCGCCCGTGGCCGCAGCCCGCGGATGAGTTGGTCGCCGAGCATACCGGCGTCACCGGCCCGGATGGGGTGTGGCGCACGGCGCTGGCTGTGTCGACGCCCGAAGGCGGCGACGCCCACTACCGCGTGCATGCAACTGTGACCGACGCCCGCAACCTGCCGGTGGAAGGAGAGTATTCGTTTCCCGTCTATTGGAATAGCTTCCGCCTCACCATGCGCACGGATCGCTACGGCTATCGAAGCGATGAACCGATCACTGTCCGGCTGACCGCACAGGATCACATGGCGACGCCCAGGTCAGGTGAGGCTGTTACCGTGCGGCTGCTGCGCGAGGAATGGCCTGCCACTGGTCTCACCGACGTGGTCCCCGCGCAGACGGTGACAACCGATGGCGCAGGAAGGGCGCAAGTGATGTTCGACGGGCTGCCGCAAGGGTGGTATCGCCTGCTTGCCACCAGCGTGGATGACCGTGGACGCGAGGTGCGCGCCGAGTGGTTTCTCTGGGTCTACGATTCCACTGGCGCCGATGGCTGGTTTGCCTCGGAAGACGAACTCTCCATCCGTACCGACCGCGCCAGCTATGCACCGGGCGATACAGCGACGCTGTTGATCCAATCGCGCAACCGGGGCCTTGCTCTGCTGACGTTGGAGCGAGCCGGCGTCTATGAGGAGCGTCTTGTGAGGCTCGATGGCCCCATAACCGCCATCGACGCGCCGGTCACCGCTGCCTTTGCGCCCAATCTCTACGCCAAAATCCATCTCTTCCAATCGACGCCGGACCCCACCGATGGTCGATTCACCGAAGGGCGCCTGCTCATTGCGCAGGCCGAGTTGATTGTCCCCGCAACAGACCGTCGGCTGGCTGTCACAGTGACGCCCGGCGCGCCCACCTATGGCCCCGGTGACGTGGCGACGCTGACGGTGCGCGTGGCCGACAGCCGGGGCGACCCTGGGCGGGCGCGCGTCAGTCTTGCACTGGTGGACGAGGCGCTCTTTGCCCTCCAGTCGGACCTCTCCGCCGATCTGTTTCATACGTTCTATGGCCGCCAGCTTAATGGCGTGGTCACCTATCACTCGCTGGCGCAGCAAGGACGTTATGGCGGCCCTGTCGACTGGGTCGACGCTGACCCCGACCTGGGGGAGGCGCCGCCGGAGCAGGCCCCCGGTGCAGGGCGTCCTGCTCCGCGTCGCCAAGTCTTGGATACGGCATTTTGGCAGCCCGATCTGCTGACCGACGCCAATGGGGAAGCAACGGTTACCCTGACGTTGCCCGATAACCTGACCACCTGGCGCATCGTCGCCCGCGCCGTGTCGGCGGCTACCGAGGTCGGTGAGTCGACTTCGACTCTGCTCGTGACCCAGGCGATCATCGCCCGGCCTGCGTTGCCCCGCTTTGCCGTGGTGGGTGATCGCTTTGCCGCCGGGCTGGTGGCCCAGAATTTTTCAGGCGAAACCGCCCAGGGGCAGGCCACGTTGGCGGCAGAGCAGTTGATCCTGCTCGACGGCGCGCCGCGCGCCATGGCGCTGGCAGACGGCGCCACCGCCACTGCGCAATGGACGGTAGTGGCGGCCCAGGTCGGCCGCGGCCTGGTGACCACCACGTTGGAGACATCCGCCGGCGCTGACATTGTCGAACTTGCGCTGCCCATCAAGCCGTTTGCCGCGCCTGCCCGCTGGTCGGCGGCTGGGCAGGCCGATCCGGTCGCCACGGCAACCTTCACAGTTCCCGCCAATGCAGTCAACGAGGCGTCGCAACTGACGGTTCACCTTGCCCCTTCGGTGGCGTTGGGGCTGCTCGACGGGCTGGATGATCTGATCGACTTCCCCTATGGCTGCGTTGAGCAGACCATGAGCCGCATCTTGCCCACCGCCGTGGCCGCCCAGGCATATGAGATGTTGGGGGTGAACAACCCCAAGGCAACGCAACTGCCCGCCATGATTGGTCAGGGTCTTCAACGGCTCTATGGTTTTCAACACGAGAGCGGCAGTTGGGGTTGGTTTTATGACGACAATGGCGGCCTCTTTTTAACCGCCTATGTGCTCTACGGGTTGACGACCGTGCAACAAGCCGGCCATACGGTGGACGAAGCCGTGCTCAACCGCGGCTTTGCCTACCTTGACCGTGTGCTGGCCACCAGCAACGAACCGGGCGCGCAGGCTTTTGCCCTTTATGTCAAGGCCAATGCCGGGCGGGGCGACCTCCCGCGCGCACAGGCGCTGGCCGCGCAAGCCGAACAGCTTGACGCGGCTGGGCTGGCGGCGCTGGCGTTGGCGCTACATGTTGACGGTGATGGGGGGCGCGCCGGGCAGATGGTCGACCGCCTGACGGCGATCGGGCGCGAGACGCCGAATTGGGCCTATTGGCCACTGGACGAAGCCGATCGAGAGTGGTTTCACTGGCAGAGCATGACCTCGACCGAAAAGAACACCGCGCTGGCGTTACGCGCCCTGCTGGCGCTGCGTCCCCAAGACGAACGAATCCCCAAGATTGTCCGTTGGCTGATGGACCATCGGCAGGGCGCTGGTTGGGGGAGTTACGGCAGCGTCAACACCCAGGCCACCGCCTTTGCTGTGCTCGGGCTGGCCGATTATATTGGTCAGACTGGTGAAATGACGCCCGACTATACCTATGCCCTCTGGCTCAACGGCGAGGAGATCGCAGCGGGGCAAGTGACGCCCGCCACCGCCCGCCAGCCGATCCCCCCGGTGGTGGTGACGGGCGATGAGCTGCGGATGGGCGTCAACGAGTTGCGCATCGAGCGGTCTGCCGGGAGCAGTGGCCAACTCTATTTTGGCGCGTTGCTGGAACAACAGCTCTTCTATGATAGCTTTGCCGAGATAACATCCGAAGACCAGGGCATTGGCCTCACCCGGCGCTATCGTTTGGTGGAGGGCCAGCCGCGCAGTGATGGCGCATACAACGTGGGTGATCTGGTCGAGGTGGCGTTGGTGCTACAGGCGCACGAGCGCATGGCCTATGTGCTGGTGGAAGACCCCATCCCGGCGGGGTTTGAAGGGTTGAACGAGCGGGTCAACCCCCACACCTGGGGTAGCTGCATCTGGTGTGAACGGATGGATGCGCCCTTCTGGCAAGGCTGGGGCTACAACCGCAAGGATGTGCGAGACGACCGGGTGGACTTTTTCATCACCGAGCTATGGCCGGGCGAACATACGATCACGTATCTCATGCGCGCCGTCACGGCAGGCGAATATGGCGCGCCGCCAGGGCAGGTCTATCCGATGTATAATGCGCAGGTGTGGGGGCGTTCAGCGAGCGCGCAAGTTGTTGTTGCGCCCGGCAGCCTGCAGGCCCGCCCGGCACTGGCGGGCGACTTTGACCGTAGTTGCGAGGTAACGTCGTTTGATGCGCGGCTGGCCGCGTCGAGCTATGGCGCCGCGACGCCTGCGCACAGCGCGCTGAGTGGGCCGATGGTCACTCTGCGCGACGTCATGGCGGTCACGCATCGGGTTGGCGCAACCTGTCTGTCCGACCTGCCGCCACCGGGCGATGCTGCCGGCGAGATTCAGCTTCAACTCCGGCCCGCCGCCCGCGAGGTTCAGAGCGGCGCACGCTTCACCGTCGATATTGTTGCGGCGGACATTCAGGCCGCCCAGCGCGCGGCGGCGTCCATGGGGGGCTGGGGCGTCACCCTTCATTACGACGCCAGCCAGTTGGCGTTGTTGGACATTCAATGGGCCTCGGCCACAGCGACGCCGTTGGGGCCAACCCAGGCGCTGGCCCAGAATCAGTTGACGTTGGGCGCGACGGCATGGCCGGCGGATTGGCCGGTGGAGTCACCGCTGGCGACGATCACCTTTGCGGCGCGCGGCGCGGGCGCCACGGCGATCACGCTGACCGGCGCCGAGGCGGCTGATAGCCAGGGGCGGATGCTCCAGGCCACCGCTGCGAGCGATCTGCAACTTACGATTGTGGGGGTCAATCTCTACTTGCCCGTGGTGGGGCGCCCATAGGGGGTGTGGAGGGTCTTGTCGCTCCTTGGCATAAACCGGGGCGGCGGCGTTGGCACAGACGCCATCGATGGCGTCGCCCAAGCCGGTCATTACGGCGTTTCGACGGGGTCGATGAAGACATCGGCAACCGGGAGCGAAAACCCAGGCAGCACTTCTCCGCCGGTCAGCTGATCCCCTTCGACAAGGATCAGCACGTCCTCGTCGGGCGTATAGACTTCGACAATCCGCTGCGACGGGTAGACCAGCCAGACCATACGCGCGCCCTGTTCGAGATAGTAGGCCGCCTTGTCGCGCAGCTGGCGAACCGTGTCGCCGGGTGATTTGATCTCCACCGCGAGGTCGGCCATTTCGGGGACACCCCCTTCTGTCACGAGCGGGCGGCGGGCGCTGCTGAACGAGACATCGGGCATGCGTGAGTTGTGCCGGTCGTCGGGCAACCGGTGGCGCACTTCGACGCCGACGCGGCCAAGCTTGTGTTGCCGGTTGTAGGCAGAGAGGGCAAAGACAAGGTTGCCTGCAATCAGGCCATGTTCTTCGGCTGGCATTTTTTCGACAACCTCCCCGTGGATCAGTTCGAGTAGCCGGTCACGATTTTCGGGGTGCTCAAGCAACCGCTCGAAATCATCCACAGTGACGGCCTGTTGTTGATGGGTAGCCTCTAGCACTTGCATTGCCCTTCTCCTTGGATCGAATGCTCAATCCAAATACTCGTATGCCGGCATGGTCAGAAATTCAATAAACTCGTCGGTCAGGATCAATTTGTCGAGCAGTTCGACCGCCTCTTCGTAGCGCTCTTTATCTGAACCGCCCAGCTTTGCCAGCTCTTCATCGCGGATGCGCATGTAAAGCTCGCGGGTAATGGTGCGTCCATCGTCCAGCGTTGCGCCGTGGCGGATCCACTGCCAGATCTGCGAGCGCGAGATTTCGGCGGTGGCGGCGTCTTCCATCAGGTTGTTGATGGCGGCGGCGCCGTTGCCGCTGAGCCAGGCGTTGATATATTGGAGCGCCACACTCACATTGAGGCGCACGCCTGCGTCGGTGATCGAGCCGCCGCTGGCTTTGACGTTGATCAGGTCGGCGCTCAGCACATGGACATCTTCGCGTAGTTTTTCTTTCTGATTCGGTCGGTCGCCGAGCACTGCATCGAAGCACTCCATGGCCACCGGCACCAGGTCGGGATGGGCCACCCAGGTGCCGTCGCAGCCGTCGTTCGATTCGCGCGTTTTGTCCTCGCGTACCTTGGCCAGGGCATTTTCTGTCACCTCGGGGTCGCGGCGGTTGGGGATAAAGGCCGCCATACCGCCGATGGCATGGGCGCCCCGTTTGTGACAGGTGCGGACGAGCAGTTCGGTATAGGCGCGCATAAAGGGCGCGGTCATCGTGACCTGGCTACGGTCGGGGACGATAAAGTCGGCGTGATTGCGAAACTTCTTGATGGTGCTGAAGATATAATCCCAGCGCCCGGCGTTGAGGCCGGCGGCGTGGTCGCGCAGCTCGTAGAGGATCTCTTCCATTTCGAAAGCGGCCAGGATCGTCTCGATGAGCACGGTTGCGCGCACGCTGCCGCGGGGGATGCCAAGCGCATCCTGCGCGGCGTTGAACAGGTCATTCCACAGCCGGGCCTCCAGGTGGCTCTCCAGCTTGGGGAGGTAGAAGTAGGGGCCGCTGCCCCGCGCCAGCAATTCCGCCGCATTGTGGAATAGATAGAGCCCTGCATCGAAGATGCCGGCGACAGCAAACTCACCATCTACCGTGACATGCTTTTCCCACAGGTGCCAACCGCGCGGGCGGATCAGCAGGGTGGCGGTCTGCTCGTTGAGGCGATAGATGCGGCCATCGGGGTTGTGGAATTCAATGGTGCGGCGGATGGCGTCGCGACAGTTCACTTGCCCGTCGACCACGTTGGCCCACGTGGGCGAAAGGGCATCCTCAAAGTCGGCCATAAAGACCTTCGCGCCTGAATTGAGCGCATTGATCATCATCTTGCGCTCGGTGGGGCCGGTGATCTCGACGCGGCGGTCGTTGA
>JAHDWG010000595.1 GCA_023384495.1 Caldilineaceae bacterium
TGCTGCAAATCCAGATCGAAGATGATGGCGTGGGGTTGCCCGCGGAAACGCGCAGCGGCGTCGGGCTGCAATCGATGCGCGAGCGGGCTATCGAGGTGGGCGGTGCGTGCATTATCGAGAACGGCGCCCAGGGCGGTGTGGTTGTCCACCTCTCGCTGCCGTTTGAAGGTGCTTGAAACAGCCGCCCTGGCGCTGCCTCTGGGGGGACAATCTTCCCGGCCCCTCCAGGACAAAGCCTCATGACAGCAAGCTTCCCCATCCTCTAAACTCCACATAAGTTCTAAACAAATTCTACACATTGTCAGGCGTGCGCAGGGGCGATTCGCTCCGTACCGGCCGGTGCAGGGCGCTTTCCTTACAGTAGCGATGACGGTGCGACCTGGCAGGCGTTGGGCAACGGTTTTGGGGGTAGCGACAGTACGCACCTGGGGACACAGAATCTACCGGCCAGTGAGCGCGCACGGCTGCGCGTGCTGGTCAACGATGGGTTTCGCACCGGCATGGCCCACCCGCCCACACCCTTGATCGACAACCTGGTCGAGGGCCAGCGCCTTGAGTATGCGGACCGCCACTTGGTCTCCGGTATCGCCCACGACCCCGACGAGGGCAGCCTGAACCCCGAACAGTTGCAGTGGGCCATCCGCGGGCCGATCTCCGCCACCCATATGGGTAATTCCATAACCCTGCGCGACCTGGTTCCTGGTGACTACACGCTCACCTTGCGCGCCACCGACAGCAGTGGGTTGCGCGGCGAAACCAGCGCTGGTTTCGCGGTGCGGCCGCTGGTCGTCCCTGACGACCCACTTCCCGTCTTTGACGGCTCCTGCGCCGACGGGGCATACGGCGATGGCGTGGCCGTCCGCCTGCCGCGCAGCCGGCGCACGATCGATGAAGGTCGCTGGCCTGAGGTGCGCATGCTCCACGCAGAGGGCGCCTTGTACGTCTGTTTTGCCGACCTGGGTTTTGGCGAGCGTGGCGGCAGCCGATTGGTCGGTCTGCAAGTCGATGCCGACAATAGCGGCGGCGCGGCTGCTGCCGGCGACATTGGCTTCTTCATCAACCAGGACGGCATCGCTTCGCAGATGATGCCATTCTTGGGCGTCATGGTGAGCAATCCGCAGCCGCCGGCGGGGTACGAGGCCATCATCGACCCTGGCGCAACGGGGTGGAGCGCCGAACTGCGCATCAATGAGACGCTGATTGGCGGTTGGGAGCACCCGGCGCGCCTGCTCTTCAAGCATGAGGTCACCGATGTCCTGAGCGATGCCTCCAACTGGCCGCCGTCCGCGACGCATTCCATGCCCGGCTCATGGGCGGACGTCTACTTTGGCGCGCTCCCACCGCCGCCCAATCAGCCGCCCGTTGCCAATGCCGGCACGGATGTACAGATTCAAGTCTCCACCCCGATCACCCTCTATCTGGACGGCGGGCTGAGTTATGACCCCGACGACGACCCGCTGGCCTATCGCTGGCGGCAGACCGGCGGCCCCACCGTCGCGCTGGAGAACCCGAACCGACGTTTGGTCCCCTTTACTGTTGCGCCCGTCGAGCAGCCCACCGACCTCAATTTCGAGCTGATCGTCAACGATGGCCAGACGGATAGCGCCCCTGACCAATTCCTGTGGCGTCTGCTACCCAGAAGTACAGCCGGGCCAGTCGATCCTCCGACCGGGCATGCCCTCTATCTGCCGCTGGTTGGGCGATAGAGCCCGCAAGGTGACAGTCACTTTGAAAGTGACTGTCACCTGAGTACAATATCACCATGAGCAACCAACCGCTCCGGCTCTTTGTCGCCGACGACCATACGCTCTTCCGCGAAGGTGTCCGTGCGCTGCTTTCCGCCACCGCCGACATAGCCTGTGTGGGTGAAGCCGCCACCGGCGAAGAGGCCGTGCGTCAAATCGAGGCGCTTCAGCCCGACGTCGTCCTCATGGACATCAACATGCCTGGGTTCAATGGGATCGAAGCGACGCGCCGAATCCTGTGCGGCCACGCCAATGTCGGCATCATTATGGTGACCATGTTAGAGGATGACGCCTCGATTTTTGCGGCCATGCGTGCGGGCGCCAGAGGTTATGTGCTCAAGGGCGCCAACCACCGGGAACTGCTCCAGTCGATTCGCGCCGTTGCCCAGGGCCAGGTGCTGTTGGGCGCGGCCATTGCGACGCGCATGACCCAGTTTTTTGCCAAAGCGCAAGGGATTGATACGGAGCAGCCCCTGCCAGAGTTGACCGAACGAGAACGGGAAATTCTCGATTTCATTTCGCGTCACTACACCAACCCAGAGATCGCCCAACAGCTTGGGATTGGCGAAAAGACCATCCGCAATCACGTATCGGCTATCTTCAACAAGCTGCAAGTGGCAACCCGCGCCCAGGCCATTGACAAAGCCCGGCAGGCCGGTTGGGGGCTGTAATGTCCCACGAAGCGCAGCTGTGCATGCTCAGCGGTCGAGCCAGGGCCATTTGTCGCGGCGATAGAGGCCGCCCAAATCCGCGCCATTTTCAACCATGAGCGCCATAAGGTCAAGGATATGGCCGTGGTACGGGGCCGCCACCGCGTCTGTGCCGGGGTCGAGGAGCAGCGGGCCATCGTTGTGCGCGCCGGCCGCGGCGCACGCAATGTGGACGCGCAGGTCGATCTCCCGGTCGTGCAGCACCTCGGCGCGGCCGGTCAGCGCGGCCAGGCAGGCCTCCACCCCATAGGTTCCCCAGTTGGAGATGGCGGCGATGATCAGCACGTCGGGGATGAAACTGGGCACCACCGAGCCGCCGCACGGACATTGGCAGCGGCGGCCATTGGGCGCAGCCTCGAAGACCGCGTCACGGATCAGGCCGCAGCCCAGCTCGTTGCCGCCATCCCCCACACCGATGGTGAGGATGCCGGCTTCCCTGGCCTGCTCAAAGAGAATGTCCACCTTGGCGCACCATTGAGTCAGGCTTCGCCCCAGCGCGGCGTGATACTCGCCATGTTCGTTGGCGCCGGCCCGCTCAATGGTGATGAGCGCCTTTGGGCGCAGCCGCTCGATGAGACCCGCACCCGCGGTCGTCGCCTCCGCCGGGTCGATGGGGAAAGGCATGACGCAGGCCGCGGTGGGGTGCTCCAGCGACGGTTCGAGCGGGTAGACAAAGAGGCCGGCGCTGCGCACGGCCGCACTGATGATCTCCACATTGGTGGGGTCGGTGAGGATCACCGGATTGGCCTTGAGGCCCAGCACCAACGCCCGCGCCAGCGTGGCCGCGCCCACCGGTCCATCCTGCTCGCCGGTTTGCAGCGGCCCGACCGGCATCCCCGTGGCGATGATCACCACGTCGTTGGGCTGCACGCGCTCATAGAGTTTGCCCGCCGCCTAAGCGGTGAGCGGGTGGTGGTGGGCGGCGCGCTCGGAGAGGTAGAGCTGCGCCACCACCCCGCGCGCGGTGATG
>JAHDWG010000596.1 GCA_023384495.1 Caldilineaceae bacterium
TGCCGGCGCAATGAACATGCCGGCAGAGGGCGGCGCTGCCGGCGCAATGAACATGGTCGCCGTGCGCTCGTGCATCCTCTTTGCCGTCCAAGTGGATGGTCACGAGGTCACAACTGTGGAGGGATTGGCCGCAGCTGATGGCCGGCTCCACCCCCTGCAGGAGGCGTTCCGCGAGACGCATGGGTTGCAATGCGGCTACTGCACCCCTGGCTTTCTGATGACGCTTGTACCCTTTTTGCAAGAGAACCCGCAGCCAACCGAAAGCCAGATTCGCGAGGCGCTCTCCGGCAACCTCTGCCGCTGCACGGGCTATCAGAATATCGTTGAGGCGGTGAAGCTGGCGGCCCGATGGACGATGGACGATGGCTGATCGCCACTGTCTACCATCCGGTGTCTTGATTAACTGGAACGAGCGATTCTATGGCCTTCAAATTCGAGAATCTAGAGGTGTGGAAGCTCTCGGTTGTCTATATAGACTTGATATATGCGATCGCCGATGAATTGCCACGATCAGAAGAATTTAACCTCAAATCCCAGATAAAGCGAGCGGCAACCTCGATCGCACTCAACATCGCCGAGGGATCCATGGGGCAAACGGATGGAGAGCAGGCGCGCTTTCTAGGAATGGCGATTCGATCGCTGGTGGAAACAGTAGCCTGTCAACAACTTATACGGCATCGAGGTCTTATTTCATCGAATCAGCCGCTTGACGATGCGTACAATCAAGCCGAAGAACTGAGCAAGAAGTTGCACAACTTTCGCAAGGCAATTAACCCGCAACAGACTTGGCTGCGCGAGGACCCTATAGAATACGTCACACCTCCTGCGCCTACTAGCCCAACTTCCCAATGACTCACCGTCTATCGTCCATCGTCTATCATGACCACCCGCTACTTTGGCCAACCGCTTAAACGCAATGAGGATGCCCGACTGCTGACCGGGCAGGCGCTCTTTGTCGATGATGTTCAACTGCCCGGCCTGTTGCACGTCGCCTTCCTGCGCAGCAACTATGCCCATGCGCGGTTATGCAGCATTGATGTATCCGCGGCGAAGACCATGCCCGGTGTCATCGCCATCTACACTGCCGATGACCTGGGCGACTACTGGAAGCCAGGGCCGCTGCTCGTCCAGCCACCACCCGTGGCTGACCTGGTCTTCAACGAGCGCACCCAAGTTCCGCTGGCAAAGGAAAAAGTGAGACATGTGGGCGAACCCATTGCCGTAGTCGTGGCCGAGAGCCGCTATCTGGCCGAGGACGCCGCCGAGCGCATCGTGGTCGAGTATGAGCCGCTGCCCGCCGTCGTCGATCTCGAACAGGCGCTGGCCGCAGATGCCACCCTCGTCCACGAGGAGTTGCGCCAGAACCTCAACGCCCACGTTATCCAACGCAAGGGGGACTATGCGCAGGCCCGCGCCCAAGCCGACCTGCTCATCCGCCGTCGCTTCACCTATGACCGCGGCACAGCCGCCGCGCTGGAAAACCGCGGCATCGTCGCCAGTTGGGACGCCAAGAGCGAGGCCCTGACCGTATGGGACACGACGCAGGCGCCCATCCCCATCCGCAATGGGTTGGCGAACATGTTGGGGTTGGCCGAAAAACAGGTGCGCGTGATCGCACCCTTTATCGGCGGTGGGTTTGGCCCCAAGATCATGATGTTCTACCCCGAAGAGGTGCTGCTGCCGTGGATCGCCATGCGCCTGGGCCGCCCGGTCAAGTGGATCGAAGACCGCCAGGAGAACTTCTACGCCACGACCCAGGAGCGCGGCCAAGTGCATGAGGCCGAGATCGCGCTGACCAAAGCGGGCCGCATCCTCGGTGTGTGGGACTTGTTTCTGCACGACGCCGGGGCGTATGCGCCCTACGGCCTGACCGTGCCGCTCAACAGCCAGTGTACGCTGCTCGGCCAGTATGATGTGGAACACTATACCAGTGAGTTCAAATCGGTCTTTACCAACAAGCCTATCGTCACACCCTACCGTGGCGCGGGCCGGCAACACGGCGTCTTTGTCATGGAGCGGCTGCTCGACATCGCCGCAAAAGAACTGGGCATCGACCGGGTCGAGATCCGCCGCCGCAACCTGATCCCGCCCGACAAGTTCCCCTACAACAACCAGATCATCTACCAGGATTTTGCGCCGTTGGTCTACGACAGCGGCAACTATGAGCCGGCGCTGGACAAGGCGGTGGAGCTCATCGGCTATCACCAGTTCATCGAAGAAGAGCAGCCTCGGCTGCGCGCCCAGGGCAAGCATGTCGGCATCGGCATCGTCACCTATGTCGAGGGCACCGGCATTGGCCCGTACGAGGGGGCCAGGATCACAGTCGAGACGAGTGGCCGTGTCAGCGTCGCCACCGGCATCGGCACCCAGGGGCAGGGCCATTACACTGTCTTTGCCCAGGTAGTGGCCGAACAACTGGGCGTGCCGGTGGAGAACATCCGCCTGGTCACGGGCGATACCGCGGAATTCTACTGGGGCGCCGGGACCTTTGCCAGCCGTGGCGCCGTGGTGGCCGGCAACGCCATCCATGCAGCAGCGGTCAAGGTGCGCCAGAAGATCCTGCAAAAGGCGAGCGACGAACTGGAAGTGGCCGAGGAAGACCTCGAACTGGTGGACGGCGTCGTCCGCGTCAAAGGCTCGCCGGACAGGGCGATCAAACTGGGCGACCTGGCGGCGCGCGCCAACCCGTTGCGCGGGGCGGTCAAGCCAGGGGCCGAACCGGGGCTGGAGGCCACCGACTATTTTGGCCCCGAACGAGGCGTTACAGCCAGCGGGGTCCATGCCATGATCGTCGAGGTCGACCCGGAGACGATGCTGGTCGAGATCAAAAAATATGTGGTCGTTCATGACTGCGGCCGGGTGATCAACCCCCTGATCCTGGCGGGCCAGATCCAGGGTGGGGTGGCGCAGGGCATCGGCAACGCCTTTTACGAGCAGTTGGTCTTCAACGAGGATGGGCAACTGCTCAATGCCTCGTTGATGGACTATCTGCTTCCCACGGCGGACACGGCGCCGGCCATCATCGCCGACCACGTCGAGACGCCGTCGCCGCTCAACCCGCTGGGCGTGAAGGGGGCGGGCGAGGCGGGCGCGATCCCGGTTGGCCCGCTCTTTGCCCAGGCGCTAGAGGATGCGCTGGCTGAATTTGGTCTGGAGATTTTGGAGATTCCACTTAGTCCGGGAAGGTTGTTCGAGTTGGTTTACGGCGCAAAGGAGTAAGCGGAAATGACTTTGACACAGATACCGGTGGCCGAGCCGGTTGAGACGAACCAGGCGATTCAAGAAAGCACAACGGGCGATGTCCGGCTTCGAATGAGCTATGAAGAGTTCGTGGCCAAGATCGATGAGAGCAAACACGCCGAGTGGGTGGATGGGGAGGCCATCATCTTTATGCCGCCGACAATGAGGCACCA
>JAHDWG010000597.1 GCA_023384495.1 Caldilineaceae bacterium
GAGAACTGCTGCCACAGACGCCTGGGGTCGGCCCAAATTGGGAAACCCTGCCGGAAGGCCGGCGCAATTGCCGACGTGTAACGTGGAATGAAAGCTCAGTGGCCCGATTCGACCACGTCGAATTGCAGCCCGCTCGACCGGCTGCGCCCGGCGCCCCTGCGCCGCCCGATCCAGAGATGATAGTGGCCGTCTGCGCTGCGTGTCCACTGCCAACTGCGCCGCACCCGCTGAGGGACGCGCGAAACCTCTTCCTCGTGGATCGTATAGCGCGTCACCCCAGCCGGGTTCAGGATGCGACCGCGGCCTGCGGGCAACGGCTCACCCTGCCCATAATCCACCAGCGCCACCTTCTCAAGCTGGATGGCCCGATCCGACCCGGGGATCTGCACAGGGAGCAGTGGCGCCCAGTTGGTGGCCACCGGCGTGGCGAGCCGGTAGCGCAGCGACGGCGCGTCGTCCCCGTTTTGCTCGCTGTCCGCCGGCGGTTCGGACAGGCGGTGCTCCACATCGATAGGCTCGCCCAGCGCGTTGGGCAGCGTCTTTTCCACGGCCCAGGCCATGTTGGCCATCTCATCGCGCAGGAAGATCACCTCCTCGATGGCGGCGCTTTCTATGACCGGGCTGGTCAAGCGCGGCAGCAAAAGGGCATTCCCCGCCGGGCTCCCCCCGCCCGCCGGCGAGAGGCCAAAGAAATTCCACTGTTCGCTGGGCATACCCGCGCCGGGGTCCACCGGGCGGACCAGGGTGTGAAACCCAAAGACATCGGTGACGATGAGGCAGGCAACGCGCAGGATCGCGCCGCTGGGCGCCTCGTAGGGGATCACCAGCCAGTCATCGCTGGCGACGAGAGCGAACTTGGTGAGCAGCATCTGGCCCAGATCGGTCGTATGGAGATCGGCGGCCCCCAGGTCGGTGCGGCCCTCTTCGAACTCCCACCAGCGTGGGTTGGGCATGCCGCGGAACTCCAACTGGCCGGGCATGACCTGCACCGTCTCGCGCTTGTCATAGGTGGCGGGCAAGGGTTGCTCCTGGTCGAAACTGTACCATTGCAGGTTGCCATCGGTGTATTCGCTGGCCGACAGAAGCGCCTGCTCCCCCGCCATCGACGGGCTGCCGGCCGCGACGCCAAACTGGTATTCCAGATGGCTTGGGCTCCAGGCATCGCTCTCGGCAGCCATGGTTGGGCCGTAGGTCAGTTCGAACCAGTCGAGCAGCTCCGCACCGGCTTTATCCACCAACTCCAGTTCTTCTGACTTTGGTCCCTTGATCAGCGCGGACAGTTTGCCGTCTGCGCTGACGGCCAGGAGCGCCGCGCCATCTGCAACGCGATAGGCCGCGAGCTCGAGCGCGCGCGTGGAGGGCTCGTCGACAACCACGCGTTCACCAAGCGCATCCTCGCGGATGGGCAGTTCGGCCACAAACGCGGCGTACAGATAGCCGATGCCCTTGCGCTCCAGGAGACGGGCAAAGTGCCGGCCCACCTGCATACGCGTGCGCAGGTCCATGACCAGCCCTTCGCGCTCGACGCGCGTCTCCAGAGGCGCGCTCGCGTCCAGTGGCAATATCTGGCCCTGCCGGTTGCGATAGGCCTTGAGCCGGTGCTGTTCGACCGTCAACTGTAGGTTGACCGCGCTGCCGGCGTCGTCGCCCACGAACTCGCCGACCTGCCATTGGCGGGCCAGCATCCAGAGCGGGTCGCGGATTTCGGCTTGCAGGCTGCGCGCAAAGTCGTTGCTGCGGGCGCGTGGTTCGAGGCGGTTCCAATGGGTAATTGAGCTCATTTTTCCTCCGTCATCAACATGCGCACTAGGTCGGTGCTGACCGTCGCCTCTTCGTGATTGACCGCCATGACGATGGCCGGCAACTGGTGGCCGACGCGGTTCAGGGCATCCAAATCCACGGCGCGCACCTTGGCCAGGTCCAGGGTATTGTTCACCACCCGAACCAGGTCATCCCACTGCCACGGCTGATGCAGCGAAGGCGGAACGGCCAGCAGGATGCTCTGGGGTGGCCGGGCGCCGGGCTGGTCGAAGTGGCAGGCGATGGCTGCCGTCTGGTCGTCGGTGGGGATGCGTTCCTGGACGTAGTCGAGCATCAGGCCGGCGTAGGGGGCGTTTTTGTTGTAGCCCATGGGCGTAAACGCCACCAGCGAGAGGAGCCCCTGCGGCGGTGGTTGAGTGGCGGCCAATGGCAGCCCGATCCAGCGCTGATTGGCCGCGTAGGGGAGTTGCCCCACGCGCAACTCCATACCCGGCCTGCCCACGGCTTCCGAAAGCAGGGTGGCCGTCTCGCAGCGTTCGAGCGCAGGGCGGACACGCGCCGCCTGTTGGAACCAGCGCAGCGGCGCATCCACGTCGCCGGCGAGCAACGCACCCTGATTTTCCAACGTGGCGCCCACCACTGCGTCTTGAGGGGGGCGGAACTTGGGCAACAGTTGGAATGCCTCGCCAAAGAGATGGCGCGCTGCCTCGACCAACAGCGCTACCACCTGCGCCGCCGCCGCATCGCGCGCCTCACCGGATGGGGGCAAGTTTGCCTGCAGCGTCTGCGCCTCCGCCAGGGGCGGGCCGGCAAGCGCGGCGCGCTGCTCGCTCTCCTCCAACACCGAGCGCGCCCGCGCCACGAGCGCATCGACCTGGGCGCTGTCGGCTGGGTCTACATAGGGGGGGAAGGCGCCGTAGAGACCGAAGCGCGCCAGCATGATGAGCGCATTGCGTAGGTCGGTGACATTGACGGTTCCGCCTGCATCGATGCCGGCCAGCAAGGCGCGCAACGTGTTGTTGGCGCTGACCAGGCTACCGTTCGCCTGATTCACCCGGTTGGTGAGCTCGTTCAGATAGACCAGCGCCTGGTAGCCGCCGCTGCCCGACGGCAGCGCAAAGTCCGCTGGTTCCAACGGGCGGGCCCGGGTGACCAGATCGCGCAGTTGGCGGGCCAGCTCCAACAGTTCGTCATAGCTGACAATGGTTCGCGACCAACCAGGCTGGCGGCCAAAGTCGATGGTCAACGTCGCGCCCGGCGGCTGGAATGCCAGGATGGCGGCGCGCACCCGTTCTTCCAGCTCCGTGGCGCCGCCCTGCCCCTCAAGCCCCGGCAGATAGATCAGGTCGATGGGGCCAAGGCCAAGATTGGCCAGAGGGTAGAGATACTCCTTTGGCGTGGATGCGCCGGGGACCATCGCCAGCACGCGGCAGCGGACCCGATAGGGGTCGCCAAACATGAAGTTGAGCCAGTTGTTGAGCGCCGGCTCGGCGCGGGCGCGTGGCGTGCTGTTGTTCCATCCGCTGGTCAGCCCCGATGTGCTTGTGAACAGCAGCATGGCCCGGTGTGTGACACTGGCGCCCCCCGCGGGAATGCGCGCGACATCCGGCTCGGCGGGGACGCCATCGCCGGCGATGGCGTTG
>JAHDWG010000029.1:0-7859 GCA_023384495.1 Caldilineaceae bacterium
TTGAATTGATGATGTGTTGATGATTGGAAATCGGTAGATAGGTAGACTGGAAAATCAACTGGGCGGCTATCTACCAAACATTTATCCCTTCAAACCGGTGACCGAGATGCCCTCGATAAAAGTGCGCTGGGCAAAGAAGAAGGCGAGGAAGATGGGCAGCGTGATCAGCGAGCTGACAGCCATAAGATAAGGGTAGGCCAGTTGACGATTGCCGATCTCGGCGACGGCGTTGCGTAGCCGCTGCACGCCCAATGCCAGCACCCATTTTTCTTCGATGTTGACATAGATCAACGGGCCGAGGTAGTCGTTCCATGAATCCATAAAGGTAAAGAGTGAAACGACTGCCAACGCCGGCACTGACAGCGGCAGAATAATGCGAAACATGGTTTGCAGCTCGTTGGCGCCATCGATACGTGCGGCGTCGGAGAGTTCGCTAGGTAACGACATGAAAAATTGCCGCAGCAAAAAGATAAAGAAGGCGTTCCCAAAGAAGTGGGGCACGACGAGCGGCAAAAAGGTGTTCAGCCAGCCAATCTGTTTGAAGATGATAAAGAGCGGCACCAACCGCACCCACGCCGGGATCATAAGCGTCGCCAGCACCACGGCAAAGAGCGTATCGCGCCCGATCCAGCGCAGCCGCGAGAACGAATAGGCCACCAGCGCCGACGAAAGCACTGTGCCGATGGTGGCGGGGATGGCGTAAAGTACGACCGTGTTGTACATCATCCGCCAGTGGTTCTGGCTGTTCCATGCGTCCCAAAAGTTGTTCCAATGTTGCGGGATAGGAAACCAGATCGGTGGCACCGTGTAGACTTGTGAGTCGCTCTTGATCGCCGACGAGAGCATCCAGTAGAAGGGCATGATGAAGGTGACCGCCAGTGTCAGCAAGACAGCATACTTGAGAAGTTCGGCCAGCCAAAACGAGAGAGAAGTGGCGAGCGCGCCACGCGTTCCTCCTGACGGGCCCAACTGTGGCGTCGTCACACGCCGTTCTGATACACTCTGGGTTGCCATCGATGGTCATTCTCCTCAAAAAATACAACACGACAAGCGGGGCTACAAATACGCAGCCGCCACCGATCTGTAGCGGCGGCCTGTCATATTGTTTTCAACACAAGGTTGTCAACATAGGCTACCGAGACGAACCTGCATAGTAGACATAGCGTCCCGAAGCCCGGAAGAGCAGATAGGTAAAGACAATGATCACCACAAAGAGCAACCAGGCCAGGGCGTTGGCCTTGCCCATGCGCAAATAGACAAAGGCATTGCGATAGAGAAAGAGAGAGTAAAATTCGGTTGCCTGATTGGGCCCGCCACCAGTGAGCAACCACGGTAGCGTGAAATATTGAAAGCCGCCGATAAAGCTAAGCACGGCGTTGAAGAGGATCACTGGGCTCACCATCGGGATGGTCACATGCCAGAGCCGGCGCAGCGCATTGGCGCCATCCATGAGCGCCGCCTCATAGAGCTGGCGTGGGACGTCCTGCAATGTTGCCAAAAAGATCACCATGGCGGCGCCCTGCGCCCACATGTGGATCATCACCAACGTGGGCTTGACGATATCGGGGTTGGAGAGAAAGGGCACAATCGGCAGGCCCAGATATTGCAGCGTGGCGTTGATGGCCCCATACTGCACATTGAGTAGAAATTGCCACACAAACGCGGTGACCACCACCGGCACGATCGAAGGAAAGAAAAAGACCGCCCGGAAGAATGAGCGCGCCACGATGCTTGTGTTGAGCAGCAGCGCCATGAGAAAGGCCGACAACACACCCAGCGGTGTGCTAAAGATCACCCACCAGATGGTGTTGTAGGCCACCGTCCGAAAGGCGTTGTCGTTGGTCAGGATATTGACATAGTTGTCCAATCCCAGAAAGACGGGCGGACGCAATAGGTCGTAACGCGTAAAGCTATAGTAGAACGACGACGCGATCGGGAAGAGCGTGAAGGCCAAGAAACCAACGAGCCACGGCGAAGCAAAGAGCAGGCCAAGTCGCAGTTCACGCCACTCAGCCATTGTCAGCCGGCGCGTGCGTGGTAAGACTGCCATGTACAGATCTCCTCGTCCCCCATCGTGCGCCGAAGATGGGCATCCGGCGGGGGCGCGTCAAACGTCATGCAACCGTAGTCGGACCCCATCGACGGGTGTGCGCATACACCCCGCCGATGGTCAGCCGAAATCTTCTTTCTGGCATCAGGCAAAACCGGCCTGCGCCCACTCATTCTCCGCTTCTTGCTGGAGCTTGGCAGCAGCCTCTGCCCCGGTCATCTCGCCGCGGAAGACAGCCTCACGCGCCTGCGCAAACTGAACTGCGACGAATGATTCAATCTCACAGCGAATGAATGGCCCCCAGTAGTTGGCCTCTTGCACCGAATCGAAATAGAACTTGAGACCAGGGTATTTCTCCTGATCAGCCCGCTCGAAGTAGGGCAGGTAGGCGGGGAGCCATCCGATATTGTCGTAGATCAGGTTGCACACATAGTCGCTCTGAATCCACTCGGCAACGGGCCACGCCTCGTCCTTATATTGGCCGTCGCGGAAGATCTGCGCCATATGGCCGCCGCCGAACTGAATCTTTGTGCCTCGGCGGCTTTCCGGCACGGGCACCCAGGAAGCGCGATTGTAGGGGGCGACCTCCGGCTTCTCGTTCACCGTCTCACCGGGGTGCCAGTATCCCTCGATGATCATGGCCTGCACCTCGGCATTGAACGCGCCGCCCCAGGTGCCCTGACCTTCCACCGAGCGGACGCCAACCAGATTGTCGGGCCCAACCATCTTGACAAATTCACCCATCGTCTCCAACCCTTGGGCCATGAGTTCATTGTCAAGATTGAATTCCTTGGTCTCCTCGTCAAAGTATTTGAAGTCCCAAGACTCGCAAAGGAACCAGCCATCGTTGCCAGGGCCAACGCCGCCTTCAGCGTCGTAGGGGTCAATGCCAAACTGGACCAGATTGCCGGCGCTGTCAAACTTGGTGAGCGCCTCATGCCAGACCATGAGTTCATCCCATGTCACCGGCGGGTTGTCCGGATCGAGCCCAGCCTCTTCGACCAGCCGGGTATTGTAGTTGAGGCCGCGGCGGACAAAACACTCAAATCCCGGGATGCCGTATACATTCCCCTGATACTGGATTACCTCCCAGTTGCCGGGGATAAACTTTTCCGGTGCGATGACATTGCTCGAGGCGATGTAGTCATCCAAGGGGACGACGACGCCACGTGACATGAAGTCGAGGTAGTGGGTCCAGATCCCAATATCGGGCGGGGTGCCGCCGGCCACCGCCGTAAGCCGAGCCTCCTGATTGAAGCCGGCCTTGAAGTCGAGTTCGTTGCCCGCACCGATGTAGCTTTCCAGCGCTGGGTCGGCCAACAGTTGGTCGGCGATCCCACCAGGTGAGCCCCAAAAGACGTAGAACTTGATCGTCTTACCTGCCTGCGATGGCGCCGCTTCGCCGGCTTGCCCCGAAGGCGCCGCGCTGGGCGCAGCGCAGGCAGCCAACAAAGCCCCCGCGCCGACGGCTGACGCCCCTCGCAAAAACGCGCGCCGGCTCAACTGCATAGAATTCAACGTTGACATAAGTTTGCTTCCTCCAGTATCTGAAACAGACTGAGATAGGGTGACACAAATCTGTTCGAACATACGGTCGTTTGTGCCCGCGGAGATTTCATTGATGCGAAGATGGCGGTTCATAGTATAGCATAGGGATTTCGCTCTGCAAAACGACAAAAAACAAACAGGAACAAGCGAGAACGAGCGATGAATCCGCAACAAGGCCTGTCAATCTTGGGGCTTACGCAAGCCTTGGCCGAGCGCCCGCCGATTGAGTGTGGGTCTTGCCCTGGCGCACATCGACCGCTGTGTAAGTCCTGAATCACTCACGCTTTAACGAAGCTGCCGGCACTATCTTCCTGTTGATACTGCGGTTGCTTTGAAAACCGGACTTTGCGAAGAGGTCTACTCCTTCGAGTGACTCCGGTTTTCAAACAGAGCTCAGTATAGCTGCAAGGTTCGCCTCGATGGCGTTGGTCAGGTCGTGCAGCCTCACGGGCTTGCTCAAATACGTCACTGCCTGCGGGGCGCCGACTTCATGGCTGTTGGGCAGCGACTGGGTGGTCAGGATGATCAACGGGAGGTCCATAAAGGAATGGCGCGCCTGCGCGCCGAAAAGGAGCGCATCGCCATCCGACGGGGCCAGATCGACCACGACCATCGCCGGTCTCTGCCGTGACGCCAACGCCATCGCCGACGCCAAATTGGGGCACACTTCAACGAGATACTGTTTGAAACGCAGATAATCCTTGAGCATCTGAATCGTGCCCGGGTCATTGGCGACCAAATAGAGTAGGGGGCTGGCAGATAGCGTCAGGTGATCGGGTGGGGGCTGATCGGGTTCAGTCAGGGTTATCCCTTCCCGGTCGCTGCTCAAGACATTGTCCGCGGCCGGTTTGCGCCACGGCAACGTGACCGTGAAGCGGCTGCCCCGCTCCACCTGGCTTTCCACGCTGACCGAGCCGCCGTGCATCTCGGCCATCTGCGCCACCAGCGCCAATCCCAACCCCGTGCCTTCGTGCTCGCGGGCCAGGCGGCTGTCCGCCTGCACAAAGGGGCGAAAGATGCGCTCCAGGTCTGCCTCGGGAATGCCGACGCCTGTGTCCCACACGACCAGTTGCACCACCGGCTCTTCGCCAGCGAACCCCTGCACCTCAAGCCCGATGGCGCCTCGTTCAGGCGTAAATTTTACAGCGTTGCCCAGCAGGTTGATCAACATCTGTTTGATGCGCATTTCATCGACCAACACGGTATCGACCGTTGCATCAGGGGTAAAGTAGACGCGAATTCGTTTCTTTTGCGCCGCGGGTTGGATGAACTTGATGCTCGCCTGACAGAGATTGCTGATCAACACCGGTTGAAGCATCAGCTCCGCCTGTTCCGCATCCATTTTTGCCAGCTCCAAAATGTCTGTGATCAAAGAGAGTAGATGCTGGCCGCTTTCTTCAATTGCGGCCAGGGCGCGCTGTTGACGACCGTTGATAGAGCCATAGATTTGTTCACGCAACAGCTCTGTCAAGTTGAGAATGCCGTTGAGGGGCGTGCGTAGCTCGTGGCTCATGCTGGCCAGAAACTCATCCTTCATCTGTGTTACACGCGCCAGTTCGGTGATCAACCGCCCCTGTTGAAGCTCGACATACTTGCGCGCTGTAATATCCTCGACCACGCCTTGATAATAGAGCGGTTGGCCGGCCCCGTCGCGCACAATCACCGCGCTCTCCGAAATCCAGATCCGGTCGTCCGACCCGTGGCGGCGGATCTCCGACTCAAAACCAGCAATGTACCCTTCTTCCGCCAGGCGCTGTCGAAACTCATCCGCGCGCGCGGGGTCTGTATACCAACTGGCGGGCGACGACCTGGCCGCCGAGCACGCCTCGGCTTCGTCGCGGTAACCGAGTAAGGCCAGAAGCGCCGGATTTGCCCGCTGATAATGTCCATCCAGGCTCGCGCGGTAGAGGCCAATCGGCACCCGGTCAAAGAGCAGCCGGTATTCGGCTTCGGCCTCGCGCAGCGCATTTTCGGCGTGGCGCCGTTCATGCAGCTCTCGGCTTAGCGCATTGTATGCCGCGCGCAGGTTGGCGGTGCTCTCTTCGACGCGCCGGCTCAGTTGCGCTCGCTCGGCCCGCAGCGCTTCTTCCGCCGCCTTGCGCTCGGTAATGTCGAGGATCACACAACTGGCGCCGCGGTAGGCCCCGGCGTCGTCTACGTTGGGGGCTGCCGACACCAACACCGTAAAGCGCCGGCTGTCGTGCCGGGTCACTTGCAATTCATAGGTGGTGCGCAATCGCTGCATGCGCATTTGCTTTTGCTCATGCAGCACGGCCAGGTTGACCGGGTCAAATACACCGAGATCTTGATACCGGCGGCCAATGATTTCGGTGCGCGTCACACCAAAGATTTCGCAAAAGCGGTCATTGACATGCTCGAAGCGATCTTGCTCGTCGATGACCACGAATCCTTCATTCATGGTAGCCAACAAGCGCTGATACTGTTCGGTACGCGCCTGCAAATCCTTGCGCAACCCAATGCTTGTGGTAACAGTTGTGCGCAGATGATGCCCCAAATCGGTCGCAATAAACGTGGCAAGGGCATAAAGCATGGGTGGAAAGAGATAGACCGACAGCGCCAGCCCCAGGTCGTGGCGATAATCAAGCCCAAAGAGCGACTGGCGCACGCCAATCGAGGCCAGATAGAGGACGATACATAGGGCGCACCAGACCCATGCCGCACGCCGGCTGTCGGCAAGGCTGGTGTAGAGCATCACCAATACGTAGATCATGGCGCCCGACGCGGGCAGCTCTGGGCGCGCCGTTATGGCAAAGGCGGTGGTGGCGACAAGCAAACAGACCGCGCCAAGCCGCACCGCCAATGTAACGCGCTGGTTGCGCGCCAGCCACCGGCTACAGATCCAAAAGATGAGCGCAACCACGAAAAACAGAATGCCTAAGGCAAAAGCGACCCATTCGCCAAGGCGCAGCGCAAGCGCCACCGCGATCACGCCAAAGATCACATAGGCGAACGCCACACCGCGAAAGAGCGTGTAATGGACGGCTTGCTGAGAATGGGGCAAATCGGGTGAATGCATGGATTCTGCCTGAACATCATGCACGAGTATGGCTCCCATTGTAGCAGAGCGGCAGGCTTCATGCAATGGTTTATAACAGCCTCAGACCTGAGTTTTTTCGACTATTTGACAACACGAATCGAGCTTATTATACTCTCGCCTGTCACAACGATTCATCATCAAGCGCCTATCCTCATCAATGCAAGGAGTCGCCATGTCCGTTGCCACCGCCCGCGTTGGGCTGGCTCGACACACCAATCGCCGCCAGACAGTCTATCGAGCCCTCGATCTGGTGCGGGATGATCTGGTCCCCAAGTTGCGCACACAGGTTTTGCTCAAGCCCAACTTTTTGTCGAGCACCAATCAACTGGCCTCTAGCCATGTGGACGCCATCCGCGGCGTGTTGGATTTTCTGCTCTCCACCCCCCAGCCACCCGAAGAAGTCATCATCGCCGAGGGGGCAAATGAGAAGTTTTCGGGTGAATCGTTTGAAAACTTTGGCTATCAGGCGCTGCGCGATGAGTATCCCCTACCCATCCGCCTGGTCGATCTGCACCAAGAGACGGCATGGGTCGAGACGCCGATCTTGCTGGCCGATGGCAGCGAGACAATGGCGCGGATGCCAAAGACGGTCATCGATTGCCCTTGCCGCATTTCGGTGGCGATCCCCAAGACCCATGATGTCTGCGTCGTGACGCTGGCGCTCAAAAACATGATCATGGGCGCGCTCTACAAGCCAGATCGGGTCAAGATGCACGGTTTTGCCAGCCACGCCGAACGCAGCCTGCCCGAAGAGGCGCAGGCGCTCAACATCAACCTCATTCGTGTCGCCCGCTATCTGTGGCCCGACATCGCCGTCATCGACGGGGCGCGCGGCCTCCAGGGCAATGGGCCAGGCGGCGACGACGCGGTCGAAGGCTTTGGCATTGCCGCGGCCAGCGCCGATGTCTTTGCCGCCGACGCGGTGATGGCCCACGCAATGGGCTTTGACCCCTTGTCGCTGGGCCTTCTTTACTATGGCAATCAACTGGGCCTCGGCGTGGCCGATCTCAGCCGCATTGACGTGCTGGAGACCCGCATCGCCGATGTGCAGCGCCGCTTCAAACCGCACGCCAAGACCGACCTCCAGCTTCAATGGCGTGTTCCCAACGCCGGCGAACTGTTGCCTGCCTGAGCATCGCACCGTCCACCGTCCACCGTCCATCGTCCAATCAAAAGGCCCACCATGCCACCACAGACAACCTG
>JAHDWG010000029.1:7959-31216 GCA_023384495.1 Caldilineaceae bacterium
CGTCCACCGTCCATCGTCCAATCAAAAGGCCCACCATGCCACCACAGACAACCTGGCTTCCCGCCGAACCTGACATTGCCACCATCCTGGCGCAAGACCCCGACCCCCTCGGCGCGCTGGCCCGCGGCGAGACGCCCGCCATTGTGCTGCGCCAGGTCTATGCGCCCGACCAGTGCCAAGGGCTGCTCCGTCGTTTTCGCAACTGGGGCCTGATGCGCGACCCGATAGCGCTCAACAGCGCCGACCAGCGCAAACGGATCGACATCGGCACCAGCCTCGGCAACCGCGGCCACGACAAAGAAGGCTTTTTGGAACACGCCCAGGCCACGCATGAACTCTTCGCCCACCTCTTCGATGGCTTTGTCGACCCGGTGCGCACACTCTATGCTGCATTGCAGGCGCTGGCCCCCGGCAAGAGCGTGACCACCGCCTACGAGCCCGATGGGCGGCGCTATGGCCCCGCCATTTTTCGCATTCACTACGAGCAACACAGTTATCCACCGCACATTGACAGCGTGAAACTGCGCGAACAACGCACAGACTACGCCGTCTACCGCTTCGAGCATCAGTTTGCCGGCATCCTCTGTCTGCAAAACGCCCGCCACGGCGAACGCAGCGCCCAGACCATCATCCACCAGTGTCTGTGGACGCCGGAGATCCAACCGTATATCGCGGATGGCGCCTTTCACGACTTTGCGCGAGAAGCAGGGATGGGCCAGTTCCGGGTCGAGCTGGCGCCGGGTGACCTTTACTTTTTTAATACTCGCTGCATCCACGAGATCCCACCGCTGGATGGGGATGACCCGCGCAGCGTGCTTGCCGTCTTTATCGGCTACTCGCCCGATGATGGCGAGATTTTTGTCTGGGCATAGCCAGGATACAGGATACGGGGTGACAAGATGGAATATCGCAAGTTGGGGAAGACCGATATCGAGGTTTCGGCGCTGGCGTTGGGCTGCTGGCCCTTTGCCGGCGGCCAGTATTGGGGTGAGCAGGATGACAACGTTTCGATAGGCACCGTCCACGCCGCGCTGGACGCCGGCATCAACTTTTTTGACACGGCCGAGGGCTATGAAGCCGGCCACTCGGAGCGAGTCTTGGGCCGCGCGCTGGTGGATCGCCGCGAACGAGCGATCATTGCCACCAAAGTCTCGCCCAATCATCTGAAGCCGGACGATGTGATCGCCGCCTGCGAGGGCAGCCTGCGCAATTTGCAGACCGATTACATCGACCTCTATCAGATCCATTGGCCCAATCACGACATACCGCTGGCCGACACCGTGGGCGCGCTACAGAGGCTCAAGGAGCAGGGCAAGATTCGCGCGATTGGCGTCAGCAACTTCGCTGTGCAGGATTTTAGCGAGATGCTTGCGCTCAGCGAATGCGCCACCAACCAGCTTCCCTTTAGTCTGCTCTGGCGCGTCGTCGAGCACGAGGTACAGCCGCTTTGTGTCCAACACGAGGTTGGGATCATCTGCTACAGCCCGTTGGCGCAAGGCCTGCTCACGGGTCGCTACGCCACAGCCGATGAGGTGCCCGACGGGCTGGCGCGCACCCGTTGGTATCGCAACGATCGCGCCATGGCGCAGCACAATGAACCCGGATGCGAAGCCGAAGTTTTTGCCGCCCTCGACGCCATCCGCTCCGTCGCCGACGAAGCAGGCGCGCCGATGGCCATCGTTGCCCTTGCCTGGGTCAAGCAGCAGCCGGCTGTTACATCGTTTCTGGTCGGCGCGCGCAGCCCCGAAGAGCTGGCCTGGAACCTGCCGGCAGCCGATTTCACGCTCTCCACCGCCATGGTCGAGCGCCTCTCGGCGGTCACCGAACCGGTCAAGGCCAAGCTGGGCCGCAACCTGGACATGTGGATGGCGCCCTCGCGCATGCGCTGAGTGGCCTGGTGGGCGGACCCTGAGCGCCACTCGGCTGCTGTGATAATAGACCACTTGCGGCCGGCTCCAACTACCCTGAAATTACCAAGCGCATAACTCATGTGGCTGACCGTCACAACACAAAGGTCAGCCACATGAGCCAGCTATAGTTGACGATCTTGATACTCAAGAACGACCGCTTGTCAACTAGAAAATGCTTGTTACTCAGCAATGCTCTTCATAGCTAGCCATGGTATTCCCATCTCAGCGCCACATCGTCAATTAGGCCCAATTTCGTCTAGCGCCCAACCAATGGCAAATGAGCATCCTGCCATGTGCCTACGCGCTCCAGTGATAAGTCTAAATCCACCACCTCGGGTGGAACGCCAACCACAGGGCTTATCTTCGTTGCATAACCCACTGCTGTCACCACCACATACCAGCAGCCTTTGGCGACATCCCAGCCATAACGTCCCTGATTATCAGTCGCCATCTGGTTTACAGCCGGCGAGACTGTACCTAAATCAGGGTTGATCAGCACACCGAGATCAATCGGTGCAGGCTGGCTCCAAGCTGCTGACGGTGGTTTTGAATCATTCGACTCGCAAGTATTGATAGCAGTGTCATCGGCGGATGTACGTGAACGCCAACCCGGAACATGGTAAAGCACAACTTTGGCGCCACTAATCGGCCCACCAGTAGTGGCATCCGTAATGACACCGCTGGGATCATAGAGTTGAATCTTTCCAACGGTGTTATCGAGAGCTAGACTGCCACACATAGCAGTAACACGCAGGGTTGAATTCCCAGTTATCTCAGCTTGCTCAATGAGCGCCACATAACTTCCAGGGGACGATGAAGGGTTCATGGTGAATCGCTTCACACCACTAGACCCGCTTACCACTAGTTCGACGTTCGAAGGGATGGAGCCATCATCACAGGCGACATTTCGTGTGATCCTCACTGCGGAACGGTTCACCCATGGCATCGTAATAATGACTTCGCCACTTTTTGTATCAGTCGTCACCCCAGCCTGGGTCTCCACCTGAATTACCGGCGGAACCGGCGCATCAAGCACTGCATCGACAGTTGTAGTGGCGCCAGGCAAAACTGTGATCAACGTGGCAGATTGCAGCGAACCCTGATTGTCAAAGTATTCATCACCATAAGTGCCCAGTGGATCAGCAAAGAAGATTTGAAACTTCTCGCCGACCAGGTCTCCAAGATGATAAGCTCCATCTGCAGTAGTTTTTGTACCGGTGATAAGCCTTGAGGTGTTCCAGGTGGGCCCGCTAAAGTTGCGATAGACCGACACTTCAATCCCGGCTAATGGTTGACCATTGCTATCGGTCACGCTGCCCGAAATTGCACCCGGCGTCTGCCCGCAAATAAAGCCGGACAGTTCTGCATACGGAATGGTTGCCAACCAATTTTGAACAGACGGCTCGTCAGGTTGGCAGAGAGCCGTGTTGAATGTATGGAATATCTTGAGTTCGGCCAGATTCATCAGCTCCAGCGGAAGGGCGCCGGAAAGTTGATTGCCGGCAACCCTGAAATCCTCTAGCTTGCTGAGATTGGCGAGCGCCGCAGGCAGTGTGCCGTTCAGTCGGTTCTCACCCAAATGAAGGATGCGTAAATTTGTCAGATTGCCCAATTCATTGGGAATGCCACCGCTTAGCTGATTGTCGAAGAGGTAAAGCTCCTCAAGATTTGTCATACTTCCAAGTGTCGCTGGAATCACTCCGCTCAATCGATTGTTCCAAAGTGAGAACTCCTGCAACATGGTAAGGTTGCCCAACGTAGGAGGGATCGCGCCAGTCAATTGATTCCAATCGAGGAACAGCATTCTCAGATTGACCAATTGTCCTAATTCTTCAGGGATCGTACCAGTCAACCCTATACCGCCTAAGCTAAGCCACTCTAGTTTTGAAAGTGTGCCAATAGCCGGTGGGATTGTTCCCGGCAGATGATTCCCCCACAGTTCAAGTTGCCGCAAATCTGCGAAATTGAGAACAAAGTCAGGAAAAGTCCCTGTAAGCCGATTTCCGCCCACATGGAAGGTCTCCAGCCGCGACAAGTTGCCCAGTGAGGCCGGCAGGGTCCCGCTCAGTTGGTTGTTCCACAAACGCAGCTCCAAAAGCAAAGACAAATTTCCAAGCTCAGGTGGAATTGGGCCGCTTAACTGATTGTTGCTGAGATCCAATCTTTCCAGTTGGGAGAGTTGTCCCAATACAGGAGGTATGGTTCCAACAAACTGATTCTCATCAAGATGAAGGTAGCGTAGCTTTGTCAGATTCCCAATCCAAGCGGGTAGAGAGTCTGCAAGTTGATTACCGGCAAGCCTGAAATCCTCCAAATTGCTTAGGTTCGCGAGTGCTGGGGGCAGTGTGCCGTGCAGCCGGTTGCCTCCCAAATGAAGGTCGCGTAGTTTCGTCAGATTGCCCAATTCATTGGGAATGCCACCGCTTAGCTGATTGTTGGAAAGGTATAGCTGCTCAAGGTTTGTCAGATTTCCGAGTGTCGCTGGAATCACACCACTCAGTTGATTGCTCCAAAGCGCGAGTCTCTGCAACATGGTAAGGTTGCCCAACGTAGGAGGGATCGCGCCAGTCAATTGATTCCAATCGAGGAACAGCATTCTCAGATTGACCAATTGTCCTAATTCTTCAGGGATCGTACCAGTCAACCCTATACCGCCTAAGCTAAGCCACTCTAGTTTTGAAAGTGTGCCAATAGCCGGTGGGATTGTTCCCGGCAGATGATTCCCCCACAGTTCAAGTTGCCGCAAATCTGCGAAATTGAGAACAAAGTCAGGAAAAGTCCCTGTAAGCCGATTTCCGCCCACATGGAAGGTCTCCAGCCGCGACAAGTTGCCCAGTGAGGCCGGCAGGGTCCCGCTCAGTTGGTTGTTCCACAAACGCAGCTCCAAAAGCAAAGACAAATTTCCAAGCTCAGGTGGAATTGGGCCGCTTAACTGATTGTTGCTGAGATCCAATCTTTCCAGTTGGGAGAGTTGTCCCAATACAGGAGGTATGGTTCCAACAAACTGATTCTCATCAAGATGAAGGTAGCGTAGCTTTGTCAGATTCCCAATCCAAGCGGGTAGAGAGTCTGCAAGTTGATTACCGGCAAGCCTGAAATCCTCCAAATTGCTTAGGTTCGCGAGTGCTGGGGGCAGTGTGCCGTGCAGCCGGTTGCCTCCCAAATGAAGGTCGCGTAGTTTCGTCAGATTCCCCAATTCAGTGGGAATGCCACCGCTTAGCTGATTGTTGGAAAGGTATAGTTGCTCAAGGTTTGTCAGATTTCCGAGTGTCGCTGGAATCACACCGCTCAGTTGATTGTTCCAAAGTGCGAGTGCCTTAAGCCTGGTAAGGTTGCCCAACGTGGGAGGGATCGCGCCAGTCAATTGATTCTGGTCGAGGAACAGCCCTTCCAGATTTAAGAAGCTACCCAACGTCCCAGGAATGGTTTCCGATAGTTGATTTCCAGCCAAGTGCAATACGCGAAGGTGAGTCAGATTGCTTAATGTCAATGGGATAGGACCCGCCAAATTGTTACCAATCAGATATAGTTCGGTCACATGCCCTGATTCACAATGCACCTCAAACCAACTGCAAGGTGTATTCGTGCTTAACCAGCCGTCATGGATGAACCAGTTTTCACCAGCGGTACTACTATATAGCGCCACCAATGCCTCACACTCCGCTTGAGGAATTTCTGTCACGGTTGCACAACTAAAGGCTGCTGACTGTGTAAGGGTCAATTCTGTTGTTGCCTTAGCGGGGCTAAATTGTATGGCTCCAAAAAAGACGCTAACGAAGAAGAGTGCATAAGTGATATTACTCGCGTATGCATATTGTTTCATCAAAAACTCCTTGAAATTGGGGAAGATTGATCGTTGTTTTTGTAGCAACCTCTTCGTGATGTGCTAAAGTGCGTCACGACCGTTCATGCGACGGCACCAACAACATTGACGCCAATTCTTGAACCCAGTGAAGTCAAGAGAAAATGACGGCCCAGATCGCCCAGGTTGTGAAGAGCAACCCAGTCATTACGCTCAGCGCCAATAAAAAATCCAGAGCCAGCTTGACCCCGGATTCACACGTATATTCACGGGCAAGGGGGATAACTACACTAGCAATAGCATGAACATCGCTTGCCGAATAAAATAGCAGGGATGAGACAATTTGTCAATCAGAACATTTGTCCTCGTCTGTTCAGGCGGCAAGGAAATCCCGCCCGCTGGCAAAGACCGCGACCAGGGCTTCAAGGTAATGTCAAATTGAGTGTGTATATGGAATGAATGATAAAAAACAGTATCGCTTACGGCCCATGCGTGCGACCAGCTTGTCAACGAGACGGGCTGGGGGTGGCGGGTTATCGTTGCCCGCCTGGGCGCTGGCTAGATCAAACCTGTGGGCCATTGGGATAAAGCTCAGCCTGAGCACCCCATAGCTCAACACTGCCACTTTCGTCGTTCAGCACCCCAGAGACCACGCGGCCCTGTTCGTGTTGACTGCTGGGTGAACACCTGACGGCTTCTCTATGAATGAGTGATTTGGGTCTTTTCTTTCTTCAAAATTTGCGCGAAATTATGGATGGAGATTCGGGGGGAGTTGTGGTGTGAAGCTAATGTGTTACCCCAGCCCAATCGACCGCCGAAGCTCCACAGGCTACTTGTCTTTGTGTACATCAAAGTGCCAGCCAGAAGGAGGGAGAAGATCATGGGCTTGCTTGATCGTTGGTTTGGTGCGAAGTACAACGACGACCAGTTGATTTCACACGCGCAGGTTGCAGTGGAGGAAGATCCCCTGATCAACAGCGCCGCGGGTGTGCGGATCAACAGCCAACAGGGCGTCATCACCTTGACCGGCAAGGTGTATCGCCTTGCTGAGAAGGACCGCATCGAAGGGGTGGTGCGCAGCGCCCTACGGGCGACAGGCGCCAAGTTTGAACGGATCATCAACGAGATTCAGGTCGGGTAGCGTCTCTTTGTGCGTTTTGCCCAACTGGTTGTAGCGGAATCGGCATAAAGTCAGAGAAGGGGACTGCATCCAATGATGTAGTCCCCCTTTTTGTTGCCTCGCCAGCCCGTCCCGCCTGAAGGCGCGGAGCTAGTTGTAACTCGAATGCCGCGCCCTGGGGGCGCCCGCCGGCCTTGTTTTGGGGCTAGCCGGGAGTCTGGGCGCGCTTCAGCGCCAGGTGGAGAACTTTCCAGACGGCTTCTGAAAGCCCACACCGAGCGAGCAAAAGGGTCTGTCGATTACTGCGCAGATGCGCGGGTACGCTATAATTTGTGGTGACATTGTTGAACAGAGCGACGTTGAATGACGTTGAATAAACGAATAAAGCGACGAAAGGCGGCAAATCCATGTCCATCCCGACCCCAGTGACCGGCCAGGAACTGCTCGACCGGGCGCACAAGCTACACGAACAGATCCGCATCTGGCGGCGGACGATCCACCGCTACCCGGAGTTAACCTTCACCGAGCAGCATACGGCGAGCCTGGTCAACGCCGCGCTCATCGATCTGGGCATCGAGACCGAAACCGAAGTGGCCAAGACGGGCGTGGTGGGGCATATCCGCGGCGGAAAGGGGCCTACGGTGGGCCTGCGCGCCGACATGGACGCCCTGCCCATCACCGAGATCAACGGGAGCGAGTTCGACAGCAGCCGGCCCGGCATCATGCACGCCTGCGGCCATGACGCGCATACGGCCATGCTGCTTGGCGCGGCGACAATCCTCAAGGGGTTGGCCGATGAACAGCGGCTGCCCGGCCACATTCGCCTGCTCTTTCAACCCAGCGAAGAGGCGCAGGACGATGAGGGCAAGTCTGGCGGCATGCGCATGGTGGAAGAGGGCGCGCTCCATGGGTTGGACGCCGTCTTTGGCCTGCATGTCGACCCGTTCCACGACGCCGGCATTGTGGCCACCCGGCCCGGCCCCATGATGGCCGCAGCCGATATGTTCGAACTGACGATTGTCGGCTCGGGCGGCCACGCGGCGCGCCCGCAAAGCACCATCGACCCCATCGCCCTCTCCGCCCACGTGATCAACGCCATTCAGCAGGTGGTGAGCCGCCGCCTCAACCCGCTGGAGCCGGGCGTTATCACCATCGGAACCATCCACGGCGGCACGGTCAACAATGTGATCCCCGACCGAGTGACCATGACGGGCACGATCCGCTCGTTCTCTGAAGAGGCGCGCAAGTTGTTGCAGGATGAGTTGGCGCGCGCCTGCCGCGTGATCGAACCGCTGGGCGGCCGGGCCGAATACACCCTGTTCCCTGGTTATCCACCCACGGTCAACTCGCCCGAAGCCACCGATGTCATGCTGGGCGCCATGCGCGATCTCTTGGGCGAGGCGCAGGTCAAGGAGGCCACGATGGGGATGGGCGCCGAGGACTTTAGCTTTATGGCGCAGGCGGCGCCGGGCAACTTTCTTCGCCTGGGGGTGCATAACCCGGCCTGGGGCGAACAGTTCTACCCGGTGCACCGCGCCGATTTTCGCATGGATGAGGATGCGCTGCCGATTGGCGCGGCCGCCCTGGCCGCGGCGGCCATCCGTTGGATGCAAGAGAAACGATAATGCAGGGTCGAACTTCAGAAAAATGGAATCGAACGTCGGCGACCTCCCAGCGCACGGCGGCTTGGCTCGTCGCTTTGGGCCTGGTGGCCGTGTTGCTTGCGGCCTGTGGGCGGCCCTCACCCCAGCCGCTCACCTTTGCCCCAGCGCCGTGGGGTGAGGGCGAAATCAGCGAATACCGGATCACCGATGTCAATGGACAGCCTGCCGGAGTGGCCCGCTTTGAAATCATACGCATCGCCGGCCAGCGTGACAGCGACCATTGGTCCATTCGCCGCGAAACGTTGGCGCAGGGGGCCAACGAACTGGTCTCCGTCGAGGTCACCGAGGGGATGCGCCCCGTTACCTCGCTGCTGACTCGCACCGCAAGTGCAACCCAGGGCGCCGAGCGGGTTCTGGCCACCTATGATCGCAGCCAGGTGCAGATGGAGCTGACAACCAGCCGCAATGTAACAACCTTTGAGCGCGCCAGCATCCCCAGCGACGCCCGTGATGGGAATCTATTGCCCGTGGTGGTGCGGTCTTTGCCGTTGCGCGAAGGCTACGCCACGCGCCTTCACTCATTTCTGCCGGTGGTGGGCCAACTGGAGACCTTCACCGTCTCGGTGCTGGGGGTAGAAGAAGTCAGCGTGCCCGCGGGCATATTTCAAGCCTACAAGGTGGAGATGAGCACGCGCAACTACAAGACGGTCGCCTGGTATGCCCAGGATGATGCGAATACGCTCGTCAAATACATTGATGGCCGCAATCGAGGCTCGTTTGAGCTGGCGCTTTTTGAGCCGGGGGATTAGTGTGGCGTCAAGCATAAGCTGATGGAAAGCCGTAGCCCCAGGCTTCAAGCCTGGGGACATGGATTCCGACCGCCCTGTTTGAAACTGTATTTGTTTGGAGGCCACTCCATCCTACAAGGGTGGAGCTACGGGCGTCTGCCGCGTACAACGCACCCATAGAACCTATTTTCGCACGTGCCAGTCGCCCAGGCAGACCCACTTGTAGGTGGTCAGTTCTTCTAGCCCCATGGGGCCGCGCGCGTGCAATTTTTGCGTGCTGACCGCCACTTCGGCGCCCAGCCCAAATTGCCCTCCATCATTGAAACGCGTGCTGGCGTTGACAAAGACCGCCGATGAATTCACCTCGTTGACAAAGCGCACCGCGTTCCGCCAGTCGTTGGTCAGGATGCCGTCGGAGTGTTCCTGGCTGTGCTGCTGGATGTGTTCGATGGCTTCGTCCATCGTGTCCACTACTTTGACGCCCAGTATCAGCGCCATCCACTCGGTGTCGAAATCTTCAGGGCCGGCGGGCGCTACGGTTGCCCCATGCCCATCGCGCTGCAGAATCTCCAACGCCGGGCCGGCGGCGCGCAACTCGACCTTGCGGGCGGCCATGCGACGCGCCACCTGGGGCAAAAAATCGTCTGCGACCCGCCGGTTGACGAGCAATGTATCCAACGCATTACAGACGCTGGGCCGCTGCACCTTGGCGTTCTCAATGATGTCGAGCGACTTCTCCAGATCAGCGCTCTCGTCCACATAGAGGTGACAAATCCCAATGCCGCCGGTGATCACGGGGATGCTGCTCTGTTCGCGGCAAAGCCGGTGAAGCGACGCCCCGCCGCGAGGGATGATCATATCCACGTATTGATCCAGCCGCAGCAACTGGCTGACGAGCGCCCGGTCGGGGTTGTCGATATATTGGATGGCAGCCGCGGGCAGGTTCACACGCTCCAGCGCAGCGTGGATCACCTGCACCAGCGCCACGTTGGTGCGCAGCGTCTCTTTGCCCCCGCGCAGGATGGCTGCGTTGCCCGTCTTGAGGCAGAGCGTGGCAATGTCGATGGTCACATTGGGCCGCGCCTCGTAGATGACGCCGACCACGCCAATCGGGATGCGCCGCCGGCTCAGGCGCAGGCCATTGGGCAAGACGCGGCCGTCGATCTCGGCGCCCACCGGGTCGGGCAGGGCGACGATGCGGCGGGCGTCCGCAGCCAGCCCCTGGATGCGCGCCGGGTTGAGCAGAAGCCGGTCGAGCAACGATTCGCTCAATCCATTGGCGCGCCCGTCGGCCAGGTCGAGCGCGTTCTGCGCCATGACTACCTCAGCCTGGGCTTCCAACTCGTCGGCAATCGCCAACAACGCAGCATTTTTTGCCTCTGTGGTCAACGTCGCCAATTTTCGTCCAGCTGCTCTGGCCGCCCGGCCCATCTCCTCCAGATTGACACTCTTCATCTCAGGCATTTTTGGCTTCTCCCCTCCATGCGCGCCCGGTGTTGCGCGGTTCTGTCATATGATCACAGCAGGCGTCATGACCTGCAGCCACCGCGAACGATGAAAATGGCAGCGCGCTCTTTTGCTCTATTTACACAGCAGACCTGATTCATTCCATTATAGTATAGCGCAATTCAAAAATGTGGACACAAAGCGATACCGATATTGTTTGAAACCAGCCATTTTTGCCGGACAAATACGCCTGGTTCAAACAGAACTTACATCAATAGAAACGATGGACGCAAAGATGGACGCTGGTGAGACGACCTATGCGTATGCTGAGGACAGATTCGCAAGTCACTGTTCATAGAGATCACCTATAAAAGTCGCACATTCACTCTCGTGTGTAATAGCGTCAATTTGTGCGCCCTTTATATGGTTTGTCTATCAGTATATTGCGGACGATGATCGAACCCGTCTTGGCCCTAAGGGCAGCACGCCATCGTCCATCGTCCATCGTCCATCGTCCATCGTCCATCGTCCATCGTCTATCGTCTATCGTCCATCGTCCATCGTCTATCGTCTATCGTCCATCGTCTACTCAACAAAGGAGGGCAAGATGAGTGCAACGGCTACAATCTATGCAAAATGGCAGGAACTCAAGAGCAAAGGTCTCGATCTGGGCGCCAAAGTGGGCGCCGAAGCGGATGCTGGTTATGGCGGGCGCGTACAGATCTATGAACGTGGCCGTATCTATTGGCATACCAATACGGGCGCCCATGAGGTGCATGGCGGGATCCTCACCAAATACCTTGCCGGGGGCGGGCCAGGCGTCAACCCACAGACAGGCAGGCGCCATTTTGGCTTCCCGGTCACTGATGAAGAGCGCACCGCCGACGGACTCTTCCCCATCAGCCGCTTCGAGTTCGGCGAGATCGATTTCGTCAGCGGCTCTGGCGGTGGGGTGAGCATCTTTGGGGATTTCTATACCGAGTGGAAACGCCTGGGCAAGGAGATCGGTCGGCTGCAGCATCCCATTACCGAGCCGGTGAGTGTGGCCGGCGGCCAGGCCGTCTATTTTGAGCGCGGCGTGATGTGGCAAGGATGGGCGAGCGACGGCAAGGTCATCACTTGCGCCATCGACCTGCCGCAGCTTGGGCGGCCCCGGCTGATCAACCCGGACGATCAATATGAGCGCCGTTTTCCGCGGCTGGCAACGTGGTCGAATCTGTCGACCCCGGTGGCCAACACCATCCTGGCGCGCGACCGGGCGCTCTTTCAAAAGCTGTGGGAAAACCGCCTGGTGGCCCGCCGTGTCAACAAACCAGGAACCCAGGTGGAACAGATCGTGTTGCGCGCCGAGCCGACGGAGGTCGGCAGCCAGAGCAGTCTGTTTACCAACGTCTATGTGACCCTCGTCTTGCCCAACGATACGCCGACGCCCCTGCGCGACCGGACGCTCTATAACGTCGGCCTGCGCCTGCCCAACGGCAACGTCTTTGTGTTGGCGCCGCACTCACTTTACATCAAGCGCAGTTGGGCCAATTTTGGAGTAATCCACGCCACCGATATTCATGTCTCGCGGCGGCTCGAAGCCTTCCGTGGCAAATTGCGGGCGGCCGCGACAAAAAACAGCCAGCTTGCCGCTGGCGTCCAGGAGTATAACAACTTTAATGATTCCTTCCGCGACCTGATCCGATACGCCAATCGGCTGCACGATCTCGGTATGTTGGATGCGATCCTGGCCACCGGCGACTTGGTGGATTATGCGTTTGAGGAGGGGGAGCGCAAGAGCTACAACGGCGGCAATTTCGCCTTCTTCGAGCGCATGGTGCGCGGGCAGGTCCCTTCACCCGACGGTGTGCCCAGCGAAGAGCTGCGCGTGCCCATCTACACCACCATGGGCAACCACGACTACCGGGTCAACCCCTACCACCTGCTCTGCACGGTCGATGTGCCCGGCCCGTGGAATAAGACGGTGCGCGAATACTCGACGCACAATGTGACCGAGCCAGAGGCCGCGGCCATCCAGGGCGGGCATCCGTGGATCGACCCGGATGAGGCGCTAAAGATGATCCTCGTCGACACTGGCAACTGGCGCAAAGAATATGAGTATTATTTGCGCCGGATCAACAACAAGGGTTCGTATCTCGTTCCCTTTGGCGCCCACCGGGTGGTCATGCTCGACACCCGCGAGGATGCCGGGTTGCCGACTTCGGCGGATTGGGGAACCATCCTCAATATCCTGGTCGGCGAGATCACAGGCACACTGAACCCCAACCTGCGCCAGGCGCACAAAGGGAGCGCGCCCAACTCGCTCGGCGTGCGCACCAGCGACATCAACCTGATGCGGCAGGCGCTTGGCGAGGCGGGCAGCAATGGCGTGGTCATCGTCGGCATGCACGCACCCGCGATCAGCATCCGCCGCCGCGAGTTCGCCCACTACTTCCGCCAGACGGAGCGGCCTAGCGCCGACCGCCGCGAACTCTACGGCTACCTCTTGCGGTTGATGACCGTTGCCGAGCTCGAAGTGCTACTGCGCGCTGTCTTTGGAACGGCCACCATCACCCAGGCCCAGAAGCTGCATGACCACGTCAATGGGCTGTCGAGCGAACCATATAGCGCCGATTCCTGGCGCCGTATCACCACCTATCTCGATGAGAACGGCGGCGCGCGCGAGTTTACCCAGGCCGGCGTCTCACACTTCAAGGCCGGCAGCGTCGACCGCATGTTGAACGACGGCATTGCACTCGATGCAACGGGTTCGTTCCTCAAGTATTGCGCCGGTGTGGACGCGGCGCGCCCGGTGGATATTGTGCTCGCCGGTCACCATCACGATCGCGTCGAATACCGGCTGCGCTGGGACGCCGCCCGGCAACAACTTCGCTACTACACCGATTTTTACACCGAGAACCCGGATGCCTATTACCCATCGATCAAAGTGGGCGTCAAAGACCCGGTTCACCTGCGAGTGCGCGCGGGCGCGCCGCTCAACGGCCAGCCCACCCTTGTGCGCGACCATCGCCACTCGCCCGTGCTCGAGTACGCGCAGTTGGACGTGCCGCCCTATGACAACCCGCTGGACAAAGCGGGCGACCCGCGCACCTGGTGGCAGTCTCACCGGCCGCTTCTGCTCGAAACGGCGTCGTTGGGGCCGATTGACTACAGCCATCGCGCCGCCGGCAATCCACGGCCCCACGCCACCTTCCAAGGCTTCCGGCTGATTGCTGTGAACAACAATGTGATCAGCAAAATCCGCTACGTCACCTTGCGGGAGTTACGCCGGAACAACTTCCGTATGCCGTGGGAGATTGCCGCCACTTCAACGCCCGCCGAGCCGGCTGAGCCAATGACCCTCGCAGCGCCGCAACCGGAGGCAGAGCCGGTGATGGCGTAGCCGGCATCAGCTCCCGCTGCTGAAGCTTTGTGTTCACTTTCCGTATGCGCCAGCGTGAAACGAAGGCATGTGCGGAAAGTGAACAACCATCAATCATCAATCATTGTATATTGAAAGGACTTTCTCATGCAGACCATGAATCACACCAGCGAACGGACGGCGGCAACCCCTACGCTTGCGTCGCCCAGCCCGCAGCGCCCACTGCCCACCTGGCTTACCGGCATGTTCGCCAGCGTTGACGCCTTTGATGCAGACCGCTTTCTCACCTTTCTCAGCCCAGAGTGCGAATTCCGCTTTGGCAACGCGCCGTCGATCTATGGGCATGAAGCCATCCGCGGCGCAGTGACGGGCCTGTTTGGCGCCATCAAAGGCATCCGCCACGACCGATTGGAGGCGTGGGTGCATCCCGACGCCACCATCTGCAACGGTCTGGTCACCTATACCCGCCACGACGACAGCACGCTCACCGTTCCCTTTGCCGTTACATTCCGGCTGGAACGGGGTCTCGTCCGTGAATACTTGATCTTCGTGGACAATTCGCAGCTTTTTGCCGCGCCGGCATAGCAGGCAGATTGCCGTTTTGACAGCACAGAGGAGGCGTCTATGTCTGGCGCAAAGAACATCCTGGTGGCCTGCGCCTCCAGCGGCGCAGGTCGCAGCACGGCGTTGGCGCTGGCCCGCCGTGGGCATACGGTCTACGCGGCGCTGCCCATGCTCGATGGCCCCTACACCGCCGCCGCGTCTGTGCTACAACAGGCCACCCAGGCGGAGCCATTGGCGCTCCACCCGTTGGTAATGGATGTGACGTGCACAGCGTCCGTTCAGGCTGCGGTGGCGGTGATCCTGGACGCGGTGGGTGCGATCGATGTCGTTATCCACTTTGCCGATTCGGCGCTGATTGGCATTACGGAAACGGTAACCGTCGAACAGGCGCAGGAACTATTCAACGCTGATCTCTTTGGCGCACTGCGCGTCAACCAGGCGGTGTTGCCTCACATGCGGCGGCAAGGGTCGGGGCTGCTGGTCTATCTTTCGTGTACGGCGGGAAGCCTTGTCTATCCCTTTATGGGGATTTACAACGCGGCCAAGGCGGCGCTGGAATCGATGGCGCAGACGCTACATTACGAGCTGTATAGCTTGGGGATCGACACCGCTGTGATCCAGGCGTGCGCGTTTGCCAGCAATGTGGAAGCGCGCATCCACGTGGCGCACGCGCCTGCGCAGGCCGAGGCATATGGCCCCGTCGGCGCGGTGGCCGAACGTTTTGTGCGTCGCTTCCCGGTGGGCATTTTGCCGGCGGAGGTGGATATTTTCCATGATGTGGCGGAACTGGTGGCCGAACTGATGGAGACGCCATTGGGGCAGCGCCCCTTCAAGGCCGCCATCGGCCCCTACACCGACCCGCTTCAGTTTGTTCACCAGGCCGTGGCCGCTGTGCAAAGCCAGGTGCTGCCCAGCATTGGCTTTGGCGATTTGGGCGAACGGCAGATCCCCAAACGCACCGTTGCGTAAAACGCCAACCGTCACCGGGTTGCAGGTGAATGCCGGTGACGGTTCACGGTTTTGGCCCGACTTCCGGGAGGTAACCAGCATACTGGCCCCTTTGCTTCCCTCTACGGTGATGTTACAATAGGGCATCGACTACCATAGGCAGTCTACATCACCCAAGGAACCGCATCGAATGGAATCGACCGCCCATGACTTTTTGAAGGCTCTGCTCGTCGCGCCGTCCCCCTCTGGCTATGAACAGCCGGTGCAGGCTGTTGTGCGCGACTATGTGAACGACTTTGCCGACACCGTAAAGACCGACCTGCATGGCAACGTGATCGTGGGCAACAATGTGGATGCGCCCACTCGCGTGTTGCTTGCCGGCCACTGCGACCAGATCGGGCTGGTGGTGACCCACATCGACGACAAAGGCTTTCTCTACACCAAACCCATTGGCGGATGGGACCCGCAACAGCTCATTGGCCAGCGCATGACAGTCTGGACCCAGGGCGGCCCGGTGAACGCTGTGATTGCGCGCAAACCCATCCATCTGCTCGACCCCGACGAACGCAAGAAAGTTGTCAAGCTGGAAGAGATGTGGCTCGATCTTGGCGCCAAAGACCGCGATGAGGCGGCTAGTCTCGTTCGCATTGGCGACCCGGTTACGCTGGAATTGGGCTACCAAGAGTTGCGCAACGGGCTGGCCAATGCGCCCGGCATGGACAATGTCACCGGCGTGTGGGTGGTGATCGAGGCGTTGCGGCGGGCCGCGCAGGCTGGGCTGAACGTGGCGCTCTTCGCCGTCTCTACCGTACAAGAGGAGATCGGCCTGCGTGGGGCGCAGACCAGCACCTTTGGCGTCGACCCACAGATCGGCATCGCCGTCGATGTGACCCACGCCACCGATTGCCCCACCATCGACAAACGGCAGGAAGGGGATATCAAACTGGGGGCCGGGCCGGTGATCGAGCGTGGGCCCAACGTCAACCCACGGCTCTTCGACAGGCTGGTCGAGACGGCTGTCGCCGCGCAGATGCCTTATCAGATCGCCGCGCACAACCGGGGCACGGGCACCGACGCCAATGCCATCCAACTGACGCGCGCCGGTGTGGCGACGGGGCTGGTCAGCATCCCCAATCGTTATATGCACAGTGCGGTCGAGACGATCTCGCTGGAGGATATCGACCGCGCCGCCGATTTGCTGGCCGCTTTTGTCAGCGGTCTGGGCGGCAATGAAGACTTTACACCATAGCCCTACCCGTACCCGTGCGGCCAGGGGGCTGGCGCCACGCCCAGCGCTGGAATTATTATGATTCTTTTTTGATAAATTCTTGTGGGTCTGGCGCGCCTGTGATATAGTTGACGCGGGTTTGAATCATTTGTATCGGACTTACGCAAGCCATGAGTGAGCGCACGATGAATGAGCGTGAATCCTCTCCTGGCCAACATCAGGCGCTGCGTAAGTCATGTTGTATCAAGAGGCCTCCGACGCCATGTCACGCCGGAGGCGATGACCTACGACCTACAGGGAACTTGTTTTTCAGCGTGGTACGGCGAGACAACCTGGCTGTGCAGGCAGAGTGAAGCATAGGAGCAGCGTATGCGACGTGTCATTCTCATCCAACCGCGGCGAGATGGCCGTGTCTTTGGCAAGGCCCCCGGCTCTCCGTATACGATGATGCGGCTGGCCTCGCTTGTGCCGGCGGAAATCCCCGTGGAAATCTGGGATGAAAATGTGCGCGATCTGGCGCTGGACACAGTGCGCGAAGGCGATCTGGTCGGCATTACGTCCATGACGGTCACCATCGAGGGCGCCGAGCAGATCGCCCGCCGCGCCATGCGCCAGGGGGCAGGCGTGGTAGTGGGCGGCGTCCATGCCACGCTTATGCCCGAACACACACAGACTTTTGCCCACAGCGTGATGGTGGGCGAAGGCTATTTTACCTGGCAGAGATTGTTGCAAGACTTTGCCGCCGAGGGCGTCAAGGGGATGCAGCCGGTCTACAAAGATGAGACGTGGGCCAATCTGGAGGGGCTGGCCTCGATCAGCGACCGGGTCATCCAATTGGTGGACGAGAAGAACCATTACTGGACGCCCTATCTGGAGATCACCCGCGGCTGCCCGCGCAACTGCTCATTCTGTACGGCGATCCGGGTGAGTGGCCGTAAGATGCGTCTGCGCCCGATTGACGAGGTGGTGGACGAGATCCAGCGCCGTGGCATCAAGCGGTTCTTCCTTACCGACGACAACTTTGGCCTCAATTTCACAACCGACCCCGATTATTGCGCCAATCTTTTTGACGCCCTGGCCAAGCTCGATCTGCACGGGTGGACGTGCCAGTCGGAGATGAGCATCGCCAAGTACCCCGAACTGTTGGAGATGAGCGTGGCGGCGCACCTGGACAAGCACTTTATCGGCTTTGAGAGTGTCAACCCTGATAACCGCAGCGAACTTGGCGGCAAGTCCAAAGGCGTGGCCATGCAGGCCACCGACGCCATCCGCATCATCCGCAGCCACGGCGTTGGGGTGGTCGGCCTCTTTGTCATGGGGTTTGACGAAGATACCCCGGCTACCTTCCAGGCTATGTGGGATTTCATCCGCCAGAGCGAGCTGGACAGCGTCAGCACCACCGTGCTCACCCCCTACCCTGGCACGCCGTTCCGCGACCAAGTAGAGGCCGAGGGGCGGCTGTTGGATGTGCCGTGGAGCCACTACGACACCTGCCATGTTACATTTGTCCCCAACAACTTTACGGTCGATGAACTGCGCGCCGCCTACGATTGGCTCTGCCGCAAGATCTACAGCCCCAGCCAGATCGCCCGCCGGGGGCTGCGCTCGTTGAGCCGCTACCCGCTGGCCAAAGCCGGCAAGAAGGCCTTCGGCAGCTTTAGCACCGACTATGGCTACCGGCGCACCTACGCCTACCGGAACGTGCTGTAGGTGGCCGGCGCTTTTGACCTCGTCCCCCACCGTTGGTTTAGCGAGATGACCCTGGCGCAGCCGTAGCAAGACCTCGTTGCTTGACGGCGGATTTGTGCGGGCGTCGCCAGAGATTGCCGCGCACAACCCGCCATACTACGCGCGGGTGCAGCAGGCTGGGAGGTGGTTGGAGCAGGTTCACCACCTTGAGAAAGGCGACGGAGAGCACAGCATCCTGTTGCGCGGCGTGGTGCAGCTTACTGATGTACCAGTTGATAAAGTTGGTCATGGCGTTACGCGGCCCCTCGATTTCGGGGAAGCGGAGGTCGTTCCCCACGGCTGTGCTCCACGGCATGTCGATGATTTCGGCCGCCTGCTTGAAAAAACGCCCGGCCAGGCGATCCTCACCCCGCGCCAGACAATCTCCCAACGCGACTGCTTCCAGCGCCGCTACCGACATGCCCTGCGCATAGATGGGGTTGAAGCTACACAACCCATCCCCCATCACCAGATACCCCTGTGGGAAGCGGGTTAGGCGCTCGTACCGGCGGCGCAGGTTGGAGGGGACCTTGTAGGCCACCGGCTCGCTCAACGGCTCGGCATTCTTGACGATCTCATAGATGTCAGGGGTCGCCAATCCACGCGCATACTCCAGCAACCCGGCGTGATCCATCGGCGCCTGCTCTCCAAGGTAACCGCCGATGGTCAGCATCCACCGGTCACCCTCTTGGCTGAGCAGAACACCACCGCGTCGGCTCTCTGGCGACGCCGCCACGATCAGGGCGACGACGCCGGGCGAATGCTCCGGTCGGCGCCGGAACTCGCACGAGGTGTAGGTCAGCCCCATCTTGACTGCATCTTCGTGTGGGCGTTCATACCCCAGCGCCTCCAGCCAGGCGGGGCTGCGCGAGCCACGCCCGGTCGCATCGACCACCAGATCCGCGGCCAGGCCCTCTTCGGCGCTGCCCGCCGCGCGCCGGATCAACCGCACACCGGTGACCCGCCCGTTGTCTGGCGTGGTCAGCAACCCCAAGACATCGCAGGCGTCGATGATCTGCACATTGGGCAGCGCAAGCAGACGCGTGCGGATCGTTGATTCCAACAAGGGGCGGCTCACATTGATGGCGTTGTCGCCACTGACGCACGCTTGATGGTGGCCGTCGCCGTGATACCAGCGCGCCTTCTGGCTGACATCCCCATAGTCGGCGCCCAGGCTGACCAGCTCGGCAATCAAGCCGGGAAAGTATTCCTCCATGATCGCCAACCCGCGCACCAAAACCGCATGGGCATGCTTGCTCTGAGGCGTACCCTTGCGGTGGGCGCCTGCTGCCCCCAGGGCATCCCGATCGAGCAGCGTGATCTGGTCATAGTGGTCGGCCAGCGCACGCGCCCCCAGAAGCCCAGCCATGCTGGCGCCAATCACGATTGCCGTCTTGCCTGCGCCTGTTTTCTGTGCTGTCATTTTGAATGCTCCTCTGTGTTGGGCCGCTGCGAGGGTGCGTCTATACGGAGCTCTGTTTGAGAACCGGAGTTACTCGAAGGGGTAAGCAGCCTCGCAAAGTCCGGTTTTCAAAGCAACTGCCGTATAAACCCTCGCCATGCCGGTTTGCGTTGCCAATCGGCAACTACGATACACAAAGGAGTGTAGGCCGGGTGGTTGCTAACTTTCCAGCCAATTCGTTGCTAAGTTTTTGTCAAAGTGGAATTGTCAAGATCGAAGTGGATGGGGCAGCTTGGGGGCTTCAGTTCTCAGCGCCATATACTTCTTGCCGCCAGAGCCAGCCGATAAGCTGTTCGACGGCTTTGCCTAGCTGGTATCGGTAGGTGCTAAAGGGGAGATCGAGGAGTTCGGCGGCGGCTTCTTGGGTAGGGGCTGGCTCAAAATAGGTGTGCCAGAGCACGCGATAGAGCTTTTGGGTTTTGGGGCTGGCTTTGAGGATCGCTGCCCCTTCGTGCAGCAGGGTTTGGAGCAAGGCCGGTGCTGGCTCTTCGTCGGCGCGGTCTCGCAGACAGCGCGAGCGCAGCAGGGGGCTGTGGGTCAACAGATCAAGGCGGCGGACATCGCGCAGCGCCTGTCGGACGGCCTCAGCGAACTCAGGCTCCGACAGAACAACCGGTTGCGAGACGTGTGGCAGGGTCTCTAGCGCCACGATCTCGTCGAGCAATTCGCGCTCGCCCATGATGTTGAGCCATTCCAGCACTGGCTCCATCCGCCAGTCGTGGACAAAGACGCCAAATTCCTGGCCGTCGATGGAGAAGCCTGCACTGGGGGCCAACGGCATGCGCAAATAGTCGAACATGGATTCGTAGATCTCGCGCTCGGCCTGGGCGATCAGCGAGTAGGCCAGTGTGGGGGTGTTGAAAAAGAGCCGTAACGTCAACATAGCCGCCATATTGAAGATCGACGGTGAACGCTGGTAGTGATCGGGGTCCATCCAGTTGCGGAAGAAGAGGACCGTGTCCCCCGGACGGCGCGGCGCGGCCGCCTGTAGATGACGCGCAGCCGCCTGCAAGGCAGGGTCTGCCGCCTGCTCCGCCTGCGCCATGTGGCTGATGTCCACCACATGACAGAAGCCAGCGATGGCGTTGCCGGCGGCGCGGAAGACATAGAACGATGACTGTGGGCGCGTCTGCCAAAAACGCGTCACAGCGAGCGACGCCTTGCCCTGATGCCGTAGGATCATCTGCTCGATCTGGGGCATATCCGCCGGCCTGGCCTCGTCGATATAGAGCTGGCCAAACGACTGCCACTCGTAAAACGGGCGCATAAAGGGGTTGTTCCGGTGCAGAAAGAGCAGGGCGAAGATGGCATACTGTTGTGCGGGCCCGCTGCTCTCGATCACACGTCGGATGATCTGCGTGCGCACTTGAAAGTGTAGCTCGCGGAACCGTTGGACATTGCGCCAGCGGAGATCAGCCTCTAGCACCTCGCGCGCCAGGTCATGCGGAAAGAGGCCAAAGGGCCCCTGCTCGATGAACGAGAGGTTGCGCAACCACTGAAAGGCTGTATAGCCATGTTCTTCGCCGAGACAGTGCGCCAGCAACCCCTCGTCGGTTGTCAGCGCATGGGCGCAGACCTCCAGCGCCTGCCGAAAGATGGGGTCCGGCACGTCGGCAACAAACCGCTCCAGGAGCACGCGCACAATATCTGGGTCACGCTTGAGGTCAAACCCGCCGGGTGCGCCGCGCTGGCCAAAGAGATCAGCTGCAAGCGATAGGGCCAGAGGGTGCCCATAAGTCACGCCGAGGACGCGCACGGCTTCATCTGGGGGGATGCCCTGGGCGAGCAGGTAGGCCTCGCTCTCATCGGGCCGCAGATTGCGCAGCGAGACGATGCGGGTTAAGGCGCCCCAGCCGTCGTCCGCACGCCAGGCCGCAGGCGGCGGTTGGCGCCCGGCCAAGACAACCAGGGCCCGTTCGGGTAGTTGGGGGAGGAACAGGTCACGCAGCCACGCGTCCAATGGGGCCGTCAGTTCATACGTGTCGATGAAGAGCACCAGATCGGGCGCCGCGCCGATGGCGTCGAACGGAGATCGATCGGGCGGCAGCCCGAGCGCGCTGGCCAGCGCCGCCATGAACCCGGCGGGGGAGGCGTCGAGATTGCGGCCGTCGAGAAAGAGATGAGGGCGGCCCGCCGCTTCGGCCAAGCGGACAAACTCGCGCAGCAGCGTTGTCTTGCCGACGCCGCCGGGGCCATAGAGATGGAGCACCGCAAAGTCCGGCAAATCGCGGTTGAGCGCAGTGCGGAAGAGCTCAAGCTCGGCATAACGCCCAACAAACCGGTTTTGCCTGGCTACGGTCAGCCGGCGCCCTAGTCGACTCGTCATCATTCGCCCCTGAAATGCCCCAACCTCATAGTGAGCCGGCGCGCCACACCTTACCGAGCCAGCCATCCGCCATCGACGACAATCGTTGTCCCATGCACATAGTTTGACGCGGCCGAAGCGAGAAAGAGCGTCGCCCCAGCCAGGTCGGCTGGTTCGCCCCAGCGCCCGGCAGGGATGCGCTCGAGGATCGCCTTGCTGCGCGTGGGGTCATTGCGCAGCGCCTCGGTGTTGTCGGTTTCGATGTAGCCGGGCGCAATGGCGTTGACATGGACGCCATGCCGGGCCCATTCGTTGGCCAACGCTTGGGTCAGCCCGGTGAGCCCGTGCTTGGCCGCCGTGTAGGCCGGCACGCGGATTCCGCCTTGAAAGCTGAGCACCGAGGCGACATTGATGACCTTGCCGCGAAAGCCGCTTTCCGGCGGCTGGCTCATCATCGCTTGTGCGGCGGCCTGCGTGAGAAAGAAGACGCTGTCGAGGTTGACCTGGAGCGTCTCGCGCCAATCCTGCGCCGGGTAGTCGATGGCGTCGGCGCGGCGGATGATCCCGGCGTTGTTGACCAGAATATCGAGCCGCCCCCAATGGTCCACCACCTGTTGTACAACATCGCCCAGTTGCGCAGGCGTTGCGCTGCGCAGGTCACATTGGATCGGCAGGCAGCGCCGTCCGCAAGCAGCCACCGCCGCGGCTGTCTCCTCGAAGTTATTTTGATAGACCATCGCGAGATCGGCCCCGGCGTCGGCCAGCGCCAACGCCATCGCCTTGCCAATACCCCGCCCGGCGCCCGTAACCAGGGCGACCCGACCGGTAAGATCAAAGAGGTTCATAGCATTTCTCTGTTCTGAAAATAGAAAAATAGCGCAACACAGAGGGCGCAGAGACTGCACAGAGAACACAAAGAAATACCTCGGTGTGCTCTGTGTTCCTGCTGTACGCTATCATTTTCATCGTTCGGGGTGTCCGCAGGTCA
>JAHDWG010000030.1:0-20314 GCA_023384495.1 Caldilineaceae bacterium
GACCGCGTCGACGCCTTTTGCGAGACCTACTCTATCCCCGGGCGTTATACCGATGCGCAGCGTATGTTGCAGGAAGAGCGGCCCGCGCTGGTGCAGATTGCAACGCCCCCCGGTACGCACTGTGACCTGATCATCCAGAGCCTGGAGGCGGGCGCATGGGTGCTCTGCGAAAAGCCGCTCTGCGCCTCGCTGGCCGAGATGGACCGCATCGAAGCGGCGGAGGCGCGCACGGGCAACTACTGCGCCAGCGTCTTTCAGTGGCGCTTTGGCTCGGGCGGGCAACACCTCAAGCGGCTGATCGAGCAGGGCGAACTGGGCAAGCCGCTGGTGGTCAATACACTCACCACCTGGTATCGCGCGCCGGCCTACTACGCCGTGCCCTGGCGCGGCAAGTGGACCACCGAGTTGGGCGGCACCGTCATGGGGCATGGCATCCACGCCATCGACTTCATGCTCTGGCTCATGGGCGAATGGCGCGAGGTGCGCGCCATGATCGGCGCGCTCGACCGCGACATCGAGGTCGAGGATGTGGCCATGGCCAACCTGCGCTTTGCCAGCGGCGCAATGGCCAACATCACCGTCAGCGCGCTCTCACCGCGCGAAGAGTCGTATATGCGCTTTGACTTTCAGCACGCCACGGTAGAGTTGACCCATCTCTATAGCTACGCAAACGAACACTGGCGCTACTCGACCATCAAGGGGTCGCCCTACGAAGAGAAAGTGGCCGAGTGGCAGGACATCGGCGCCAATGTCCCTTCGTCGCACAGCGCCCAACTGGCGGCCATGCTCGACGCCATAGAAGCGGGGCGGCGCCCGCCGGTCAGCGGCCCCGACGTGCGCGGCACGCTCGAATTTCTCGCCGCCCTCTACAAGTCGGCCATGACCGGCCAGCCCGTGTTGCGCGGCTCCATCACACCCGATGACCCCTTCTATCAGCGCATGAATGGCCCCGGCGACCAATCCTGGCGGCGCCGCGCATAGAGAAAGCAACGATTCAGATCGCGCAGCGCAGGCCGTTGAACGGTTCCTTCCATTGTCCCCAGCCTCAATTATCGGCGCATGGGGACGACCAGGTCGTATGGGTAGTCGGTGAGATTGACCAGCTCGCCAGCCTCGGTGAAGGCCACCGAGTCTTCGATGCGGACGCCAAACCCGCGCTCGGGGTAATAAAGCCCCGGCTCAATGCTGACAACGTGGCCGGGCTGCAGGATGGTCTTGTTGCCGGCAGCGTGGCTCAGCCGCGGCTCCTCGTGGATGTCTAGCCCGATGCCGTGCCCCAGGCTATGGACATACCCTTCGTGTGCGCCGGGGTGGCTGCGCGCCGTCTTGTGCCCTCTGGCCTCAAAAATGTCGCAGGCCATCACCTGGTAGTCGCGGCAGGGGCGGCCCACCGCCAGCTCGCGCATGACCTTGTCAAAGACCTCCTTGCACTCATCCCACGCCTGTTGCACCTCGTCGGTGGCGTAACCCAGGCTCCACGTGCGCGTGATGTCATGGAAATAGCCGCTCTCGATCTGAGGGAAAAAGTCAAAGGTAATGCTCTGCCCCAGGCGCAGGGGCATGGCATAGTCGCCCCGGTTGTGGGGCACCCCGGCGTCGCGCCCCTGGCTAAAGATGTTTTCGTGCTCTTCCTTCATGCCGTGGACGGTGAGCTGCTTGCGGATGAACGCCTTGACGTCGCCGATGGTCAACGGCATGTCGTCGCTGCGCATCACCACCTCGCTGCGCACACGGTGGCTTTGGATGAACTCCTGCACCTCGCCCACCAACCGACACGCGCGGCGCCCCGCCTCGCGCAACTGGGCGATCTCGGCGTCGTCTTTGGTTTCGCGCGCCAGGCTAAAGAGTGAATCGCCAAATTCGCCCACCAATTCGGTGTCGAGCAGCGTATCTTGCAGATGATTGAGCAGGGTGTAGGCGACCCCGGCGTCGACGCGGCCGTAGATGCCCAGGCGACCGCGCAGTTGCTGGTCGTCCACTACCTTGCGCAGATAGCTCACCTCGGCGGCCAGGCGGTCGCCGTCATGCGCCTTGAGCAGTTCATAGTGATTGTAGCGCTGGTCACGGTCAACCAGGGCCAGCCCGGTTTCAGCGGCGGTATCGCGCTCCATGCTGCCGTGGATCAGCGTCAATGGCCCGTTGCGGCGCTTGACCAGCAGCGCCCGCTCAAGCGCGGCGCCCCCGGTCAGATAGTTCATCACCGGGTTGCCCCCGGCATCGCCCATGACGAGCAGCGCGTCGAGGTTGCGCTCGGCCATCAGGCGGTCTAGGTCAGATTTCATGGCAGCTCCTCAAGATTGATTTGGGTGCATCCGTAATTGGTCTCGTCGATTATAGCGCAATCGCGCCCGGAACCGCGAGATAGAGACGGAAGATGTTGCGGCTCTACTGCCGCGCCGATGGCCGCCAGGAGTGGCCCCTGGGCTTGGGCATAGGTGGGGTCGTCGCGGCTGGCGTCCACCGTCAGGATGGGCGTCTGCGTAACCTGGCCCAGCCAGTCGTCGAGCAGCCGCTCCATGTCGGCCAGATCGTCGAGCTGGGCGATCTCCAGGGGGCGATTGCGCGCGGCGTAGCGCGCCGCGATCACATCGAGCGGGGCGACGAGGCGGATGATGAGGTCGGGCGGCGGCAGGGCAAGGCGCGCGAAGGCGTAGAGCCGGGCACAGAGGCCATATTCGTCATCGCTCAGGTAACCGCGCTGGTGAAAGCGCCGCGTAAAGAGGTGGTAATCCACCTCCAAGCCGCCATCTTGGATGCCTGTCTGCGGTTGCTGGCGGATGGCCCACTCTTGCTCGGCGCGCAGCAGCAGATAGTCGACCTGGTTGGGGAGGGCATAGCGGCGCAAGTCTTGGGCAAAGCGCGCCTGAAAGGGGCGTTCGACGATCTGCTCCAGCCCGGTGACAAAAGGGCCCTGGCTGCAGAGCAGCTGGGTCAGCGTGGTTTTGCCCACACCCGAATTGCCGACAATGGTAATAAGTTTGGCCACTTGCGGTGAGGGATAGGGTCATCCCCTACCCCTTCTTTCATTCACTTACGCCATAAAGTTCCAAAAATACCACCCCAACAGCAGCGCGGCCACGCCGCTGATGTTCATCCACAGGTCCCACTGTTCGTTGCGTTCAGCAGGCAGGCCGTCGATCACGCTGCCCGACGCGGTCAACTGCCAGGCCAGGTCTTTCAGAAAGAGATTGATCAGCCCTACAATAAAGAGTAGCACGGCCAACAAGGTCATCATGTCTTGCAATCCTCCACACAAGTTTGATTGAAAACAGACCGCCGGGCGCTAGTCGGCTAGCCCCAGGTCGTCGCCACCGGCGCGGGCGCTCGCGGGCATGGGCTTGTGGACTTCCACCGGCGTGACCAGCTCGTCGATCAACCCCTGCGTGCCCACGGCGTTGAGCTTTTCATAGAAGAAGCGAAACTCCTCTTCGAGTGCGCCGTAGACCTCGGCCTTGAACCCTTCGGGCAGCCCCCACAGTTCGGGCTTGTAGGGGCCAACCGCATTCTTGCGCGTCTTGTAGTAGAACTGGGCGTCGGTCTCGTTCGCCTTGCGTTCCTTGGCGTGGGCGACATCCAGATGGGCATAGAGCCGCTGCTTGAGGCTGGCCGGGAAGGCCGCATGGTCGAGGAAAAGGTTCATAAAGCCGGTGGCCAGGTGGATCTCCAACGTCTGGACCTCAGGGAACTTATTGAAGTAGTCGCGCGGCAGGGTGCTGGCCCCATGCTGCACTGCGCCGCCCGCGCCATAGTGGCGAGCGCGTTCGCCCAGCACCTTGAGCGTGTCAAAATCGACCGCCACCGTGGCAATCGACCCATCGGGCAGCACAATGCCGCCGTGGCTGGTGCCCGTCTGCACGCTGATCTTGCTCAGCCCAGCATAGTCGCCCAGGTCGGCCAACACCTCGTTGTAGTTGGTGACGTAGGCGTCCAGCTCTTCGGGCGTCGAATTCTTGTGCCCCACCTCGCCGATCTCACCGCCGAGGCTCACCGTAACCCCCTCCGGCTCCAGGTCGCGCACAAACTTGGTGATCTCCGCCGAACGCATGTAGTTGTGATATTGCTGCTTGTTGAGGTCGTCCGACTCCAGCTCAACCAACGTGCTGGTGTCGATGTCGATGTTCCAAAAACCGGCGGGGATGGCTTCGGCGATGAGGTCCTTCACCTCCTGGATGGCAGCCTCGGGGTTGCTCTTGAAGGTGGCCGCCTTGACCTGGAAGTGATCGCCCTGAATAAAGAGCGGGTGGAAGTATCCCTCTTTGATGGCGGCGGCAATCGCACACGCAGCGTATTCGGCTGGGGGCTGGTCGGTGTAGCTCATCTCGCTGCGTGCAATCTCAAAGATGATGGCGCCGGCTTGGGTGGCGTTGGCCGCCCGTAGCGCGGCGCGAATCGTATCATAGGTGGTGAAGCGGATGTTCATGGCCGGCACGGTGCGATCCTGCCAGGCGTTGCGGGCGCGCGCAATGTAGTATTCGTGGATGCTGGCCGGCCGCGCGCCCAGCGCCTGCCCCAGCTCCCAGATCAGCCAGCGGCTGAACTGTTTCACCGGCTCGGCGCCAAAGACGGCGTCGCGCACCAGCGTGTCGATGCCCTGGCTGCGCAGCCGTTCGAGGTCGGTCACCTCGACCTGGCCGCCGGCGACCTTAATATAGGGTTTGATCTGTTGGCGTATTTCGTAGACTGATTCGTGGATCATGAGTGGGTTCCTTTTCGCAACCGATGTTACTCCGCAGAATGATACGGCGTACAGGTTTCGGCGCCGTAGGTAGACAAGTCCAATGTGTTTGATTGTACCATGAAATAACGGAACCATCACAAGCGCATGTCCAGTTTGATTGACGCACATTGTTCAGGAAACTGTAAAATCAGAGACCAGGATGACCCCATATCTCCGTCAAATGACCGATGTTCCTGCAAGATCAACCGCCACAAATGACCGATGGCAGACGCTTACCGCCCGGTTTAGAATCCATGGGGGTAAGAACAAATCGATTGGGCCTGTAGGGTCTGGCCCTACAGGCGTACCTATCAGCTAACCTTGACCGGATGCGCATCAACCAACATCTTTCCAGGAATCTACATCATGAACCGTATCTTCAGTACAACCGGAGGCCTGGCTCTGCTCGCCCTGCTGATGGTGTTTGCCACCGTCATGGCCGATCAACCCTGGCCGGGCTTCCCAACGCTGCAATCAACTGCCCCCACTACACCCTGCCTGACCGCCACGGACCAAAGGTTTACCTTTGCCTTCTACGGCTATCTGAATCACCCTGACGGTACATCGACACTGACCTGGCAGGTCACCAACAGCGGTAAACACGACATCAGCCATGTGGCCTTCGGCGCCGCGGGCTGGACACGGCTCGCGCCGCAGCCTGGCAGCCTCTATCGCGGCGAACTCGGGGACTACCCGGTTGAATGGACGAAGGACAAAGGCAATCCCGGTTTTGCTAGCGTGAAATATGAGACACAGTTTGATGGTTTCAGCCAGGAGGCAAGCGACACCTTCACGCTGACGGTGAGCGGCTTCGACCCCGCAACGCCGGTGCAGGTGCAGGCCAAAGCCGGGCGCACTGTGGGCGTCGTGGCCTTTACCCTGGCCGACCCCGCCTGCGACCGCACGCCGGCGCCGACCCCGGCCAGCCCCCTACCGACACCGACGCCCAATCCGGACCTGACGCTGGATGACTACTCGTTCGGTGAACCACGCGTGGTCATGACCTCGCCCTTTGCCTCGTTGGCAGTGCTGGACTGGCTGCCCGATAACCGCCGCGCCATCATCATGCCCGGCGAGAGCTTTGAGATTCAGACGCTCGATGTCACTACCGGCGTGACGGTCACCTATGGCAATATCGGCCCCACCTATCCCCACGCCGTCTGGCTGGAAGCTGCTCAGAAGATGGCTTTTCGGTCTGCTGCTGGTCGGACCAGGTTGCTCCTCTCCGATGGGATAAACGAGCCAGCCATTGTCACACACGGTAATTTCCGTCAATCACTCGCCGGTCATGGTAACAAGGTGATGGTTCTCAACGAAGGGGCTGAATCGCCTTTGTTGTTTGATGGCGACAGCAATAGTCTCCCTGTTCCACCGATAAATCTGCTTGCCTATGGTCTGAACACACCGATGCGGCCTTACGGCCCCGAGATCTGCTGGCATCCGTTTGAAGACAGAGTTGCCATGTTTGATATCGGCGGCTTGCTAATCTTTGACCTGTTGACAGGAGAGGTTCAGGACTTTGATCTGAATGACAATGACATTCAGGTACAGTTCACTGAACGCTTCTCCGGCGGACCATTTTGGGCGGTCAACGGAGAATGGAGCCCAGACGGACAAAACATTGCATTCAAGCTTGTTTTGGGCATGCCCACTCCCTTTTTTAAGCAGTCGTGGCTGGTTATCTTGAACCCGGCATCTCATGAAGTCACCAGCATCCCACTACCGTTTGAAGTGTTGCTTGACCTTGCCTGGGCACCAAATAGCCGCCAACTGCTGGTGGTTGGGAAAGAACGGATCTCAGGTAAGGAAGGAGATGCAAACATCTTTTTGGCTGATGTATCGACCAATGAAGTTCGTCTGCTTGATCAATTTTCCACCTCTGCACTGGGAGGATATGGCGGCTATACGCTTGCCTGGTCGCCAGATGGTTATCGGCTCGTCTATCGATGCCGTTCTGATGACATGCCAACAGATGTCTTTGCCCTTTGTGAGACAAACGTCACGTTAGGAGTAACACAATGAGAGTCTATCTGCAATCTTTGAGACGGGGATGGCTTGTTGGCCTGTCAATGGTGTTGGGGGCTTGCCTGGTGGTATGCTTTGCCGCCCCAGCGAATGCTCAATCATATACACCACCCACTCACATTACGGTGGAAATGTATGCCTTTGATCCCGATAGCAGAGTGGTCTTCGGCCTCTGTACGTCATCGACCGATCCTGCCCAACGAGATAACCGTCCCGGCTGTACTGCATTTCCAGGGAATGAGAGTTTGCGCTATCCATTTGCCACCAACCCGGCAACGGTGAAAATCGACGGCACGGCGCCCGAGGACCGCTACCTGCTTGACGTGGTTCCCCAGGAGATGAGCCCGGGGACCCATCTGCTGCCGGCCTTGCAAGCTCAGGCCATCGCCGCCCGCACCTACGCCTTTTGGCACATCCGCACTGATGCTGTCACTCCTGGCGCCATCAACAACCTGGAGGACTATCAGGTCTTCATCCCACGCACGGCTGACCGGCTTGCCAGCGCCGACCAACAGCGGCTGGTAGATGCCGCTGTCCTCCAGAACCGCTACTACCTGAGCTACAAGGAGAGCTACACGGTCAGCATCTATGGCCAGACGCTGACGTTGAGCGACCAGGACCCGATCTTCGCCGAGTTCAGCGCCGATGTGCGCGAGCAAACTGTCGCCAATCCACCGTTTCCCTATCTGCAAAGCGTCGCCGACCCGGTCAGTAGCCACCCGCAAGTCCCGTCGCTGGACGGGCATGGGCACGGTTTGAGCCAGAACGGCGCCGGGCGTTGGGCACGCGGCAGCGAGAGCTATCGCTGTGACCCCCATCCTGCGCCTTGTGAGCCACCCCCCAATCCACCTTTGCAGGCCTGGTCGGTGCGCTGGCAAGAGGCCTTCCAGATTCTGACCCACTACTACACCGGCATCAACGTGCGCGACGCAAATGCCGGCAACAAGCTCATCACGCCGGCGCACCGCTGGCTGCCCTTGCAGGTGCGTTGGGATACCCCCGACCAGCGACCGCCCGCGGTGATGAACCCCGGCGAACGCCGCGCCGTCACCTTCTGGATTCAAAACGCCGGCAAGGAGAGCTGGCCGACCAACGCCAACGTCCACTTCTCGTGTGAAACCTTTGCCGGGCTGCAAAGCGCACAAACCAGCGCGATTTTCTGCCTCGAGCAGGTGCGACCATCCGCACCCGTGCCACCAGGTGGCGCCTTCAGCGCAACGCTGACCCTGGAAATCCCAACGCACACGTCCGACTGTATCGTCGGCCCCTTCTTTGACCTGTACAAGGACGGCGCAAGATTCGCCGAGCTAGGCTATCAGGAGGTGCAGGAGAGTTGGCCTTCCTACTTTGTCAACATCCGCGTGGCCGGCAACTGCTACGTCACCTTTGCCCCGCTCGTACAGGCGCCCATCGCTGTCCTGAGCGCAAATGAAATCCCCGCGCATTAGGGCCTCTAAAGCAGAGTAACTTTGCAAACCGACTGGTGGTATGAGCATCAATCGTCAAACAACTGTCATCCACCTTCCTCGAAGCTCAGAGCTTCGAGGAAGGTGGATGACAAACTACGCTGTTGAACATGCGCCAGCGAAACCCTGCGGAGTGCGCACACACCACGCTCAGTACAAAAACATCGGTTTGCCGAGCACGTGGCGCACTTTGGGGCGGTATTCGTTGGCGTCATACAACTCGTCCACATCCACCCGCTTGACGCCGCTGGTCACCTGGCTCATGGGGATGTGGGTGTAGGCCCCATCGCGCAGCGCCACCATGCGCCCCCGCGTGCCGCTGAGGATCAGGTCGAGCGCCAGGTTGGCAAAGTTGTGGGCCACCATCAGATCGAGTGCATCGGGCGCGCCCGTGCGCATGAGGTACGAAAGCTGCTGATAGATGATGTTTTCGCCGGTGAGCTTTTGCAGCGCCTCGCCCGTGATCTGCCCAATGCCGCCCAGTTTGCGGTGCCCATAGGCATCGGCCTCGCCGTATTCGATCACCTTGCCGCCCACCATGTGCGCGCCTTCGCTGATGGTCACCATGGCGTAGTTGCTGGGGTTGGCGCGCTTATCGCGCATGACGAGATCGGCCAATTTCTCCGGGTCGAACGGCACCTCGGAGATGACGGCGCGATCCACACCGGCCAGGTAGGAACTGATGAGGCTGGTTTCGCCACTGTTGCGCCCAAAGAGTTCGATGACGGCGATCCGCTCATGCGAGCCGGTGCTGGTGCGCAACTGGTGAATATATTGCACGCTGCGCGTCACTGCGGTGCCAAATCCGATGCAATAGTCGGTGCCATAGACATCGTTATCCATCGTCTTGGGGATAGCCACCACCGGGAAGCCTTCGCTGTGCAGGCGCTGGCCATAGCTCAACGTGTCATCCCCCCCGATGGGGATCAGCACGTCGACGCCAAGCGCCTCTAGATTTTTCAGCACGTGGGGCGTGAAGTCGCGCAGGCGCGGGTCATGGACTTCGGCATCCAGATGCTCCGGGTCGCGCAAAAAGGCGGGCACATCCTTTGGCTTGACCTTGCTGGGATTGGTGCGGCTGCTGTGCAAAAAGGTGCCGCCTGTGCGGTCGATCGCGCGCACTACCTGGCGATTCAGGGGGGCAATGTAGGTGGTGCGCGTCTCTGGGTCGTCCAGGTTGAGGTTGAGCAGACCTCGCCAGCCGCGCCGAATCCCCACCATCTCGTGTCCCTCTTCGTTGGCGCGCATGACTGCGGCCTTGATACAGGCGTTGAGACCCGGCACATCGCCTCCGCCCGTCAAAATCCCGATTTTCATACTGATTTCTCCCTTTCACATTTTTGGCGCAAAACATTTTGGACACAGAACGCAGAACAGCCGGCCCCGTGGGCTGCGTTCTCTGTTTCCGCTTTAAGAACGCCCATTCTGCTTGTTGAAATGGGGGTCGGGCTGGGCAAGCATTTGAGCAATCGGGCGTAATTCCATCCACCACTGTTGCTTGGGCCGGTTGTGTTCAAAGTCAAAGAGCCGGGCAATGTCATAGAAGGGGGTCAAGGTTGCTTGCTCGGCCACCAACCCCAGGCAGGCCGCCGCCGCCTCATCGCCGCGTGAGACATCACACTCGCGTTCGATGAACTGGATGGCCTCGCCGGCCATACGCGCCGCCATGACGCGATCCAGCGGCGTTGGGTCGCCGCCTTGTTGCATGTGGCCCAATACCGAGACGCGTACGTCGAATAGATCCTTTCCCTCTTGCTCAAAGAGAGCGGCCAGAAACGGCGCCGTGTACAGCTCGTTGGCGCACTCGTTGCGGATCATCAGCCCAAGCCGTTTGCCGTGGCGAAAGCCGGTGACCAACAGGTCGATGTCGCGCACCAAGTCATTGAGGGTCACACCCTCCTCGTTCAGATAGACTCGTTCGGCGCCGGTGGCCAGCGCGCTCATCAGCGCCAGGTAGCCACAGTAGCGCCCCATCACTTCGATGATAAAACTTCGATTTGACGCCACTGCCGACTGTTTGATCTTGTCCACTGCCTCCATGATCACATTGAGCGCCGTGTCTGACCCAATGCTGAATTCGGCGCCCGGCAGGTTGTTGTCGATCGATGCCGGCACACAGAGCATGGGCGTGTTGAAGGCGGGGTAGCTTTTGCGCTCCTTCCACAGGCTCAACATCCCCTCATAGCCCGACCAGCCGCCCACCATGAGGATGGCGTCCACCTTGTGGTCTTCCAGGTTGCGCGCAATGGCGTAGAAGTCGCTGCCGGTGGGTTTGCGGCGATTGGTTCCTAGCTCCGAACCGCCGGTGGGCGCCCACCCGTTGACCGACATCCAGTTGAGCTCTTCGATCTGCCCTTCGATCAGCCCGCGGAAGCCGTGCCGCACGCCCAACGGGATGTGACCGCGATCCACCGCCAGGCGGACGGCCGCGCGCACGGTGGCGTTCATCCCCGGTGCGGGGGCGCCCGCATTGAGGATGGCAAAGCGGATCTGCTTCTGCCCTGGTTTGGGGGGGTGGGGCGCGGCGCGGACCAGGGTGCGCAAAATGTTAAAGATGGCCTGATAGCTCGGCCCGCGCATCTCCATCGCCTTTTTGAAGTCGAGCGAACGGATTGCCTCGTTGATCTCCTGATTTTTGCGCACACACGCCATGAGCGGCAGCGCCGTGATCCGGTTGTTGTGGACGCCAATCAAAACAGGCTCGCTGTCGGGGCCAGCGTTGATCGCCGCCAAAGCCGCGGCCGCCCCCACCAGCGTGCTCATGATGCGGTCTGCCGCGCTGGGCGCGCCGCCCCGCTGCACATGGCCCAAGACGGTGATGCGCGTATCTTCCCCCATGCGCTCGGTGAGCGCGCGGCGCACCTGTTCGCACGAAATCGGGTTGCCGTGGCGGTCAATCGCGCCTTCGGCCACAATCACAATGCTGTCGCGCCGGCCCACTTGCAGCCCCGTGCTGAGGATTTCACACATCTTGCCCTCCCAGTCGTCCACATCGGGCGGGCTTTCGGGGATGAGCACAAAATCGGCGCCGGTGGCCAGGCCGCTCATGAGGGCGAGATAGCCACAGTTGCGCCCCATCACCTCGACCACAAAGGCGCGATGATGGCTGGCCGCCGTGCTCGAGATGGCGTCCACCGCGGCGGTGATGCGGTGGAGGGCTGAGTTGGCGCCAATGGTGGTGTCGGTGCCATACATGTCGTTGTCGATGGAGCCAACCAGCCCGGCAATGCTCAGATAGGGATGCCGGTCTGCTGTTTCTGGGCTGAGTTCGCCGCGCACCACCAATTCGCTGCGCAGCGGCTCCCACTCGCGGCGCAGCATGTCCGCACCGGTGAGGCTGCCATCGCCGCCGATCACCACAAGCGCATCGATCTGGTTTGCCAGCAAGTTGCGTACGGCCTTGAGCCGCCCCTCGTGGGTAAGGAAATCATCGCAGCGCGCGGTGCCGATGATGGTGCCCCCTTTGTGCAAAATGCCCCCGACATCTGTCCAGTGAATGGGCCGGATGCGGCTGCCGCCGTCGATCATGCCCTGATAACCTTCGTAGATCGCATAGACCTCGGCCCCTGCGTCCAACGCTGTGCGCACAACCGCGCGCAATGCGGCATTCATGCCGGGGGCGTCGCCCCCGCTGGTTAGAACGGCTAATCGTTTCATATCAATGGTCAAAGCCTTTCCAGATGGATCCAATCCAAAAAAGCACCTCACCGCATCATGTAGCCGGTGGTGCTGTGATTCTGGGGAGATGAAGACCTGTGGCAACCCAGGCTACAATGAAGCTGCGACGACCCAATACCGATTTTGCTCCGAGACGCCATGGGTTTCCAGCACATTTTTTGGGGGATGTATGGCGTTTACAACCGCAATCGGTGTTGCCTACACGCAGGCGTTGTCAAACGATTACACTGTAGGCAAGGCTCTGGCGGAAACCGGCGTGCGTCATTGCAACAACCGTAGCATTGACAGAGGAGGTTGAGGACGTACACGCTATTATACCATTGGACGGCGGTTGACCCACGAATAGCAGACGCCACCGTTGCACATAATGGTGGAAATTGGCGCCATCAACGATGCGAACTGGATCTCACACGGGGAATAGTTTCGGTAGAGCACCATTCATGTGCTCCGGGCGGGTCCGCGACCCGTCTTGAGTGGAAATCGTGAAATATTGAGTTTACATAATTTTCCGAGAATTGACAGCGGCCAAACGGTCCGATATACTCGGTTGCTATCATGCGGGCAACTTCTTGAGCTGCCTGCAAGTGGCGAGCAGCATTTGTGTGTGGAATCCTCTAAAAATTGGTTTAGATATCGAGATTTTGAGGTGGTTTGTAAAGACAGTGAGAGGGGGGAGTGATGGCAAGACGCAGAAGCGCCGTGCGGATTGGCATGACGGGGCTGGGCGAGCGCGAGGCGCTGGCGCCGGGCATCTTTATCAACACCAACTATCGGGGCTGCACACCCGGTTTTATTTATACCGATGAAGGCATTATCATGGTGGATGCGCCGTTGATCCCGAAGCAGGCCATGGATTGGCGGGAACAGATTGAGGCCGAGTATCCCGATAGCCCGTTTCTCTACATGATCAACACAGACCACCACCGGGGCCATGCGCTTGGCAATCAATATTTCATGCCAGTCAAGGTGATTGCCCATGAGCGGGCGCACAAAGAGATGTCGGGCTATACTGAGAATTTCAAGGAACGCGTCCGCAACAGCTTTAAGCGCGAGCCGGAAATCCAGGCCCAGCTCAACAATATTGTGATCATCCCTCCACACCTAACATTCACCAATCGGGCAGCGCTGCTCTATGGCGGGCGTCGTGTCGACCTCATGTATGTGGGCGGGCATACGCCGGCCACCAGCATCGTCTGGCTGCCCGAAGAGAAGATTTGCTTTGTGGGTGATATTGTCTGGGTAGACCAGCACCCGTATATGGCGCAGGGCAACACGCTCGAATGGCTGCGCGCGCTGGAGCTGATCCGCAACCTGGGGGCGAAGATGTTGATCCCTGGGCATGGGCCTGTCTGCGAGCCTGACGCCACCTATCGTGTTGGCGAATATATCGAGTTCATGCGCAAGCGGGTGCGCGATTACTATCTTGAGGGCAAAAATAAGAACGAGACAAAGAGTGGCCTGGTGGGCGAAATGCTTGAATGGTTCCCCGTGCCGCCAGAGCGCAAGGCCAAGATCGAAAGCCAGATCAAATCGGGCCTCAATCGCGTCTTTCGCGAGATCCAACGTGAAGAAGAAGAGAAGGCGGGCATCGTCAGCCATGGGTTTGACGATGGTGACGAAGAAGACGATTCGTAAACCTGTTCAGACATATACATTATGGCTCATGCAATTGAATCACGCGCCAATAGCCCGGCCAACGACCTGCGCGACGAACTTGAAAAGGCCGAACGCCGGATTGTCACGCTCGATGGCGCCAATGTCGAGGATTTTCTGCTGCTGCTTGACGGCATCGAGCAGACGTTTGAGAAGCTCGCCCAAAACCAAGCCGATCTACGCCCCGAAGAAGCGCGCTGGGAAAGTCTGCTCAGCCGCCTGTCGTCCAAACCGGGTCCTTTGGTAGCTGCGGCCAAGCAAGCCGGTGGGCTGGCGGCGCTGCGCGCGAAACACCCACCGGCAGAAAGCTTTTGGTGGCATCTGGATGTGGAGCTGGCCACCCGCCGCGCCAAGTCTGTCCGCCGTGCGTTGATCACGATCATTGTCACCGTTCTTGTGGTGGTTGGCGGCCTGCGCGCGGTGAATTACTTCTTCCCCCCCGACCCGCGCGCGGTGGCGATGGTCAACACCAATGCCGAGATCGAGCAACTGATTTTTAACGGGGAATGGGAGGCCGCGCTTGAGGTTGTCATGCGCGCCGAGCAGGAATGGCCCAACGAGCCCGAGCTGGTGGTGTGGGAGGCCGTGCTTTCCGAGCAGCTCGGCGATGAGCGCCGCGCTCAACGCGCGCTGGAGCGGGCGCAACAGTTGGTGGCCGACAACCCTGTCGGCCTCTGGGTGCTGGTTGGCAACAACCGCCTGAATGTGGGCAATCTGAACGGCGCCGAAGCAGCCGCCAACCAGGCGCTGGCAATCGCGCCCGAAGAGCCGCAGGCCATCTTCTTGCTGGGCAGCGTGGCCGAAGCCAGAGGGGACAATGCAACCGCCATCGAACGCTTTAATCAGGTCTTCGAGCTGGCCGAGGCAGACAATCCCCAACTGGCTGTCATTGCGCGCGTCCGCATGGGCAACTTGCTCCAGCGTATGGAGCCTTTCACGGAAACAACGACAATCACGGCGACCGATGTCATTACGCCGAACTGATAGCTGACCATCTCTGGGCTGTAGGGTGCGTCGGTAATACGAAATCCGGTTGTTCAGTGAAGAAAATGCGCTAGAGTGAAATGGTATTTGTTCTTTCACTGAACAGAAGGATTCGGTGTAAGGATACGCGCCCCACGCCACGGTTATCATCCCCATGCCGCACCTACGACGCCACTTCTTTGTCCTGCTGATCTATACATTGGCGGCGCTGGCGCTCACCTGGCCGCTGGCTCGCCACTTCACCACCCACATGGCCGGCAACGGCATCGACGACCCGTCGCTGGGCTGGAACCTGTGGTGGGTCAAGCAACGCCTGGTGGATCAGGCCAACTTCGACATCTTCCACGTGGAGTGGATGTTTCACCCCGTCGAGATCAACCTCGCCTTCTACACCCTCACGCCCCTCAATGGGCTGCTCAGCATCCCCTTGCAGGCGGCCTTGGGCCTTACTGTCGCCAGCAACTTGCTCTTGCTGAGCTCTTTTGTGCTCAGCGCCTATGGGGCGTTTCTATTGAGCGCCTTTCTGTTGGCGCAGGCAAGATACTCGCCACCAGTCTCCAGTCTCCAGTCCCCAGTCTCCAGTCTCCCCCTATTCCTCGCCACCTTGTTTGCCGGCCTGGTCTATGCCTTTGCGTCGTCCAAGCTTTTTTACGCCGCACTCGGCCAATACAACATTGCCAGCAGCCAGTGGATCCCCTTTTGCGTACTCTATGTGTTGCGCGCCGGGCAAAGCGCCAACCGGGCAGCGGCGCTGCGCAATGGGGCGCTGGCCGGTCTCTTTCTCGTCTTCCAGACCTGGGCCGAACTGACCTACGCCTCGTTTCTCATCCTATTCATTGCCATTCACTTCGTTTGGCTCGCCACCGCGCGTCTCCGTTCACAATTCACAATTCACAATTCACAATTCACAATTCTCCCCTTCCTCCTTCTTGCTACCCTCTTCCTCCTCGGCCTGGCGCCCTTCCTTTGGGCCATGCTGCCCGACCTGCGCGCCGAGGGCGACTTCTTCACCAGCGGCGGCGGCTTTAGCGATGTCTTCAGCGCCGACCTGGCCGGCTATCTCGTCCCGACGCGGCTACACACCCTCTGGGGCGACTGGGTGGCGACCCTCCCCTTCCCCAACGACGTGGGTCAGCAGATTTTCATCGGCTATTCGGCATTGGCGGTGGCCACCCTCGGTGTGATTGCATTGTTGCGCCATGCCCCAAAAACGATTCACAACGCCCGCTGGTTCTGGCCGTTCGCCACCCTCTTCTTCTGGTGGATGACACTCGGCCCGCGTGTCCGCTGGTTCGGGCAAGAGACGCCCATCCCCGGCCCGTTTGCCCTCGTCAGCCTGTTGCCCTTCTTTAGCGGCAACCGCTACCCCAGCCGCTACAGCGTGATGGTGATGTTGGGCGTGGCGGTGCTGGCGGGTTGGGGGGCATATGGGCTGTTGCGGTGGGTAGGCCGCCGCTCGCCTTCTGTCATTCTCCGCCCTGCGCTCTGCACGCTTTTGATCGCCCTCTTTCTGCTGGAGCATGTATCGCTCCCCCTGCCGCTCCACGATTTCCGCATCCCGCCCCTCTATCAGACCCTGGCGCAACAGGGGGGCGACTTTGCCCTGCTCGAACTGCCCACCGGCTGGCGCAACGGCGCGCGGGTGCTGGGCAAATCCGACAAACTGATCATGATGCAGCAATGGTATCAGACCGCGCATGGCAAACGGCGGCTGGGCGGCAACACCAGCCGCAACCCACCCTATAAGTTCCAATATTTTACCAATGCGCCGCTCATGGGCGACCTGATCGCGCTCATGAACGCGGATGAACCACACATGCAGCCGGTGATCGACCCTCAACTCGACGCCATGATCGCCCGCAACCGGCCCATCGCCGGGCAGCTATTGGCCGATTTGGGCGTACGCTATGTCACCGTTCACGAGGAGCGGTCACCGCCGGCGCTGCTCCGTTTTGTGGACGAAGCCCTGCCCCTGGCGCTGATCGACGAATGGCGCGGGCCCGACTGGGAAGGCCAGCCGAGCCATATCCGTCTCTACGCGGTGACGCCGTCAATCGCCTCACCCGCACGGGAGCTCAACCTGGCCGTCGCGGCGGGCAATCTCTATCTGGCCGAGGGCTGGTCGAGTGTGATTGCGGCGGATGAGCGCATCCGCTACGCCACGCGGCCCCAGGCGGATCTCTTGTTCAACCTCCCCACAACCGGCAGCCGCCTGGAGATCGAGCTCTTTGGCCCGGCCACAGCCGTTGCTGTGGCGGTCAATGGCCACACCCTGGCGACCCAGGTGCTCGACGCCAGCCGCAATGGGGAGTGGGTGACTGTGGCCATCCCGCCGGGTGTGGCGGACCGCATGGTAGACCGGGTCTCGCTGCGCTTTGCAGGGCCGTTGACGCCGGTGACATCCCTCGCGCCCGGCCTATCCATCGTAGCACAGAGCGCGGGCAAAGATGTGGGCGATTTTGCCCACATCTGGGTCAACGGGCAGGATATGGCGGTGGGGGCGCGGGGCTACAACCTGGCCGCAGTGGACGAAGCCGGCGCGCTGCTGGGCAGCGTGGCCTTTGACACGCACGCCTCACCGGCAGCTTCCGCCGAGCTGGCGGCGTGGATAGCCCAGTGGCCGGCGGGTGCGTACATTGCCGGCGCGGTCATGGATGAGGCGAGTTACAATGTACAGGGCGACGCCGTCGACGCGCTGGCGAGCCTCGGCGTCAGCGGCGACCTGCGCGGCAAGTTCCGCTGGAGCCATGCCTTTCTCGCCACAATGGGCCAGGGGCCTGCCCACGAGCAGATGCAGTTGCTGCAGCCGGCCACCGTCTACACCGGCGCGCCGGTGGATAGCCCGGCCGTGAGTGGGGGTGTGGGGCGGGTGCGGATATTCATTGAGGAGTAAACAATGGCAATTGCAAATGTGGCGGCGCGCCAGATCCCACCGACACACTCGGGCGAGATGCTTCGTGAAGATTTCATGCCAGATTTTGGTTTGACTGCCGCTGGGCTGGCAGCGGCGTTGGGGGTTTCACGCCAGACGATCCACCAACTAGTAAACGAAGAACGTGCTGTCACGCCGTTGATGGCGCTGCGCCTATCGCGCCTTTTTGGCAACTCTGCCGCTTTCTGGCTAAACGCACAACAGGCCAGAGATCTATGGGAGTCGGAGCACACCCATCGCACCGCGTTGTTGCAGATTCAGCCCCTGACCGCCGCGCCGTAGGCTCTATCGATACACGTCATCCTGCGGGGCATAGCCGAGCCAGCGCTTTGTCTCGTCCAGGCTCCACTTCATGCCGCGATTGGCCGACATGCCGTTGACGAGCACCATGCCGTCGGGCCACGTCGCGCCATCGGCCAGAATCGCCCGCTCGAAGAGATGCACAAAGTCACGGTTCGAGAGCCACATCTCTTTGTACCAGCGGTCGGCGCGCGCCCAGGCCGCGTCCACCGGCGCGGCGGAACCGCCAGCCTGCGTGGGCGTGCCTGCCGCCGAGAGCGTGGCGGGCAGGTTCTCGCCGGGCTGGCACCAGCCGATCCGCACGCAGGCGAAGGTGGTGCGCCCAGCCGCACGTACTGCCGTGACCTTGCAGACCCGCTCGCCCATCAGTTTGGACGTGGCGTAGGGGGTCGAGTCCATAGCCTGGGCGCCGGTATGCCACACCGTCCCCACACCGGGCGGCAGATCGGGGCGCAGCTCGCCCGCCCCCACTGCCTGCCAGAGCGGGTCATCCTTGTAGCGCCCCATGACGTGATTGCTGGTGGCAAAGACAACGCGCCGCACGCCGCTCTCGACGGCGGCGTTGGCGATATGCAGCGTCATATCCAGCGAGATGGCGGCCTCTTGCCAGGTGGCCTCGGGGTAGGGGTTCTGCGCCGCAAAGTGAACCACGGCGTCCACACGGGCAAGCGCGCCGCGCCAACGTGGATCATGCCAGTGGGCCAGGTCGCACTGGATATACTCGACACCGGGGACGACAGCCTGGGGCAAATCCTCCGGGGCGCGCACATCCAGCCCGACCAGCCGCTCGATGCCGCTACTCTGCTGTAAGTGGCGAAAAAGTTTGGTTCCCAAGTTGCCCAGCGCGCCGGTGATAGCGACGGCGCGGATCACGGCAGTGTCTGTCTGTGGCATCATTTTTGCTTTCGTCTGGCATCAGGCTGTGGCCGCTGCGGGCGGCTCGTCCAGATAGTTCATTTCGGGGCGCAGATCCCAGCGATATTGGTCGGGCGGATTGGTCTGTTGCGCCCACGCCCGCAAGACCTGATTGTCGGTGCGCAGGGCCGCCATCTTGGCCGCCACCAGCTCCGGGTTCCACTCGGCCAGGATGCGGGCGGTCAGTTCGTCGCGGATGGCGCGGCAGCCGGGGTCGCCGGCGCGGTCGGCCTGCTCGCCGGGGTCGTCGGCCAGGTTGAAGAGTTGGGGCGCCATGCCGTGGTAGTAGATCAGCTTCCAGTCACCGAGCCGGATCATGCGCTGGTAAGTGCGGCCGTTGTCAATTGCGGCGGGCACATACTCGTCGGCGCAATACTCCGAGAAGGCCACATCTTCCCATTCGGGCGCGGCGCGCACATCAGAGACAAGCCCCAAAACGCTGCGCCCCGGCGAGTTGGGCAGGGGCGGCGCGCCGAGCGCATCGAGCAGCGTGGCGTTGAGGTCGAGCTGGCTCACCACACGCGTACAGCGCTGCCCTGGCGGGATCACGCCCGGCCACGTCATGATCAGGGGAACCTTGACCGACTCCTCATAGAACACATGCTTCCACCAGAGGCCGTGTTCTCCCTGCATGTCGCCGTGGTCCGACGAGTAGACAATGAGGGTGTTCTCGGCCAGCCCGTTGGCGCGGAGGGCATCGAGGATCTGGCCGACGAGGATATCGACGCGGTGGACAAGCCCCCAATACGCGGCGCGGGCGCGCAGGATCTCGTCCTGGGTCACGCTTTCGATGCCTGTATGTGTGCGCCAGGCGCGCAGAAAGGGGTGCGTCACCTGGTCGAAGGGCAGCGGTTTGGCCGGCAGGGTCATCTGCTCGCGATAGAGCGCATAGTCCTCGCGGCGGGCGACGTAGGGGGGGTGGGGCAGCATCAAGCCGACGCTGATGCTGAACGGGTCCAGCCGGCCATCGCTCCGTTTCTTCACCCCCAGCCGGTTGAGATAGTCCACCGTGGCCGCAGTGACATACTCATCGTGCACCTGGTAGGCCATCTGCCCCGGCCCCGACTTGACCAGGCTGATGCGGTCGGGCCCGGCGGTTCCATCGAGCACGCCGCGGGCCACGCCGCTGCCGCCGATGTGGTTGGGGCTGTGGTCGCCCACATATCGCTCGGCGTAGCCGTGCAACTGGTCTGGCCCCACCGAGTGCATCCGCCCGATGAGCGCGGGCTGGTAGCCGGCCGCGCCCATGGCGTGGGCCAGCGTGGGGATGGCCGAATCGAGGATGTGGCTGTTGGTCCACACCTGGTTTTGGAAGGGATGGCGCCCGCTGAGCATGGCCATGCGCGAGGGCACACAGATGGGTGACGGGCAATAGACATGCTCGAAAACCACGCCGTTGCCCGCCAGCCGGTCCAGGTTGGGCGTCTGCGCCAGCGGGTCGCCGTAGCAGCCAGTCACGTAGGGGTTGTGCTGGTCGGTGTGGATGTAGAGCAGGTTGGGGCGTTGGGTCTGTGTCATTGTTCGCCTGTCAATGCTTGGGCGATTTCAGCCAGCACTGTTTCGATAGTTGGTCGATGAGCAGCGCCAACCACAGTCTGTTCGCCGAGATGGATGTGGTCAGGGGCGCCGGGCAGATGTGGAAAA
>JAHDWG010000030.1:20324-27720 GCA_023384495.1 Caldilineaceae bacterium
AGTGAAAGCTGTACTTTCGCAAATGTATTTGTCGCTCGACTTCTGTTGCGTACATAAATATTTCGAGCAATCCCCCATCTTGAAGCCGGGCACGCAGGCGCAGCTTGCCATCAGTCAGGGCCACATCGCGACGGATAATCTCATAGCCATCGATGACCGGTGATTGAATCAAGCTTACTTCGGCATCGTCAAAGTAAACGTCGACGAGAGGACTCATTTTTCTGATTCTGTCTGCAGTAAGCTCAGGCGGCCATCAAGATTTCGGATCATTTCAATCGTTGCCGCCCATTCCATATAATCCATTTCATCTCCAAGTTCACCTTGTTCATAACGAGCGTAGAACTCTGTGCTGGCAACCCCAAAAATTTCTTCAAAGCGCCGACACTGCGCCAAGAGGCGTGAACGGAGATCGATGATTCGAGTGGCCTCGCGGTGAATCAATTTGCCTAGCGCAGCGTCAAGCACCGGATCTGCAATGGCCGGCTCTGCCGCCACATATTGCTCAAGCCGTCGAACTTTTTCAAGCGTGGTCATCTTTATCATCCCTGAATGAGCATTCAATCCTCTATCATACTGCAATGCGACCACATATACCCATCCCCCACCCGCCGTATCCGCCCCACCTCGGCGATGTGGGTGGCGACGAGCAGGGCGTCTTCAGCCACGAACCGCTCGTTGAGCGCGGCGCGGCTCTGGCCGTTGGCGGCGCGGTCGTTCCACGGCGGCATCCACGCCGGGTGTTCCACCTCGGCGGAGACATGATAGAGGTCGCCAATGCAATAGAGCGTCTCGCCCTGGCTGTGGGCGCGCACCACCTGGTGGCCGGGCGACTCGCCCGCCGCGGGCAGGATCGTGACGCCCGCGGCCAGTTCAAGCGGGCTGTCGACCAGCTCGAGCTGGCCGCGGCGATGGAGCAGACCCAAGGTGCGGCTCTGCAACGACGCAGGGTCGGCCAGCTCCGGTTGCATCTTCTCCCAGTCGCCACGGCCCAAATAGTGCCGCGCGTTGGGAAAGCAGGGCCTTGCCTGTTCGCCTTCGCCCTCGGTCAGCGCGTTGAAATGGTCGCCATGCGCATGGGTAATCACCACGTGGGTGATGGCCTGGGCGTCGATGCCGGCGGCGGCCAGGCTGGTGAGCAGGTCGGGCGGGGGCGTATAGCCGGGGATCAGCAGCGGGCTGTCGGGCGGGTAGTCATACGCGCCCGCATCCACCAGGATCGACGCGCCCGGCGCAGCCAGATGGATGCTCTGGATGGGAAGCCGCGCCGTCTGGGCAAAGAGCGCGGGGTGGGCGGCCACATCTCCATCCGTGGCGCCCAGCAACCGAACCAGATCTTCCTGTACATCGCCGATGTTGATGATGTGGGTTTGAATCGCGCCGACCGCGAGCTGGCGGATGTGGTGGGGCATGATTGCTCCTTTGTACGGGTGAGATGAGGGCAGCGACGACGATTACCATTTGCCTTCCACAAGTTGGCGGTGACGACGGCGCATCATCTGAAGACGCTCCCGCTCGTCCGCGTCCGGTTCATCCGCATAGGCCGCATTGAACTGTTCTAACAAGCGGCGGTTCTGATGACGGCGAATGTATTCTTCCAACGCCAAGACAAAGAGCCGGCTGCGCGGGATCTTTAGCTCTTTTGCGAGAGATTCCGCTTCGTCAAAGAGTGGTTTATGCAATGAAATCGCAGTCTTTATAATCTTCATTCGGCTGTACTTCATTCTTGCACTGAGTATAATCAGTTGCGATTCCCAAGTCAATCCAATCATTTGCCAGGCATGAGGTACTGTAGCACCGTTTCTCGGGGCTCGACACCCAACCCCGGGCCGCTGGGCAGCTCAAAATAGCCGGCTTCACAGCGCATGTCGCCGGTGATGAACTGGAGGTTGCGGTCGAAGATCGAGTGCTGGTACTCGTGCATCGCCAGGTTCGAGAGCGCCGCCGAAACATGCAGGCTGGCCGCCTGGGCGATCCCGACGCCGATGGTGGCGTGGGGCATCACCCGGCAGTGGAAGGCGCGCGCCAACTGGCAGACCTGCCAAAACTGGGTGACGCCCATGTGCGCCATCTCGGGCTGGATGATGCTCATGCAGCGGTGGACAAAGCGCGGGCGATACTCGAACACAGTGCGCAGCTCTTCGCCAATCGCTACTGGCGTCTTGACTGCGGCGGCCACCCGCGCCTGCCCTTCCAGATCTTCGGACTGGACAGGCGCCTCGGCCACGGCCAGGTCGTAGGCTTCCAGCGCACTGATCAGCTTGATCGCCTCTTGGTCGGTGTATTGCCAGTGCAGGTCGACCAGGATCTGTGGCCCTGGCCCCACCGCCGCGCGGATGGCCTGCATCTCGGCCAGCTCGCCCTCGTGGGCCACGGCGGCGGCAAACTTCACCGCGTGAAAGCCCCTGTCGACCCACTCTTTCGCCAGTTGCGCCCGCTCGCCGACCGTGGCCTTGGGCAGCCCCGACACATAGGCCGGGATGCGCGCCCGTCGTTGTGCGCCCAGCAGCTTGCAGACCGGCAGCCCCGTGAGCTTGCCGCGTAGGTCCCACAGGGCAATGTCCACACCGGCCAGGGCGTCCACGTAGAAGCCGCCATAAAAGCCGCGCACGCGCATCGCGCTGTAGATGTCCTCGGCAATGGCGACCACATCGTGCGGGTCACGGCCTAGCACCAGCGGCGTCAACAGGTCGCGCGCGATGAGGGCGACTGCTTCGGGCGCCACCACGCCAAAACTTTCACCCCAGCCCACCATCCCGGCTTCGGTGGTGATCTTCACCAGCACGGTATGGTCGTGGATGCTGTAGACGGTCTGGTTGGTGGGGCGGATGAAATAGCCGCGCTCGCTCACCCTCACCCCCGGCTCCAGCGGGCCGAGATAGGGCGTCTCGCGCGGGATGCGCAACGGAAAGAGTTCGAGCGATGCAATGGGGTCGCCCATCTTGCCTCCGGTGATTGGGGGTGGTTGCCCTCGTGGATTGAACATTTCTCAAGGGCATGGTATAGTTTTTCCGTCCCATGCGCTTGTTCTCATAAGCTTATCCTGGAAGCGCATGATCTGCAAACCCGCCCAATTCTATCCCCCTGCGGCGCTTGAGACCCAACAGCGGAGAATGATCATGACCGAAGTGCATCTAACCCTGCCCGAGTGGGCGTTTGCCGAAATGGCGCGCCTGCCCGCCGTCATGCCAACGCTCGAAGCGCGCATGGCCGCGGTGATTCGCTTTTCACAGCTAAACTTTGAACGCAACACAGGGGGACCCTTCGCGGCCGGCGTCTTCGAGCGCGACAGTGGGCGCCTGGTAGTGATCGGCGTCAACCGGGTCATGCCCATGAACTGTTCCTCGGCCCATGCTGAGGTGATGGCGCTCTCGGTGGCGCAACAAATTTTGGGCGGGTGGGATTTGGGCGGGCCAGGGCTACCGGCCCACCAGTTGGTGGTCAACTGGCGGCCCTGTGTCATGTGCTACGGCTCGGTGATCTGGTCGGGCATCCGTTCGTTGGCGATTGCCGGCAGCGGGCCGGAACTGGAGGAGATCACCGGTTTTGACGAAGGCCCCATGCCGGTGGATTGGGCCGGCGAGTTGCGGCGGCGTGGGATCGAGCTCATCGATGGCGTGCTGCGCGACGAGGCGGCGGCGGTCTTTCGCGCCTTTCGCGACAGCGGCAATGTGGTCTACAACGCTCGCCAGGGGGCGTAGCTTAAGTCGTTTTGAGCCCTGCTTCCAGATAGGGGCGAAAATGCTCCAGCGGCGGCGTGACCATGCCGGGGACCTTGCCCAGGTCATCAAAACGGCGGAGCTGCACGGCGTCGGCGAAGAAGGGGGACGACTCAAAGGCTGCGACCTCGTCGGCGCTCATGGGGCCACCCTGCAACGCCAGGCTCTGCACCGAGGCCGGCGAAAGCGTGGCGAAGTAGGCCGCGTCGACGGCGCAGAGATAGCGTTTGGCCGCTACATGCAACCGCCCTGGCTCGGTCACTTCGGGCGCGAAGTATTGGGCCAGAAAATCGGCGCCGATCTGCTCGTGAACGGCGTCGATACCCTCGTCAGCAATCTCTTCGCCCAGGTCGTGGAGCAGGTGACCATAGTCATGCAGCAGCGCGGCGGCGATCAGCGTGGGCTTGCAGCCCTGTTGTTCAGCAAAGGTGGCTGATTGCAGCATATGCTCCTGTTCCGTCACCGCCTCGCCATAGCTGCGGTGGCCGCGCTCGGCAAAGGCGGCGAAAATCTCATCGATGATCGGCGTCATCTTCCTCGTCCTTTTTTGGTCTTTCCGATAGTATTCGTCGAGTCGCATCTTCAAAACACACGTCACCCGGCAAATGCCTCATCGACGCAGCGACCCTCCCAGTCGCGGTGGGCCGCCACGCCCAGCAACCGGGCCAGCGTGGGCGCTGTATCCAGCAGCGAGACAGGCGCCTGGAGCGTGTGCCCCCGGCGGATCTGTGGGCCGGCGGCCATCCACGGGATCGTCATATCTTCGGCCATCTCGGTGCCGTGCGTCCGCTCATGGCCGCCGTGGTCAGCCTGGACGATGACATGTGCATCCTCGGGCAGGGCGGCCAGCACGCGGCCCAACTGCCGGTCGATGCGCTCCACCTGGCGCAGGTATTCGTCGCTCATCCAACCAAAGCGGTGGCCGGTTGTGTCCACCGTGCCCAGGTAGAGAAAAGCAAAGTCGAGCGGCACCGCCGAGAGATAGTGGACAGCGGCATCGGCGGTGAGGTCATCGCCATCTTCCTGATACGAAAGGTCGCGATACCAGGCAAAATCCAGGCTGAGCGGCTGGGCGAGATTGCGCAGCGGCTCCCAGTTGTAGATGGCGCCGCAGCGTTTGCCCGCGCCCTTGGCCACATCGATCAGGCCGGGCAGCGGGCGCGCCATGGGCTGCCAGTCGTTGGTGACCACGCCGTGGCGGGTGGGCGGCACGCTGTGGAAGATGCTCATGTGGCAGGGCAGCGTGACCGACGGCATCACCGACCGTGCGGCCAACGTCGACGCGCCGCGGGCGCGCAGCGCGTCCAGGGTGGGGCAGTCGGCGCGGGCGAGCGCATCGGGGCGCAGCCCATCGATCATGACAAAGAGGGTCAGTGCAGCGTTGTGTGACATGAAACGGCCTTTCATAGCGAAGAACTTTGAGCCTATCCGAATAACTCTGCGACCCACCCTATTCGTAGGTCCCTATTCGTAGGTGTAGCTAACGGACTCGCAACCGTTATTCGGATCGGTCTTATTCGATGACAAGGTTATCGGGCAATGTTTCGGGTTGGGGATAGCGCATGTCGAACGCCTTGAGCGTATCGACGATGACGGTCGAGATCACCCAGTTTCGATACCATTTGCGGTTGGCCGGCACCACATACCAGGGCGCCCAATCGGTGCTGGTTTTGCTGAGCGCATCCTCATAGGCGTGCATGTACTCGGGCCACCGCTTGCGTTCGGCCAGGTCGCCCAGGGAGAATTTCCAACGCTTCTCCGGGTCATCCAGCCGCGACTGAAGGCGCGCCTTTTGTTCATCCTTTGTAATGTGGAGGTAGAATTTGAGGATCGTCGTCCCCTCTTCCGCCAGCATACGCTCAAATGCGTTGATCTGGTCATAGCGCCGCCGCCAGACTTCCTCGGGCGCGAGCCCATGCACGCGCACCACCAGCACGTCCTCGTAATGGCTGCGATTGAAGATCACAATTTCGCCCGTGGCGGGCGTTTGCTGATGGATGCGCCAGAGATAGTCGTGGCTTAGCTCTTTGGGCGTCGGCGCCTTGAACGAGGCCACCTTGACCCCCTGCGGGTTGACGCCGTCAAACACATGGCGGATGACGCCATCCTTGCCGCCGGTGTCCATGGCTTGCAGCACAATCAACACTTTGTGTCTGTTTTCGGCGTAGAGTAACTCTTGCAGGTGCTCCAGTTCCTGATTTAGTTTTGCAACCGCGGCCTCACCCGCGGCCTTGCGCGTGAAGTCGCCGCGAGCGTCTGCGTCCCATTCGGCGAGATTGATGGCCTGGTTGGGCTTGACGCGGTATCGGTCGATCATCGAGTCCCCCCTTTGCAATGGGCTATGCTCACACCGTCTCCAACGGGGCATCGCGGTAAGGGCCGCGGTTTTCCAGCGGGAAGAGGGCGGCGATGCGGTGCATGATCTGCTCGGCGGCGTGGTTGATGCGTTGGCGGCGGTCGGCGGGGTCGGTCGCCTCCACCGCCAGCGGGCCAAAGGGGTGGCCGATGCGTACGGTCACATCGGTACGGCGGAACCGAACCAGGTTCGCCAGAATCTTCTCGGTGCCCAACAGCGCGACGGGCAGAATACGCGCCTGGCTCTGCAAGGCCAGATAGGCCGCGCCCGGCTCTGGGTGGGTCAACTGAGCGTCGTTGCGCGAGACAAAGCCGTAGGGGCCTGCCTCGGGGCGATTGCTCAGCGCTTCCCCACGCGCCCGGCGTTGGGCAAAGCGCGGGTCGATCCCCCCTTCGGGGAAGATGCCCACCACCTTGCCCTGGCGCAAGGTGGCCAGCGCTGCGGTGAGCGCATCGCGATCCACCCGCCCGCGCCAGATTGGGATGCCGTGAAAGGCGCGCATAAAGAGGCGCACAAACCAGAAGCGTTGTGACTCGCTGGCGATCAAAAAGGCGGGCTGAAAGGGTAAATAGAGGGTGAGCAGCGGCGCATCAAACCAACTAAAATGATTGGCGATCACAATCAGCGGGCCGGCGTTCGGCACTCGTTCCGCCCCTTCCACCTTGAGGTTCAGCAACAGGTGGGCCGCCGCCCGCCCAAAAATCAACAAGAACCAACCAAGCATGAATGTGGCAATTCGTTCTACCACGCCCCTCATGTCACACCTCTCGGGCTCTTCTGCCCTATCCCTAAAATACATATCGATTTGTTCGCCTGCCGGCATCTGCCAGAAGGGCTGAATTCGCCACGCCCACGTCAACCGTCGGGTCCATACGCTTGAAAGATTATCGCACAACAAGCGCCAGAAAAGAAGTTGAAACCCCTAAATAGTTGTCGCAGGATTTTCGGATAGAACCCAAGTTGACAAGGGTAGGGTATCAATGGACAATGTCTGCTGCCGGACACGTTTTATCTGCCACGGCGCCCAGAGGGCTCCCAATCCGGTTTCTGACCGTGAGCAGCCGGGGACCCTGGGTGCAGGCGCTGGAAATCAAGTCGCTGCGGCGATGTTTCGCCGCCAGAAGCGGGTTTCCAACCTTGCAAACGCTGCCGGGCCGACCCGCGCCCTGCCCTAACCCGAAAGAGACCACGATGCCAATGACCACAATCCCTTCGCTGAGCGATTCGCTCGACACTGATTTTGAACGCCGTGCTGTCAATACCATTCGTATGTTGTCGGCTGATGCGGTGCAGGCGGCGAAATCGGGCCACCCCGGCCTGCCCA
>JAHDWG010000030.1:27730-31199 GCA_023384495.1 Caldilineaceae bacterium
GGCATGGCGACCGCCGCCATGATGCTCTGGACGCGCGCCATGCGCTTTAGCCCGGCCAACCCGCACTGGCTCAACCGCGACCGCTTTGTGCTGAGCGCCGGTCACGGCTCCATGTTGCTCTACACCATGCTGCACCTGACCGGCTATGATCTTTCGCTTGATGAGATCCGCAACTTCCGCCAGTGGGGCAGCAAAACAGCTGGCCACCCCGAATACGACCATGCGCCCGGTATCGAGACGACCACGGGGCCCCTGGGCCAGGGCTTTGCCAATGGGGTGGGTATGGCCATTGCAGAACGCTGGCTGGCGGCCCGCTTCAACCGACCCGAGTTCGATCTCATCGACCATTACACCTATGCCATTGTCAGCGATGGCGACCTGATGGAAGGCATTGCCAGCGAGGCGGCCAGCCTGGCCGGCCATCTCCGCCTGGGCAAGCTCATCTACCTCTATGATGACAACCAGGTGACGCTCGATACCTTTGCTCACGAATCGTATACAGAAGATTGGGCGAAGCGGTTTGAGGCCTATGGCTGGCATGTGCAAAAGGTGGACGGCATGGACAGCGCCGCCGTCGCCACCGCCATCGCCATTGCACAGACCGACCCGCGCCCCAGCATCATCGGTTGCCGCACGGTGATTGGCTACGGCAGCCCCAATAAGGCGGGCACGGCCAAGGCCCACGGCGAGCCATTAGGTGATGAGGAGCTGGCGCTCACCAAGGAATATCTGGGGTGGCCCGCCGAGCCTCGCTTCTTGATCCCCGACGAAATCGGCGCCTATTTCCGCCAGGCAGTGGAGCGGGGCAAAGCATTCGAGGCCGAATTTAGCCATCAACTGGAGGCCTACAGCGAGCACTATCCCGCTGAGGCGGTTGAATTGCAGCGCTTCTTGGCCGGCGACCTGCCCGACGGCTGGGAATCCGCGCTGCCTCAGTTTGCCGGCAAGCCCGACGCCACCCGCAACGCCAGCGGCAAGGCGATCAACGAGCTGGCGAAGATCATTCCCAACTTGATCGGCGGCAGCGCTGACCTGGCCGGTAGCAACAAGACGACCATCAGCGGGCAACCTTTTGTGCAGGCCGATAACTTTGCGGCCCCCAATTTTCGCTTTGGCGTGCGCGAACACGCCATGGGCGGCATCCTCAACGGGATGGCGCTGCACGGCGGTGTGATCCCCTATGGCGGCACCTTCCTTGTGTTCAGCGATTATATGCGCGCCAGTATGCGGCTGGCGGCGCTGATGGGCCTGCACATCGTCTATGTAATGACGCATGACAGCGTCGGCCTGGGTGAAGATGGCCCCACCCACCAGCCGGTCGAGCATCTGCCCGCGTTGCGCGCCATCCCCAACCTCAATGTGATCCGCCCGGCCGACGCCAACGAGACGGCCCAGGCGTGGCGGGCCGCGCTGCTCAATCGCGACGGCCCCACCGTGTTGGCGCTCAGCCGCCAGAACCTGCCCATCTTCGACCGCAGCGCCCCTGGCATGGGCCCGGCAGACGGCTTGCTGCGTGGCGGCTATCTTTTCTTCGAGCAAGCGCCCAATGGCCTGGACGTGGTGCTCATCGCCAGCGGCAGCGAGGTGGAAATTGTCTTCCAGGCCGCACAACAACTGGCCGGCGAGGGTGTCGGCGTGCGCGTGGTCAGCCTGCCCTGCTGGGAGTTCTTTGCCCAACAGGATGATGCCTATCGCAACCAGGTGCTCCCCCCGGCTGCGCCCAAAGTGGCGCTGGAGGCGGCGGTTCCCTTTGGCTGGGAGCGTTGGGTGGGGAATGACCCACGCAAGGGCGCGATCATCGGCATCGACCGCTTTGGCGCCAGCGCCCCCTATCAGCGCATCTATCAGGAATTCGGGCTGACTGCCGAGCATGTTGTGCGCCAGGCAAAGGCGCTTCTGCAACCCTAAACACTATGCAAACGCTCATTGCTGATCTCATCCGCTCGACGCGGCAACATCACGCCATCGAACACGCCACGCTGCACCTGCTTTCGGCGCGGCGACCAGGCGAATCCTATAGCGGAATCAGTGATCCGTGGGGATTTATCATCTTTGGCGAGGTGGATGAACCCACGCTGCGCAAGACAGTTGGTGACGCCCTGCTACACCTGCACGCCGGCGAGCGCCATCTGGCGATCCACCCCAACTGCGGCGGCAATCTGGCTGTTGCTGGCCTAATCGTGACCCTGGTGGCGCTGCTCGCTGGCGGCGGGCGGCGCCCCTTTTGGGATCGCTACCCAACGGCGCTGATCTTTGTATTGCCGGCACTGGTTTTGGCCCGGCCATTGGGCTATCATGTACAACGTTACACGACCCTGGCCGATGTGGCCGACCGCTGGGTCGCCGCCATTGAGCCCGTCGAGCTATTGGGGGTGCAGGCCCATCGCGTTTCGTTTGTTTAGCAGGGTTGTTTGGCAGGGCTAGAAACCTGCGCCGAATAGCGAAAAGTCGCCTCAGCGACTGAAAACGAAGCGCCCTTAGGCGCTTCTTATTGTCAGAGGCCACGCCCAGAGGGGCCTCCGATCCGTTGTTGTGGACAAATGTCAACAGGCCTATTGTCCATCGTCCATTGTCCATCGTCCATCGTCCATCGTCCATGGTCTATCTACTGCTCAACTGCGACGAATATCTGGCGGCCCAACGAATTGGCGAGCTCAAGCGCGCCCTCGGTGACCCGGAGCTGGCCGGCCTCAACATGGCCGAGTTGGAGGGCGGGCGTACATCGGTGGCGGATCTGCTTGGCCAGGCCGCGATGATGCCCTTTCTGGCCGAACGGCGCCTGATCATCGCACGCGGGCTGCTCGCTCATCTCGACCAGCGCATGGCCCAGAGCACCAACCCCGGCAGCGCCGCACACCAGGACGCCACCCGCCTGCTCGATGGGCTTACCCACGTCCCCGCTACCGCCGACCTGGTTCTGGTCGACGCCGGGGTAGACCGGCGCCGCGGGCTCTGGCGCGGCTTTACGCTGCCGGCCACCGACAAGGCGCCCGAACGCAAGGTGATAGGACTGGATGGGCTGGTCAAGGCCGGTCACCTCGCCCTTGAAGAGCTGGCGACGCCCGATGCGCGCGCCCTGCCAGGGTGGATCCAACAGCGGGCGCGCGCCCGGAAGGTTGCCATCGATGGCCGCGCCGTACAGATGCTGGCCGACTATGTGGGACCACACCTGCGCCAATTGGACAACGAACTCGAAAAGCTTTCGCTCTATGCCGGCGCCCGGCCCATCACCGCCGAGGATGTCAAACGGTTGGTGAGCGACGCCAGCGAGGCGCTGATTTGGGACCTCACCGATGCGTTGAGCCTGCGCAATGGCCGCAACGCCATGACCGCCCTCTACGAGCTGCGCCGCGGTGACACCAGCCCCTTTGCGGTGCTCAGCATGATCGCCCGCCAGTATCGCATTATGATCAAGGTCAAAGAAGCCCTGCGGCTGCGCCCCGGCGATGAGTTTGTCATTGCCAAGCAG
>JAHDWG010000598.1 GCA_023384495.1 Caldilineaceae bacterium
CTGCACCTGGCTGATCTGCAAGGCGCCGCTGAGGTTTGTGTTGTCCGCCGCCACCATGGCTGCCCGATCCTCCGCTTTGAAGCCATAGACAACCAATGTTCCAGGTAGGGCGCCCGCCGGCAAGGGGTTGGCCAACACGAGTTTGATCGCCTCATCGAATGTGCTGACCTGGCTGCCCGCCGGCAATGCCCACGCCAGCGTCGTCGCCTCTGCCGCCCGCAGGCATTGCTGAAGCAGTGATGCCCCGGCCAGGGCCGCATGCGCCACGTGATCCACACCGGGCACATGCTCGATCTCCGCCACAATTTCAGACAGATGAACGTCGCGCCCTGGCTGCCAACCCGTACGACCTGGGCCGCCGCGCAGCGGGTGCAAGAGCTCGTCTAGGCGCTGGTGAACGGCCAGCTTGACCTGATCGACCTGTTCAGGCTCATCCGCAACGACATGGGCGGTGACCTTCACGGCCATGTAGTCTGGCCCGGTAACATGAATCTGATCGGCGTCGCCGGCGCTTGAGGCGGGCGCGTCATGTTGCCCGAGATTGGTAAGCGCATGGTGTTCCAGATGCGCCCGCAGCGCGCGTACGAGCGTTGGCGTGGGGATGGGTTTGCGGTCTGCGCTGCCGGGCAGCGCGGCGATGGGTTTGGGAGTGACGACAACCGTCACCCAACCGGGCTGCGCCAATCCGTTGGCGTCGCGGCTGGGTAGACAGTATGCCCGTTCAACGCCATCGATCTCCAGCGCCAGCCACTCGTAATCCTCGCGCGTGACGGCGCGTTGGCGGTGTTTGAGCGTTTGGGGGCCGCGCACTTTGGCTCTGGGGATCGCTTCCACCGCTGAACCACCGGCGGCCGGCTCCAGATTGGTCACCGATTGAATATCGTTCAACGCACCGGTGGGGCTGTGCAACTCGATGATCAGACCCGGCATCAGGTTGCTTCCCTCACCCCGATGCACGCGATAACGTTTTGCCCGGATATTGTCGGCGCCAGGCGGCGGGATCATGCCGCGGCGACCGTCGCCAAAGCGGATCTCACCGCTCTCTGGGTCAAGCGTGTAGCAACGACTCTCTGGCCCGCAGCTCAGAAAGGTGAGGGTCCGCTCCCAACGCACCCACCCCTCGTGGCGCGGGGCCGCCGCACCGGCCAGGAGGGGGCCGACCGAAGCGGTCGCCGCAAGCGCCCCAGCCTCGTTGCTGGTCTGCTGATCCGGCTCGCGCACTTCGATCTCTACATCGGGCAGGACGGGTGAGCGCGCCAGGGTGAAACGTTGATTCCGTTCACCAATGCTGGACCCCAGCACTTCGTCAGCAGTCGTCTCGGCGTTGACCGCCGGCACGCTGTTGAGGCGGATGCTCCCCAACAGCGGCGCTGCCAACGGTTCGGTGGGCCGGATGCGCAGCCAGTAGCCCACATGGCCAAACTCGTTGCCCACTGTATGATCATCGGGCGCAACAAAGCCAAGATAACCTTGCCGGTCCAGGCCAAAGGTATCGTCAATCACTTGCAACATGCGCCACTGCCGGCCATTCCAGTATTCCCAATGGATGGCGCCGCGCGCGCGCGGCGCCTGTTCGAACACGTCAAAACGTAACTGGATCCAATACCCAGATGGAAAGGCGCGCGCCGTCGAATCAGGCAGCAACGGATTGAAGCAAAGATAAAGCGCCGGTTCTTCGTAGGTGACAAAGCCATTGGTCGGGTCGCCTGTCTCTCTGATGGCAGTATAGGGGGCAAAGGGTTGCCGCCCCTTCAGCGCCTCGCCATGGTCGCGCCAGCGCTCGTCCGTCTTGTTCCGGCACTGCGTGGGTGGGGCCGGGCGGGTGGCCGCATAATAGTCGCTATAGGTGACCAGCACCTGTTCGACCACCGGGGGGTAGGGCGTCGACGGCTGAAATGGCTCCTGGCCAAAGAGGCCACGCGCCAGCAAACCGCGACGGCGTGGCGGCGGCACATCGTAGCTCCCCTCGGCCACACGGGCGCGCAGCCAGTAACCCACCTGGCCGTTGACCACGGTCGGCGCAAAAAGCGGGTCGGCGCTTTCGGGCATGGGCGCCCTAAACTGGACAACCACATCCCCTGGTGCGGTAAACGCACAAGTTTTGTCGCGAAAATTCAGCCGGGCGGCGGTATAGCAACCGTTGGTGAGCAATTCATCGGGCAGGCCGGCGCATTCATCGGGCACGGGGATCTGGATAAAATGCTTGCCCGTGTAGATGTCGGTGACCAGCTTGCCCACCCGAAACGGTTCGGGCAGGTTGCCTGGGTCCACGCCGGGTGGGACGGTGTATTCGAGCACTTTACGCCGGCTAAAGGGAACAGTGACCACCACCGGCTTGGCGTAGCCGGCGACGGTGTCCAGGTTATAGCTCTCCAACGTGGGGCAGCCGCGCACTGTTGTCCCCAGGCGCGTCCACCCGTCGCTGCTGTGATATTCCCACTCGATCTTGAGCTTTTCCAACTCGCTCGTATCTTCCACCTCTGCGGGGAGGCCCTCCAGCGTAAAGGAAAGCGTCACGAGGGCGCCCGGCTTGGTAAACGCCTCATCGGCCCGCAGGTAGAATGTGTCCAGTGAGGCCGGCTGAGGCCCCAGCGGCATAAAGGGGCCGGGGGGCGCAAGGGGCACAAAGATCGACCCTGCCTGCACCGCGGCCAGGGCGCCCTCCACCGGGGCCTCTTCGGCGGGGATGATACGGTCAATTTGCACCTCACGCAGAATGGGCGCCTGCGTCCCGCCGCTCAACCGAACGGCCAACCAACAGGCGTCGACCGCGTTCACGGTAGTGTGCGCCAGGGGCGGCAGCCGCGAGAGCCTCACCTGGCCCTCGTTGCTCCACCGCTCCGTTCTATCATCCACCAGGGCGCCGCTCGCTTTGAGGTCCGCCCATTTCTCTCCCGTCCAGTAAAGCCATTGCAATTGCGGATCATCACCAACGGGGGCGCCGCCGGGCTGCTCGAAGGCAAAATGCAGGATGAAGGCAGCTCTTCTGCGGTCGATGGGGTCGGCAAAGTCGAAGATCGACGCGTGACCCAGGTGATAGAGTCGCTGGGGTCTTCCCCGCCGAGCCACGCCCGGCAGGCCCGCCGGGAAGGGGACGAGCGCCGGGGCGCGCTCGCCCTCCGGCGGTGGAATCCGGATTGCCCGATAGAGTTCAATGTTGGCGATCCGGGGTAGGCAACGCCGGGCCGTTCCGCCGGTCAAGCGGGCGGCAAGCCACAGGCTCTGGACGCCGCCAAGCGCGACCGGCGCCAGGGTCGGCAGGTTGTGGAATCTTACCTCGCCGTCGCGGCTGAAATGGCGTGTCCCGTCCACGATTTCGACGCCGGCCTGCTCCAGCTTCGCCCATGCCTCACCAGTCCA
>JAHDWG010000599.1 GCA_023384495.1 Caldilineaceae bacterium
ATCTGGATATCGAGCACAGCTACATCCGGTTGGTGTTGTTGAATTAATGCCTGAGCCATCTCGCCATTGTCTGCCTCGGCGACAACCTCAATATCCGGGACGCTCTCCAGAAACATGCGGATGCCGGCCCGCACGACGGCGTGATCATCAGCCAGCACGACGCGTATAGGATTGGTCTCAACATCCATTCAGGTACTCATGAGAGCCGCGCTTGCAAGCGAGAAAGAAACCCCGCCGCCGGTTGCGCAAACAACAATAGGCGGGGGGCTACCTATCACTTAGAAGCTCGACACAGATTCACGTTCCACAAAGCGCGATGTCGCCGCTTGGAGACGCGGATAAAGAAACCAGACAATTCCCAGGCCGAAAAGAAGGCCGGTCACCAGGCGTACCGAGGAATTGAATGAGCCAAGGGCATCGCCGGCATAAAAGGTGGCTGGAAACACGTGGTTGGTCAGGTCCGCCAGCCAGGCGTTGTCGGTGCGAAAGCCGCCACCGATCCCACCCAAAAGATCGCTTATCAGATGGGTAGAGCCGTCGATTGCCAGCGGAAAGAGTAGTAACGCCAGACCCCACCAGGGAAGTGACCTCACGCGTTTGCGTAACGGCCAGAAGACGAGGCCCCAAAGCAGCATACTCCCATACATCGCGACCATGCGGTCGGACCAGGCGACTTTCCAACCCAACTGCGGATTGCCGATGAATTGACGCAGCACCAGGGCGTTGTTGGTGTTCTGCCACGCCGCCTGGATTTCGGACAGACTGTAAGTGGGACTTGCGCCAAAGAGAAAAAAGGAGCGTTGGGGAAGTTGGTGGCATTGGGTGCTGTAGAACCAGTAGATGCCATTAGCCGCCCGCGTCCAGCCCAATTCCATGAATAACGGCGCGAGCCAGGGCAACCCGGCGAATGCGAAGAGCAACAGGCTAATGGCAAGCCACCAGTGGCGGGCTAGCCCATAAACCAGACGGCCTGGCCGATTCGATAGATAGTTCGCATCGATCTGGGCGAAGCGAACAAGATTGTCTTCTCCGGACATGGTTCAATGATGAGTGCCCTGGTGGTGGCCACTCCCTGCATCGGATTTCCCGACATATTTCTCCGGATCCTTGTCAAAAGCCGCCTTGCAGCCGGGAGAGCAGAAATAGTAGGTCTCGCCGTTGTACTCAGACTTGCCCGCAGCCTTCTCTTTGTCCACTTCCATTCCACATACAGGATCAATTGCCATTTTGAATAACCTCCAAGATGCTCAATCGTATTAACCAAGCTGCTCTCGTACCCCTCGACATTTCGGATCGGCGCCACCATTTTTTGCCGGGTTGCCGTGACATTCACCGCGCCAAATCGTCGCTTTGATGCCTGGCTGCTCAATCATCCCAAGATATACCAGACCCGATTTTTATCTTAACGCTAAAGTGCCCAATTCGTATGCGCCATACGGCGTATTGTGGAACCCGGTTCGCTACCTATAATCACTTCTAGAGAAACCTGAAATCCAAGGAGTTAGAGACGAAGTAATGGAGCCTGACCTTGGTGTGGGATCCTTATATGAATAATCGTGTGAAATATGGTGTGCTGTTTCTAGTGTTGGCGCAAATTGTGGTCATCGCCTTCTTGTTTGTAGCGCCCCGACTGGTTAACGCTTTGCCTGGTGAGTATCGAGTTCGATTGGCGAGAGTGCCGATGGTTGAGACATTACTGAAGATAGGTGTTACACCGTTACCAACCGCGCTACCTGCTCCGGTCGGAGCGGCTGACAGGCCGGAAATCACTATTCCGGTCATTCCTCAACTTACAGCCACACCAATAGTTGTACCGACGGATGTCCCAACCAGCGCCACTACTGAAAGCGAGATTGCCAAGCCAACCCAACAACCCACACTCCCGCCATCTCTAACCGCGACACCACCGCCCACGCCGACACCCAAGCCACTGCCACGCCAGGCGCGTGTTGACGGACTCGAGATCATCGCTCAGGGCTTCAACAATTGCGGTCCGGCTAATTTAGCGATCAACCTTAACTTCTACGGCAACCCAACCACGCAAGTAGAGGCTGCCGCTTTTCTCAAGCCGAACTCGGAAGATCGCAATGTCAGTCCCTGGCAGATGGTGGATTACGTGAACGAACAAACTGACCTGCGCGCCTTTGTTGGCAGCGGTGGTGATTTGGAACTGATCAAGCGGTTCCTCGCTAACGGTTTGCCTATCGTCATCGAAAAGGGATACGAGTTAGAGAGTGAGGGCTGGCTGGGCCATTATCTGACCATGTTTGCTTACGACGATGACAAGCAGGAATTCCTGAGCCTGGACACGAATCTCGGCCCATGGGACGACAGTGGTCGAGTGGACTCCTATGAGATGGTGGAGCATTACTGGCAGCAGTTCAATTACACCTTCTTCGTCGTTTACCCACCGGAGAAGGAATCGCTGGTACAGGAATTGCTGGGGCCGGACATGGTGGATACAGCTGTTATGTGGCAGAAGGCGGCCGAGCGCGCGCAGGCGGAGGTTGAAGCCGATCCGGAAAATGCCTTTACCTGGTTTAACCTGGGCGAAAGCCTGACGCGCCTGGGTGAGCTAACGGGCGAGATGTCTTACTATGAAAGTGGCGCGAGCGCCTTTGACCAGGCGCGTACTTTAGGCATTCCTCCGCGTATAGTCTGGTACCAATTTCGGCCGTATATCGCCTATATGAAGGTCGGTCGCTATCAAGACATCTTGGATCTGACCGAGGTCACACTCAGTTCGCAGGGAGGTCGCAACGTAGAAGAGACGTACCTTTATCAGGGTCACGCCCTTGCTTTCTTGGGAGATGGGCAAGGGGCTATCGATGCCTATGAACAGGCGCTACGGCTGAACAAGTACTTCTACCCGGCACAATGGGCACTGGACGCTATCACTGGCAACGGTGGAGGGTGACTCTTCACAACGCGTCTGGCATGCTGGCTTGTGCGTGATGCAGACGTTGGGAGAGGTGGTAGCGGTTCTGGAGGATTTGCTTGAAAAACTGTTCGCGCGGCCTTTCAAAACACGCTATCTGGCGCATGTGTCCTTGTCTGTTTGCGACTAGACTTAGCGCTAAAGTCTGATTTTTAGAGTTTAACGGAGAATACAATATGAAGAAGCTATTGCTGGTTATGATCGTGGCCATTATGGCCCTAGCGGCTGTCGCTCCGGCATTTGCCCAGGAAGAGCACGCATGTACCCATGATGGCACGACAATTGAGAGCCTACATCACTGCGTAGCGCACGCGGCCGAGATGGGGCACATTACCAAGCCCGGCGTCACCAATGCGCTGCTGGCCAAACTGGAGGCTGCCCAATCTGCCTATGAGGCTGGCAACACCAGTGCATCCCT
>JAHDWG010000600.1 GCA_023384495.1 Caldilineaceae bacterium
CGGCGATGCCTGCGACGGCTACTTCTTTAGCACGCACTACGTGGCTTCGGGCGCGACGGGCGCCACCAAGGAATTCATCGACAAATTTACCGAGCGCCATGGTGAAATTCCCAGCGACGTGGGGGCGCTGACGTGGGATTCGATGTTGCTGGTGGTGCAAGCTTTGCAGAACTGCGGGACCATCACCGGCAACCTGGCCAACGACCGCGCCTGTGTGCGCGATGGCATGGCCGACATTAGCGACTTTGCCGGGATCACCGGCGAGATGACCTTCAACGACCAGGGCGATCCGGTCAAGTGCGCCATGATCGTCCAGATTCAAGGCGATGAGGTCGTCTTCTACGATTCCGTCTGCCCGTGAGATTCACCTTGTGTGGAAGAGGCTGTCAGCGGATTTTGGGAACGGATTGAACGGACTTATTAACCGAGAATCCGTTCTGTTGCTCCCGCTAGGAACGAACTCCAGGTCCCCTTTCGTTCAATCCGTTCCCGAAATCCGTTGACAGGGCTTTGTAATGCTCTTGCGCATAATATCAACGTCCCGACCTGCTCCAACGGGAATGCCAAATTCCCTAGTTTGAGACATCTGCCTAAGTCCGAAGGGACGGTAGACTGTGGCGCTTGAAACCTTTCTACAGCACTTTCTGAACGCACTCCAATGGGGCAGCTTTCTGGCGCTGATCGCTGTCGGCTATAGCATGGTGTACGGCGTGCTACTCTTGATCAATTTTGCCCACGGCGACATCTTCATGGTGGGCGCGTACATTGGCTATTTTATTGGCGCCTTCCTCCTCAACCAGTTCGAGATCCAGTTGCCCTTTGACCTGCCTGCCTGGGTCATCCTGCCGGTGACTATCCTGTTGACGATGGCTCTGACCGCGCTGGTGGGGGTGACGATTGAACGGGTGGCCTACCGGCCGTTGCGCAATCGCGGCGCGCATCGGCTCTACCTGGTCATCACGGCGCTGATGTTTGGTCTTTTATTGCAATATGGCAACCTGGCCTTATTGGGCGCGCGCGACCGGCAGTTTCCTGAGCTCATTCCCAGGCAGGTCTATAACCTGGCGGGCCTGAGCGTCACCAATATCAGGCTGATGGTGATCGTGCTTTCGATCATCACGATGATCGGGTTGTGGCTGCTGGTGCAGCACACCAAGTGGGGCATGGCCATGCGCGCCATCTCCTACGACCGGCTGGCCGCGCCCTTGATGGGCATCTCGGTGGATGGCATTATCGTCACGACCTTTGTTGTGGGCAGTTCGCTGGCGGCCCTGGCCGGCGTGATGTACGGCGCCGCCTTCCCCATCTTGAGCTACAACATGGGGCTATTGGTGGGGTGGCAAGCCTTTATTGCTGCGGTGGTAGGCGGGATCGGCTCGATCCGCGGCGCGATGGTCGGCGGCTATATTTTGGGCTTTACCCAGGTCTTTGTCGTCGCCTTTGGGCCTTCCACCTTGCGGGATCTCATCGCCTTTACGGTGCTGCTGCTGATCCTGGCGATCAAACCAACCGGGCTGTTCGGCGTGGCGCGCCGCACCAAAGTGTAGGAGATCCACCATGAGACGGTACGGCCTCTCTCTGCTGGTCGGCGTCCTCTTTTTGCTGACTGTCATCCCCTCCTGGTTGGGGGTATACAACAGCTATATCCAGTTTTTGCTGGTCGTCATTGGCGTCAACATCATCCTCACCGTCAGCCTCAACCTGATCAACGGCTACATGGGCGAGTTCTCGGTGGGCCATGCGGCCTTTATGGGGGTGGGCGCGTACTCGGCTTCCTTGCTGACGGTCTGGCTGCTGGCCGAAGACAATGTCTTTGGCGCACCGTTACTGCCGGCCGGCCTCTCGCTGATCGCCTTTCCCCTGGCATTGGTGGCCGGTGGGATCGTGGCGGCGCTCTTTAGCCTGCTGGTCTCGATCCCCTCGTTTCGCACGCGCGGCGATTACCTCGCCATCATCACGCTGGCGGTCAATTTTATCTTCAAGAGCGTCATTGAAAACATCGAGGCGATTGGCGGCCCGCGCGGCTTTATGGGCATGGGAGGCGTCACGCGCGTGATGACCGGCGTCGTCAACGCGCCCTGGCTCCTGATCTGGACCTTTGGGGCGACGGTCTTCTCGGTCTATGTGATTCGCAATTTTGTCACCTCGACCGTGGGCAAAGGCGTGGTCGCCATCCGCGACGACGAGATCGCCGCCGAACTGATGACGGTGAACACGCGCTGGCTCAAGGTGGTCGCCTTTATGTTGGGCTGTGGCCTGGCCGGGGTGGCCGGCGGGCTGCACGCTCACCTGCTCGGTTTTGTCAACCCCTCCAGCTACTTTATTTTGCAATCAACACTGATATTGGTGATGGTCTATCTGGGTGGGATGGGCTCGCTCAGCGGGTCGGTCATCAGCGCGATTGGTTTTACCATTCTGTTGGAATTGTTGCGACCGTTGGGCGTCTATCGCTGGGTGGCGACGCCGTTGCTGCTCATCTTGTTGATGCTCTTTCGCCCCAGCGGCATCATGGGCGACCGTGAGCTGACCGACCTGTTCCCCAAGTTGCGCAAATACTTTGGCTCTGCCGAGGAGAGACTCATTGATGACGCCCGCCCTGCCCCTGCTGCAGATTGAGGGCTTGACCCATTTCTTTGGCGGTCTGGCAGCCCTCAGTGATTTTAGTACAACATTGCATGACCAGGAATTGGTCGGGCTGATCGGCCCCAACGGCGCGGGCAAGACCACCGTCTTTAACCTGGTGTGCGGACTCTATCGACCGGCGGCGGGGGAGCTTTGCTTTAGCGGAACCCGCCTAAACGGCAGGCGCCCGCACCAAATCACCTCGCTGGGCATCGGCCGCACCTTCCAAAATATCCGCCTGTGGAATGAGCTTTCGGTGCTCGACAACCTGCGCATCGCCCATTTTTCGCAGATGAAATATGGCGTCCTCGACACCTTCTTCTTTACGCCCAGATTGCGAACGGCTGAGCGCCAGGTGACGGATGAGGCCATGGAGCTGTTGCGTCTGTTCAACCTGGAGCACTACTTTCGCGAACGACCACGCAATCTCCCCTACGGGGTGCAGCGCCGGGTCGAAATCAGCCGCGCCCTGGTCATGAAACCGAGGCTGCTCCTGCTGGACGAACCGGCCGCCGGCATGAACCAGGGCGAGATCGGCGAGTTGATGGAGCTGATCCAATGGGTGCGCCAACAGTTCAAGGTCACGGTCTGGATCATTGAGCACCAGATGCGCGTAATTATGGGCATCTGCGAACGCATCCAGGTGCTGGACTTTGGCAAGACTATCGCCGAAGGCACGCCCGAAGAGATTCGCCACCATCCCCGCGTCATCGAAGCCTACTTGGGGGAGGAG
>JAHDWG010000601.1 GCA_023384495.1 Caldilineaceae bacterium
GATGTGCCGGCCCTGCAAGAGTCGCTGGCCTTTTATGAAACGCGCCCCAATCTCTTCGCCTACCACCAGCCCGACGCCGAGCCGCCGCCCGCCCAGTTGGCGCTGGCCGAGCGCGCCGCGCCCCCATTCTACATCGTCTATTACCGCCATGCGGATGGCGACCTGGAGAGCCGGGTCGTTGAGATCGCCGAACATCCGATCCAGGTGATGAATGAGGAGGGATGAGTGAGGCATCAGCGCCTGAAGGTTTCTGCTAACAATTGAAGCGCAAAGAAGCCCAGCAACAGGCCGCAGACCAGGTTGACGCGACGAAAAAAGGTGGGGGTGACAAAGCGCCGGCCAAACCCAATCAACCCGGCCATGAAGAAGCACCAGACCACCGCGCCAGCCATAAAGCCGCTGAAGAAGGTGAGGTGGTCGCTCCACTGGGGGTTCTCCAGCGCAGCCAGTTGTTTGGCGCCGATCCCTACCCAAAAGACGATGTTCCACGGGTTGCCCAGCGAGAGCGCGGCGCCGGTGGCAAAGTCGCTGCCGGTGGCGCCGCCATGCGCTTGAGGCAGGGCGTGGGGGACGGCGCGGCCGCTCCGCTGCCAGCCCGCCACAAAGAGCACCGCACCCAGCACCCACGGCAGCCATCCCCCTTGCGTCGAAATTGTTGCCGGCGCCCCCTGGATGAGCCAGACCAACCCCACAACAGCCAGCCCACCCCAGGCCAGGTCCGTGAGAAAGGCCAGTGCGCCGGGTTGGGCGGTGGCCGCGTGCGCGTCCTTGAGCGCTGAACGAGCCAGGTAGAGCAGCAGCCCCGCTCCCACCAACGCCAGCGCCGCCTGCATCCCCGCGTTCTGCACCACAAAGGCCAGCCCAAGCAGCGCAAGGGCCGCCCAAGTGGCGTCACCCACCAGCGAGCCGAATTCAACTAACAGCGCCGGGCGGAACCCGCGCGCCGCCCCGCGGCGGATGGCCTCGGCAGTGATTGCCCCCGGCGGTGCGCAAAACACAATCCCTACCCAGAGTGACGTTAAGAATAGCGAGTAGTTGACCATAGACGATAGACGATGGACGATGGACGATGGACGATGGACGATTGCCGGGCTGGCTACCCGGCCAGCTCGCGCCAGAGTTGGTCGTCGCCCGGCAACATGCGCACTTGCTGGCCTAGCTCATGTTTGTCGATGCTCTGCAAGATGCGCAGCGCCAGCCGGGCGATACGCTGTTTCTGTTGCGGTGGCGCATCCCACCAGGTGCGGAAGTATTCGGACAGCCCCAGCCGCTGCGACAAAACGGCCAGCCCCACCATCTCGTCGGTGCGCCAACTGCCCGGCTCGCTGGCCAGCGCGCGCTGGATCGCCGCCACCCACTCCAGCGTGCTGGCTGCGCTGGCCTCTTCGAGAAACTGCGTGATAGGCTGGCCGCGCAGCGTATGGAGGTGGAGTATGTGGCGCGAACGGGTGATGGCGACATAGAGCAGGCGCCGTTCTTCTTCCAGGCTTGCCATCCTTTCATAGGGGATGGCGCCCTGGTTGCAATGGGGCACAAAGACAATCGGCCACTCCAACCCCTTGGCGCGAAACATGGTGGTGATGGTCACCGTGGGCTGGTTGGGGTCGGTGATCATCTGCTGATGGGCTGTGGCCAGAGCCTCGAGATGCTGCAAAAACTGGGGGATCGTCCCTTTGCGCGCGGCATAGTCGAGCAGCGCCGTGATGCTGGCCGCCTTGGCCGCGCCGGTTTCAGGGAAGCCGCTGCTGCCCTTGAGATAGGCGCGGTATTGCAGTCGCTCGTCCAACTGGCGCAGGGTGGCTTCTGCCAGGCGGCGGGCGGCGAGCGCGCTCGCCAGCCAGCGCAGATCGTCGGCCAACCGGCCCAGGGCCTTTGCCTGCCGCTCACCTATCTGTCCTTGGGCCGCGGCGAGCGCGCGTGTCAACGGCAATTGGCTCCGCACCACAAAGTCGCCGATTTTGTCGGCCAGGGCGCGGCTCAGGTAGCGTGTTGGCTGGTTGTAGATCGCGCGCCAGGCGCGCTGGAACGCCTGCGCCTGTTCGTCGCTGAGGGAGGCGCCGGCTTCGAGCAGCCGCTCGGCCTCGGCCACGTGACAGTAGTCGAGCAGCACGCGCACCTCGGTTCGTTCATAGAACGGCTCGCTGCCCACCACTTGATAGGGGATGTTGCGCGCAATGAGAAACTGCTCGACCGGCGGCGTCTGGGCGTAAATGCGCACCAGAATCGCAATCTGGTCGTGACGGTAGCCGACGCCCAGCGCGCCGGCGATCTCGTCGGCAATGTGGCGGCCCATCTGTTCGGCATTGGCCTCCACATGCAGATAGGTCCCGCCGTCAAAGCCCTGGGTCAGCCCCAGGCGCTTGGGGCGGCGCACCTGGTTGTGTTCGATCACCCGGTTGGCCAGCGCAACATGCGATGCTTTGCAGCGGAAGTTGTCGGTCATGTAATAGACCTGGGCGCTGTAGCGTTCCTCAAAGCCGAGGATGAAGCGTGGGCTGGCCCCGCGCCACTCGTAGATGGTCTGGTCATCGTCGCCGATGGCCATGTAGTTGCGCTGGGGCGAGGTGAGCAGGTCGAGGATCTCGGCCTGCGCCAGGTTGATGTCCTGGTATTCGTCGACGAGGACACACTGGATCTGAGCGCGCAGCTCGGCCAGCACCACCTCATGGCGCACAAGGATTTCCCAGCCCGTCATGAGCATGTCGTCAAAACCGAGCAGCCCTTCCTGCCGGCGCACCTGCTCATAGAGCCGATAGAGGTCGAGATACCAGGCCAGCCCGGCGGGTGGGCGCGCCTGTTGCGCCACAGCTTGTGCGGCCTCGGGCAATTGGGCGCCTTTGAGATCGGCATAGTGCAAATTGCCCTTGCAGGCGCCCACATAGCTGAGAAAGTCTTCTGGGTCGAGCCGGTTGAGTTCGTCGACATAGGGGACGCGACGCTGGCGCGCCTCGGCCAACGCCTTGTAGAGGAGCTGGCGCTCCGCCCCTTCGGCGCCATCGCGCAGCAAGTCGAGGCGCACGTGGGGCAGCAGCTTGCGGCGGTGCGCCCCGCGCACGATGAGATAGCCCAGCGCGTGGAGCGTACGCACCTGCACACGGTCGCCGCCGGGGTGGGCCTTGAGGCGCGCCGTGATCTCCTCATTCGCTGCCCGGTTGAATGAGGTGGCGAGAATCTGTTCGGGCCGAAAGACCCCCTCGCGCACGAGGCGGGCGATGCGTTGCACCATGGCCGTGGTTTTGCCGGCGCCGGCCACGGCAAAAACGAGCGCAGGGCCTAGATTATGGTCGACGATTGCCTGTTGTTGCGGCGTTAGATGCACAATTGCTTAGCCCGGTGATTCAACAATACCGATTCT
>JAHDWG010000602.1 GCA_023384495.1 Caldilineaceae bacterium
TGGCCGGGCTGACCTCCACCGCACCCTCGCCCACCACATCCACCGCCACCGTATACTGCGCCGCCGTAAAGGTCGCCGTGACCACATCCCCGGCGCCGAAGGAGACTTGCGTCTCAGCCGCATCGCCGCTGGCCGCGCCGCTCCAGCCGACAAAGCTCCAGCCGGGGTCGCCCACGGCGGTCAACGTGGTGGGGCTGCCACAGAGCGGGTTCTTGTTCACCACGCCGCGCCCCTGCACCATCACGGGCCGATGGTTGGGGATGACATCGGCAATGGCGGTGGCAGGGGCCGCCGTGTTGCGGAAGTAGTCGACCACCGCCGTGTGGGCCGGGATGCGCGTCGGGTTGCCGTTTTGGGTGGTTGCGTTGCCCACAAAGAGGCCCACTTCGTCCACGGCCAGCGCAAGCTTGAAGTTATTGTGTCGGTCATCGGTGAGCCAGTTGGCCCCATCGCTGCTGTGCGACACGGTCCAGCGGTCGCCGGTGCGCGTCATGCGCAGGTAATAGGGCGGCTGCTGGTTGGGCAGCTCGATATGGGCCACGGTGCGCGGCTGGTCGCCAGCCTGCTTGCGGCCGACAAAGAGCGTCGTCACATTGCCGTCGCTCTGCACATTGGCGCGCAGCCAGTTCTCCTCATCGGCCTGCGCCACGATCCCTTGCACCTGGAAGCGCTGCTCGACGGGTGAGTCGAATTTGACCTCCAACTGAAAATTCCCGTTCCCCACCTTTTGCAACAACGCAGGCGACCCGTACGTCGTCCACAGCATGTGTTCGGCGCCGCCGGGGACGCTGAGCAGAAGCTGCTTGCCGTTGAGCGCATAGGCGCCATCGCCGGCAGGATTGGCAAAACGCCAGGCGCTTTGGTTGAGCGCACAGCGGTTGAAGCTGTCGGAGACCACCCCGGGCGGCAGGTCCACATCAATAAAGGAGGCGACAACGGTCTTGGCGCCGTTCATGACCAGCGTCAACGGGTTGGCGTTGCCCGATGCGTCGCCGCCCCAGCCGTGGAAGGCGCTGTCGAGGTCGGGCACGGCTAGCAACGTCACCGTCTCGCCCGGCTCATAGGCGGCCTTCTTGGGGGTGACGACCACATCCCCGCGCCCGTTGACCTGCACGGCCAGCGTAAGCGGGTCTTTCGAGAAGTGGGCCACCACATTCTTGTTGCCGTTCATGAGCAGGGTGGCGGGGTTGTTGACGCCGCTCAGGTCGCCGCTCCAGCCGGTGAAGAACCAACCCTCCGCCGGCTGTGCAGTGAGCGTGACCGTTTGGTTATTCTCGTAGAAGGGCAGATTAGGGTTACGGGTCACCGTTCCGCCGCCCTGGGGCATGACGGTGACCGCCAGCGTGCGTCCACCCTCGGTCATGAAGTTGGCGGTGATGCTCTTGTTGCCATCCATAATGAGCGTGGCCGGGTTGGTGTTGCCGGTGAGGTCGCCGCTCCAGCCCATGAAGAGCCAGCCGGCCTCGGGCCTGGCCTCGACCGCCACCTGGGCGCCCGGCGCATAGTGGGGCAGATTGGGCGTGACCACCACTTCACCGCCCCCGGTGATGTTGGCCGTCAGCGTAAAGGCCACGTCGGCGAACTGAGCCGTGACGCTCTTGTCGCCATCGATGACGATGGTGAGGGGGTTTGTGCTGCCGGTGGCGTCGCCGCCCCAGCCCATGAAGAACCAGCCCTGGGTAGGGGTAGCGGTGAGGGTGACCTCGTCGCCGTAACGATAGAAAGGCTGGACCGGGTCGGCGGTGAGGGTTCCCTGCCCCTGAGGGGTGAGGGTGAGGGCATACTCCTCTTCCACAAACGTAGCGGTGACGGCCTTGGCGCTATCCATGGTGACGATGACGCTGGCTTCGCTGCCCTGCGCATCGCCGCTCCAGCCTGTGAAACGCCAGCCCGGCGCAGCGGTGGCGGTGAGCGTGACCTGCGCACCGGCCACATATTCGGCCTGGTCGGGCGTGCGTTCGACCGCACCGCCCTCACCGACCACGGTGACGGTGAGCGGGTAGAGCGGGGCGAACGTGGCCGTGACGCTCTTGTCGGCGTCCATGGTGAGCGTACCCGGGTTGGCGTCGCCGCTGAGGTCACCGCCCCAGCCCACAAAGGCCCAGCCCGCCTCCGCAACCGCGGTGAGGGTAACGGCTGTTCCATGCACATAGTCGGCCTGGTCGGGTGAGACGACCACCGTCCCCTGCCCCACAGCCTCCGTCGTCAGCGTGTGCAATTCCAGGAAGGTCGCGGTGACGCTCTTGTCGGCGTCGAGAGTGACCGTGATGGTCGCCTCCTCGCCCGTCACATCGCCACCCCAGCCGGCGAAGACCCAGCCCGCCTCCGCCGTGGCCGTCAGCGTCACTTCGTCGCCGTCGAGGTAGAAGGCCGGCGTCGGCTCCACCGTCACCTGGCCCTGGCCCTGCGTCTCCACCGTCAGCTTGCGGATGGCCGTGAAGGTGGCCGTCAGGTTGGTGTCGGCGTCGAGGGTGAGCGTGATGGCCGCCTCTTCACTCATCACAGCGCCGCTCCACCCCGTGAAGACCCAGCCCTTGGCCGCGCTGGCGGTGAGCGTCACTTCGTCGCCCGCCAGGTATTGCCCCTTTTGGGGGTCCACCGTCACCTGCCCCTGGCCCACCTGGTCGAGGTTGAGGGCGACGATCTCCTTGAAGCTGGCGGTGATGCTCTTCGCCTGGTCCATCACCAGGTTCAGCACCGGCTGATCTCCGCTGGCGTCGCCACTCCAGCCCACAAAGGCCCAGCCCGCCTCCGCCGTGGCCGTCAGCACCACCCCATCCCCAGGCGCAAATGCGGGGTAGGGAGGGTCCCGTTCGATCACGCCGGCGCCCACCACCGATGTATTGAGGACATAGGCTGTGCCCGGCTCGAAGGTGGTCGCGAGTTCGGCGCTGGTGGTGACCTTGAAGGTGGTATTGGGGCCGTTGGGCGACGAGCCGAGGCTCTGGGTCTGTGCGCCACCCTGCCAGACCACCAGCGGGCGTGGAATCGGCTCGATATCCGCCGGGACGCTGTGGCTGGGTGGGGTGAAGCTCTTGGCGGTGGTGTCCCAATAGACTTGATAGTAGCGGACGCCGTTGGCCGCCGTGCTCCCCTTCATCTGGATCGTCAGCAGGCCGTGGGCGTTGCTGTTGGCGTTGTAGCCGCTGCCGTTGGCAAAGACAAAGGGAACGTTGGCGTCGGTTACCTGGCCGCTGCTGTTCACCTCGACCACGCGCAGCGAGTCGCGGTTGAACCCGTTGGGCTGGCCGATGGCGTTGAAGAGCGCCGTGAAATTGATGGCGACCTCGGCGCGCTTGTCCAGCCGGGGGAAGCCGTTGGCCGCCACATGCACCGGCGTGCGGTA
>JAHDWG010000603.1:0-2399 GCA_023384495.1 Caldilineaceae bacterium
CACGATTCATGTGCTCCGGGCCGGTCCGTGACCGGCCCGACGACGGGTCACGGACCCGTCTTGAGCGGAAATCGTGAAGTACTAAATTTTGGGGTTCACCTGTAGTAGCGACTTTAGCCGCACAGATGCACAAGCGACTAAAGTCGCTACTACGATTTCCAAAACGCGAAATAGACAGGCCAGTGGTCTGGCGCAATGAGCGTGGGCGAGGAGTCCGCACGCAGGCGGATTCCTCGGTTTTAGCGTGTTTGGCGTCTGGGGTGTTTGCGATGGGGCAACTCTAGATCGGGCCAAGACGGCGCCCGATCTAGAGTTGCCGCTGGCCTGCATTGATGCTACAATGGCGGCGTCGGTCCTCAAGGGGAGAAAAGCATGAGCGTGGTCCATTCACCTGAACAACTCGAACGCGTTGATGAAATTATCAAACGCAATGATATTCGCTTTATCCGTTTACAATTCTCGGACATTATCGGCGCGGCCAAGCATGTCACGATCCCCGTCGGCCACTGGGACACAGCCATCAGCCATGGTGTCTGGTTTGACGGCAGCTCGATTGAAGGCTTCGCTCGCATTGCCGAGAGCGATATGTACCTGGTGCCCGACCTGGAGACGTTCGCCGTGGTGCCGTGGGATATGGATCTCTCCACCGCACGCGTGATCTGCGATGTCTATACCCCCGACGGCGAGCCGTTTGATGGTGACCCTCGCTACGTGCTCAAACGACAACTGGCGGCGGCTGCTGAGCTGGGGCTGAGCTATCAGGTGGGGCCTGAATTTGAGTTCTTTCTCTTCCGACGGCACGCCGACGGCAGCCTGATGCCGCTGGTTCCCCACGACCAGGCAGGGTACTTCGACGTCAGCACCGACCAGGCCAACAATGTACGCCGGCAGATGGTGGATGCGCTTCAGGCGCTGGGCATCAATGTGGAGGCGTCGCACCACGAGGTGGCCATTGGCCAGAGCGAAATTGATTTCCGCTATGGCCCGGCGCTCAACGCCGCCGACGCAGCTATGACATTCCGCATCACGCTCAAAGCCATTGCCCAGAAGAACAACCTCCACTGCACCTTTATGCCCAAGCCCATCGCGGGGATCAGCGGTTCGGGCATGCATGTTCACCAGAGTCTCTGGAATCTTGCCGGCAACGACACGGCCATGTACGACCCCGATAACGAGTATGGGTTGAGCCAGACGGCGCTCTATTTCATCGCCGGCCAGTTGACTCACGCCAAGGCCATTGCGCCTATTATCGCGCCGCTGGTCAACAGCTATAAACGGCTGGTGCCCGGCTACGAAGCGCCCGTCTACATTTCGTGGGGGCGCACCAACCGCAGCGCGCTGATCCGCATCCCGCGCATCAGCCACGGGCGTCATCGCAGCACTCGCTGTGAACTCCGTTGCCCCGACCCCAGCGCCAACCCCTATCTGGCGTTTGCCGTCATGCTTGCCGCCGGGCTGGATGGCGTCAAACGCAGGCTGGAGCCCCCTCTCCCTGCCGAAGAGGACCTCTACAATGTGGACGGCAACCGGGCCGGCCTCGATACGCTGCCCGGTGACCTGGGCCAGGCCATTGATGAGCTCCGGCGCGATGAGGTGATCCAGAGCGCCATGGGCCAGCACGTCTACGAGCGCTATGTGGAGGCCAAGACGCAAGAGTGGAACGAATACCGCCTCTATGTGAGCCAGTGGGAGCTGGAGCGCTATCTAACCGTCTATTGAGTTGATTGTTCTGTGCGATGGCCGATTGGCGGTGGTGGTACACGCTAGGTGTTGCGGTCACATCGATCGTGCTAAGCCTGGTTCTGTTCAAGTGGCCCAGCCTGGCGCTCCATGCGGCTGCCCCGATTGAGCCGGCGCCAGGGGCCATCCACCGTCCCTTTCCCTTTGAACACGCCCCTTTTCAACGGTACGCGGCGTCTCCCTACCCCTCGCCGGGACGCGCGTCTGTCCGGGTTGCGGCCTTCTCCCCCACAGCCGGGCGCCCGGTGCGCCCCCTGCTTACGACATTGACGGCGACCGACGGGCAACGGTTGCCCGCCCTCTCCATCGTGGCGCCGCCGGCGGATCAGCTGCCCCATCTCTCGCTGCGCCCCAGCCAACGCCGCTATCATGGCCCCCTTCCGATACGGCCCTTGCCCAATCCGGCTGCTCCACCCGTACAAGCCGCCTTGCCTGATCAATCACCCCTGCACCCACCGCTCATCGATGGGTGGCGTCAACTCGCAGTTCTGGCGCCCAGCAAGGAGCAAGCAACCGATGTATGCCGCACGGCGAGCAATGCGCCACACGCATGGCGCGGCCCGCAAGACGCGCCCACTGGGCATGGAGCCACACCCCCCGCCCCGCAAAACAGTTGGCTTGTCTGTGGGCCTTTTGACCTCGATACGGATGATACGCTC
>JAHDWG010000603.1:2409-2653 GCA_023384495.1 Caldilineaceae bacterium
TGGGCACACTATACGGATCGCCTGGCTCTGGCGGGCCTACCCGGCGCAAGCTTCTTTTTTGGCGTGTCGAGTGATGGGGCAACCTTTCATGGCATGAACGCAACCGGATTTGCCGGTGACCGGCTGGCGCAGCGCGTGCAGATTTCGCAACCCGGCGCGACTCGTCTTTGGGTTGCGTGGCTCTTCGAGCATCAGGACAATCTATCGCCAGGCGCTGGGGTCTGGCTGGATGAGTTCCAGGTTT
>JAHDWG010000603.1:2668-3335 GCA_023384495.1 Caldilineaceae bacterium
CACCCGCGCGGGCGGCGCGGGCTGCCGGCAGCCCGCTGTGGTGCGCTCGACGCCGGGGACAAGGGGGTGATCCTCGCACCCTACGACCCCACCACGCCCATCCCCGCGCCCATGATTCGGGCCGGCGACACGGTGGCGGTGGAGCGGCTGGCCGCAGCCGGCGTCCACTGGGTGCGCATGGGGTTTCAGGCGCAGCGCGGCGGGGTCGATCTGCACGCCTACGACCGCATGATCGACACGCTCTGCGCCCACGGCATCAGCGTGCTGGGCCTGCTCAACCACGAAACCTTGCTGCGTCACGACTATGATCGCGCCGATGAGGCGACCATCGCCAGCTATCGCGCCGAGTTCGCCAGCCTGGCGGAATTTCTGGCCCGCCACTATGCCGGGCGTATTGCCCATTGGGAGGTGTGGAACGAACCGAATCTGGCCGAGGGCGCCTACCTGCCGCCGGAACGGTATGCCCATCTGCTCCAGGCCGCCCACCAGGGGATCAAACGGGCCAATCCGCAGGCGCGTGTGCTCTTTGGCGGGCTGGCCAGCGCCTGGGCCGACTCGCACGACTATCTCACCGCGGTCTATGCCGAGCTGGACGCCCATCTGCACGGCGCCCGTCCGTTTGACCACCTGGCGCTACACCCCTACCCGCGCCGGCGCGAGGGGCCAG